>CAZADH010000003.1:74732-88664 GCA_964483805.1 uncultured bacterium
TGGCCTTGACCATCTCTTCGAGGGCTGTCACCAACGTTTCACGGTCGTGCGAATTCCACAAGGCTTTCAACACGTTGGCCCGCACCCGGTTGTCCTCGTCGCCCATCAACGGCACCAGAACCCGCGGAGCATCGGGCAACTGCAGCCTCTCGACCAATTCGACTGCGTTGGCCCGCACCCGCGTGTCGTCGTCACCCAGAGCCCGAGACAGCACGTCTTGCAGTCGGGTATGTTCGACCTTGCCGAGCCGGCCCAGGGCCGAGAGAACGCAGGCACGCATGCGTGCCGTCGCCTTGTCGTCAAACCGCGACAGGATATCGTCGACGTAACCCACGTCACCAAGTCGGCCCAATGTTTCGACGGCCAATGCCGCAATCTCGGCATCGGAATGGTTCATCAGACCGGCAACGGCTCGCGCCGCAGTCTGATCTTCGAGGTCACCGAGGGCCCGCAGGGTGTTGTACAACACGTCGGTGTCGCTCTGGGCAAGGTTTTCGACCAGGGCATCGATCGACGCCGGGGTCTGAGGCAGGTCAGGCATCAGCCGCCAGATGCGGATCCCTTCGGGTTGCAGCATCCGCACCCATGACGCCGAGTTGTAGCGCGTATACGCGTAGAACTCCTTCTCGGCCTCGACCAGAGCGGCGCGACGATCGGCCGCCTCGACCGTGTATTCGACGGTGAAGCGTTTCTTGATGTTGGGTGTCTCGGTATACGGCAACAACACCCGGTACGTGTTGGGACCCGATGCATTCATGCTGCCCCAAAGCGTAGCAGTTTTTCGGACCGGCAACAACTGCCCGGACTCCGTTTGATACGGCGCATTCGGCGCAGTGTACACGGCGTTCTCGGCCTCGCATCGTTCCCTTTCGCGGGCGTGTTTTCAACTTTGTCCAGAAAATGACACGTCAATTGCTGGACAGTCTTGGCCAACGTTTGTTAAACTTTCTACCAACAACCCTCTACCAGGCGACTTTTTGGAGAATCAGGCAGCAAAGGGTGGTGACGGCGTTAACAATCTGGCAGCCGCTTCCGGAAGGTGTACTTGGTCTGGGTCTATTTCATTATCTCGAGGTAGGTTCAAAAACCATGGAAGACAAGCGCATCACGTGTCGGGATTGTGGGAATGAGTTCATCTTTAGCGTCTCCGAGCAGGAATTCTACAAAGAAAAAGGCTTCGAAAACGAGCCTGTTCGCTGCAAACCCTGCCGCAACAATCGCAAGTCGCAACGCGGAGCAGGCCCGGGCGGTCAGCGACAAATGTACGAGGTAACCTGCGCGGAATGCGGAAAGCAGACCGAAGTTCCCTTCCGGCCCACTGGCGAGAAGCCGGTCTACTGTCGAGACTGCTTCAACAAGAACAAATAGACCTGACCAACGATACCGTTTGCCTTCAGGCCTCAACCTGAAGACGTGACCGGTCTGATCGTTATCCATCGGGGCGTGACCACTGGCGGTCACGCCCCGTTTGCGTCAAGGCAAATACACACAACGTATTACTTCGTCTCGATCCCGAGCCGCCGTTGATCGCGGTATTTCAAGGCCCCTTCGAAGAAGGGCAGATCGAGTTCACGCGCGATGCTCGTGGGTTGCAGTCCATCGGCCGAGACCTTCACCCGCAATCCGGGCAAGGCTTCCCATGACAGGCGCGGCTGCAACCGCAGACGGCGCACCGGGGCTCGCGGATCGCCGCGGTAGGCGAAACCGAGGCAGTAGTGGGCCGAATCCGGGTAGAGGCGAATCGCCTCGCGCAACTTGCCTGGTTTGACCTTCTGGCTCTGCAGAATCGGCACCAACTGACGACCAACCCAGAATGGGGAGCGTTCGGCCAGTCGACCGTGCAGTGCCCACCGTTCGAGGCCGCCCAATGCCATCTCGGGAAACAGTTCGACCTGGTTCGGCATCAACTCGTCGACAACGAGTTGGGTCAGCACGCCATGCACCAGCGGATCATGCACGAGAACCCAACCGCTCCCGAGGCGTCGCCAACTGCGATCCACCTCGGCCCACCGCGACAGGAGCAGCGTCGACAGACCTTCCGGCACGAGATCGTAGACCGCCCACAAGGGCAACCCGGGCGCAACGAACAAGGTGTCTTGCGGCACCAGCAGTTCGCCGGCCCAACCCCGCAAATTCCAACCGAGCAGATCGCCGTCAAACCCGGGCAGACGCATGCGGTCGCCCCCGGTTGGCAAGGTGCCGCGGGCAAGCAGACGGGCCACCGTGGTGAGATCCCCCGAGAACGGCCGCCCGTCGATGGCAATCCAACGTTGGCGAATCGCACCAGGCAACGTGGGCACGCCCGTCAACAGACGGGTTGCGTCGAGGGCCGGGGCAAAGGCCGGTTCCTCGAGAACCACCTGGCGTGCCAGCCACTGACGCTGCCAACGCCCCAACAGCGATTCGCCATCCAACCAACGCGCACAACAGAGAAACTTCACGGCCTCGAGGTGCCACGGCACCGCTTCGCGGTATGCGGCCATCAACGCCTGTGCTTCCGGCGTTGCCGCCGCAGAGCCCAAAGCCTCAGCCAGCGCCGCAGCCTCACCCTCAGCCGGGAACGCCAGACCATAGAGATTGGCCAGGGCCACGCTTCCCGACGCCTCGGCCAGGATGTCGCCGCACGGAGTCAGCGGCGTGGTGGAAGCCAATCCGTGCAGAGCCGCAATGTATGCGGACGCGGTATGACCCTGTTCCAGAAAACGCACCCGGGCCCGCTCATGAATGTCCCAGACCGGGGCATTCAGACTGCCGAACAACCGGGTGAACTCGCGCCGTTCACGCACCTCCAGGTGCGCGAAGACGCGCCCCAGCAACCGTTGGGTCAAGCGCGCGCGCGCCGGTCGATCGAGCACCCCCAGCATCACGGCCCGCAGGCGCATCGTCAATACATTGTCTTGCATGCGATTCGGCAAACCGGTCGTCACGATCGGCGTCACCTGTTGTTGACGCGCCTGCGTGGCGTACCGCCGCAACTCCACGTCGTGGCCACGATTGAACAAGCCGGCATGCAACACGTCGGGCAACCGGATCACCGGATCGCCGTGAAAGCGCGCCAGTGGCGCGAAGGTGACGGTGTTCCCCGTAATCGGCACCACATAAGACGCCGGCGCCGTTGGGGTCACCGTTGGGAAAACGATGGGCGCCAAGGGTTCAGCCGCCGGCGAGGCCACGACCGCAGGAACCGTGACCGCGGGATCCGCAGCATCCCGTGGCCCACTGGCAATCGCGTGCGTCGCTGTCGCCATCGGCACCTTGATGGTGCCCACGGCCGGGGTCGAAGAAGCCGGGGTCTGGGCCTGAACCAGACCCGCGCCGAACCAGATCAGAACGGCAATCAAGGCAACAACGACGCGACGATCACCCACAGCCAGCCATCTCGGTATCATGGATTCCTCCAGGCCGGATCCCGCCCCGGCAGAGTGTAGCATTAAGTATTTACCGCGTATTTATGTGGTTACCGGCGTCGCCGCCGGCAACGCCAGCATCATTTCGACATGTTCGAGGCCGGCCTCGAGAAACACCTCACCCACGGGGCGAAAGCCGAGTTGAGCGTAGAGACCGGCAATATAACATTGCGCATGGATTCGCACCACGCGAAATCCGGTGGCCCGACACCAGTCGAGCAACGCCAGAACGATGGCCCGGCCGACGCCCTGCCGACGCGCTTCGGCCACCACCGCGACCCTGCCGATGCCGGCCTCGCCGGGATGCTCCCTCCGCGCAAAGGCGCGCCCGGTGCCGACCCCAGCGCCATCGATACTGGCCAGAACGTGATGGGCAACCCCATCGATCTCATCGTGTTCGAGTTCCGGCGGCACGCCCTGTTCTCGGACGAAGACGCGATCGCGAATCGCATGCACCTGGCGCAACTGCTCGGCATCGACAGCCGAAATGATGACGAGCCGACTCACTGGGGCGCCCCCGCAGAGGCCAGCGGCGTCGGCGACGCGATGGTCGCAGACGCGATCGGCGGTGGCAGAGCAATCGTACCGGTGGCCGGCAGGGACGTACCGGAGGCGACAAGAGCATCCTCCGTTGGCGACGTGCCGGCTTCCGGCAGCGCAACACCGGCCGACCCGGTCTGACCGAGACGAACGTTGACCCGATCGGAGGAAAGAGCGTGCGGCACGGTCGCCAGCGCGTCGACCGCTTCGTCGAGCAACACCTGGTGCAACTGGTTCACCTCACCCCCGGTCATCTCGGTCGGCGTCACTAACGCAGCCGACGCATTGAGTGCGCGTAACCGACGGACCTCATCGACGAGACGACGGGCCTCGCGGCCGACGGCACCCGGGTGCGCCTGGAAACGCAGTTGCAGCAGCGGACCATGACCCGGGCCCTGCTCGGTTTCGCCCCGGGTGAAGGTGCCCGAGCGCCCGGGCTGACTTCCGAAGTAGCGCTCGCGACTCCCGTCGCCCGGTTGCCAGTTCATGTCGATCAGGTGCCCGGTCTGCCCATCACACTGCAGGTGGACGGCGAAGAGGGCCAGCACCAGGAGAATGCGCGCACACGTATTTACATTATACATATTCATGTTCCGCTGCCTTGCACTTCCGGACGATCATGGTTTCTTCTGCGGCAGCTTGTCATCGCTCGGCCCCAAACGATACCAGACCAACAGGTTGTCGAGAATCTTGAAGTCGGCCTGTTTTCGCCGCCACAGCCCGGTCAGATAACCCTTGAGCGTCGAACGATACAAGAAGTGTTCCCAGCCTTGCGGGCGGATGCCGAGGTGATGCAGGAGATTCTTGAGCAGTCGATCGAAGGGAACCGGTCCGGTCAGCAACGAAAGGATCAACGCGAACATCCCTTCGTGGTGCTGCCGGTTCTCGGTGACGAGCAGCGCCAGGTCGTGAACGACCGGCAGATGCCCGCCCACGTAGGTGGCCGCCCGCACCTCATCGCGCAGAAACGCCAGCGTGCGCAGGTGCCGCTCCGGATCGAAACAGTACAACAGGCGGTGCTTGGCAATGTGCGATGTCGCGAAAACCGAGTCGGCGATGAACGCCACATCATCGACGATCAGCCCCTTTTGATCGACGCTGTGACCGGGCAGGTCGATGACTCGGATGCGTCGGTCACCCAGAGCGATTTCTCCCTCGAGTCGATCGGTGACCGGGCAGGGCTCGGCCAGGGTGAAGCGGTTCAACAGCGTATCGGGCGGCACTCCGCCGTAGAGCCCGATCGGCAACATCATGTCATACTCGATCCCGGCCGCCTCCATTGGCGGAGCGAACACGCGGCAACCCGTGGTGGCGTGGATCTGGCGATTACCGCCAACATGGTCGGCGTGCGCGTGGGTGTTCAGAATGGCGGTCACCCGGTAACCCCAGTCCTGCACCAACCCCAGAATCTTGCGGGCATACTGGGCGGTCAACGCGGTATCGACCAACGCCACTTCGTGATCGTTGAGCACAATGACGCCGACGTTGATCGGCGAAGCCACCAGGCGGACATGCTCGGACAGCGCCACAAGTTGCATGGGGTCATGCTACGCCAAGGTTCGCGCCCGGCTCAAGCGCGATGACCAACCAATGATCAGCGCGGGCATGACGAAAACTGATCGGTTCCGAACCTGTTTCTGGTATAATCGTTGCGGTTCTCAGACCGGTCAGATTCCTGGACCGCGCGAGCCATTCCTGCCTGATTGCGGGGCAATCCGAATCAGACCGGAGCAATTCGACAAGGAGAGGCCATGCACACTCAACTGTCACGGTTTTACCGTCCGCGGACGGTGGAAGATGCCTGCACCTTGCTGGCCAAGAAAGACGAACGCAACATCGTGCTGGCGGGCGGTACCACCCTGGCCGTGCATCTCGATGCCAAAGCAGACGGACTCGTCGACCTCTCGTTGACCGGAATGACCTATATCCGGAAAAACAAAGATGGATATGCCATTGGTGCGATGACACCGGTGGCCGATGTCGCTGCCGCCGAAAACCTGCAGGGACCGGCCGGCACGCTGTTGCGCTGTGCAGCGCACCAGATCGGTTCGACCCTGATCCGGCACTCGGTGACCGTCGGTGGCAATGTCGTCACCGCGTTTCCGTGGGCCGACCTGCCGCCGGCGCTGCTGGCCCTCGATGCCAAGGTGGTCCTGCAACGGCAACGTGACGAACGCATCCTCATGGCCGACAAGCTGTTCGCCAAGAGTCCTCGCGATGAGATTGCCCCCGGCGAGATCCTCGTCGAGGTCCGCGTGCCCGAGTTCCGCAAGGGCACCGGTACTGCGTTCGTCAAGGTCGCCAAGACCAAGAACGATTACAGCATCCTCGATGTCGCGGTGCGGGTGACGCTCGCGGGCGAAAAGATCGATTCGGTGCGCATCGCGCTCAACGCGGTGAGCAAGCGACCCATGCGTTGCCTGGAAGCCGAGCGGATGCTGGTCGGGATCCGCCTGGCCCAGGCCGACATCGCGGCCGCTGCGGCCCATTGCGCGGGCGAGGTCGAGATCTCTTCCGATCTGCGCGCTTCGCGTGATTACCGACGGGCCATTCTGCCGATCCACGTCGAACGCTGCCTGCGCGAAGCCGTGGCCAAGGCCCAGGCCTGACGAAAGGACGCGTAAATACAAAATGCAGATCAAACTGACGATCAACGACGCGGTCCGCACCGTGACCATTGCCCCCGGCGAACTGCTCCTCGAAACGCTGCGCCGTCTCGGCCTGATGAGCGTCAAGATGGGGTGTGGTGAAGGCGATTGTGGCGCCTGTGCCGTGTTGGTCAACGGCCGGCCCCGTTCTGCCTGCCTGATCTACGCGGCCAGCGTGGAAGGCAGCAAGGTGACCACGGTCGAGGGACTGGGCACGCCGACGAACCCGCATGCGCTGCAGCAGGCGTTTGTCGACGCCGGCGCCACGCAGTGCGGTTACTGTAACCCGGGCTCGGTCATTGCCGCCAAGGCTCTGCTCGACCGCAATCCGGCGCCCACAGCCGCCCAGGTGCAGGAAGCTCTCGACGGTAACTTGTGCCGTTGCACCGGGTATGTAAAACGTATTGACGCCGTATTACGTGCCGCCAAGTCGCTTGCGAAGGCGCGAGTCCAGTCCGGCACCGAGACCGATGCCGCCTCACCCGGAAACCCCAGTGCCAAGAAGAGCAAGAGGTAAACGTCGAGATGCCGAACAAGACCAAGAAGACTCCTTCCCGCGCGGCCGCAACGAAGCCGGCCACACCTGTCTCGACCAGAAAGCCGGCGAAGGCGATCGCGGCATCGCCCGCCAAGGTTACCAAGAAAGGTCCGGTCGCCCGCAGCAATACCGATGATTGCGCGGTGGTCGGCCACTCGGTCCACAAGCTCGACGGCCTCGGGTTGGTTTGCGGCACTCAGAAGTATGTGGCCGACATCGATCTCAATCGGCACGTGCATATCAAGGTGCTCGGGAGTCCGCATCCACACGCGCGCATCCTGACCATCGACACCGTCGAAGCGAAAAAGGTTCCGGGCATCGTCGCGATCTTCACCCATCACGATGTGCCGCGCCATCTGCACACCACGGCCGGTCAGGGATATCCCGAGCCGAGTCCATACGACACGGCCATTCTCGACAGCAAAGTCCGGTTCGTCGGCGACCGCGTGGCCATCGTTGCTGCCGAGACTCCCGAAGCCGCCCAGATCGCCTGCCGCAAGATCAAGGTCACCTACGAGCAATTGCCGGCGGTGCTGGATTTCGAGAAGGCGATGGACCCCGGCGCTCCGGTCATCCATGATGAGGCCGACGCGCACATGCCCATCCCCACGTTCTACGACCCGAAGCACAACCATTGCGCGCACATCGACACCCGGGTCGGCGACGTCGAGAAAGGCTTCAATGAGGCCGATGTCGTCGTCGAGGAAACGTATTACCCGCAATACGCGCAACACACGCCGATCGAGACCCACACGTGCACGGCCCACCTCGACGAGAACGACCGCGTCGTTCTGCGCAGTTCAACGCAGGTGCCGTTCCATGCCCGCCGCATCACGGCGCAAGCTCTGGGCATTCCGCTCAAGAATGTGCGCGTCATCAAACCCCGCATTGGCGGCGGATTTGGCTCGAAACAAGAAGTGTTGCTCGAAGACGTGTGCGCTCTCGTCACCCTGCGCACCCGCAGGCCATGCATCTGGCAACTCACCCGCGCCGAGGAGTTCATGAGTTCGCGCACCCGGCACCCGATGCGGGTCAAGGTCAAGATCGGCGCCAAGCGCAACGGCCAGATTACCGCGCTGTCGTTGCGGGTGCTGTCGAACACCGGGGCGTATGGCAGCCACGCTTTGACCGTCGTGGCCAACTGCGGTTCCAAGGTTCTGCCCCTGTATCGGGCCAAGAACGTCGAGTTCGTTGGCGATACCGTCTACACGAACCTGCCGGTGGGCGGCGCATACCGTGGCTACGGAGCGACCCAGGCCGCGTTCGGCGTCGAATGCACCATCGACGAAGTCGCCCGCCAGATCGGCATGGACCCCCTCGACTTCCGCCGCAAGAACCACATCGAGGTCGGCGAGACCTCACCGATCTTCGAAGCGCTCGGCGAAGGCAAAGCCGGGGTGTCGATGAGCATCAAGTCGTGCGGCCTCGAGGAATGCATCTCCCGCGGCGCCAAAGAGATCGGTTGGCCGGCCCGACGCGGCCGCCCCGGCTCGACCGGCAACAAGCGACGTGGTATCGGCATGTGTTGCTTGATGCAAGGCAGCTCGATTCCGGAAATCGACATGGGCGCAGCCTTCATCAAAATGAACGACGATGGCTCGTTCAATATGCTGGTCGGCGCCACCGACCTCGGGACCGGTTCCGATACGATCCTCGCGCAGATTGCCGCCGAGACCCTCGGTTGCCGTCACGACGACCTGATCGTCTACAGCTCCGATACCGACATGACACCGTTCGACGTGGGTGCTTACGCCAGTTCGACGACCTATTTGTCCGGCGGCGCCGTCATCAACGCCGCCACCAAGGTCCGCGCCCAGATTCTCGAGGTCGCCGCCGACATGCTGCAAGACAAACCCGAGCATCTGCTGGTCGAAGACCGCGTGGTCAAGAGTCCGGGCAAGAAGCGTCAGGCGACCTTCGCCCAGATCGCCACGTATGCGCTCTACGAGCGGAATCAGTTCCAGATCGCCGCGGTCGGCAGTCACATCACCCACGCATCACCGCCACCGTTTGCCGCGCACTTCGCCGAGGTCGAGATCGACATCGAGACCGGCGCCATCCAACTGAAGAAATACGTCGCGGCCGTCGACTGCGGCACAGCCATCAACCCCCAACTGGCCGAAGGCCAGGTCGAAGGCGCGGTGCTCAACGGCATCAGTTACGCCATGACCGAGGATTTCATCTTCGATCAACGGGGCCGCATCCTGAATCCGTCGTTCAAGCACTACAAGATCTTTGGTGCCGCCGACATTCCCGAGATCGTTGCCATGCTGGTGCCGACGTTTGAACCCAGCGGCCCATTCGGCGCCAAGAGTGTCTCCGAGATCTGCATCAATGGCCCACAACCGGCGATCGCCAATGCCATCGCCGATGCCATCGGGGTGCGGCTCACCCGGCCACCGTTCACCGCCGAGAAAATCTGGAAGGCCCTGCGGGACAAGACAGAAGCGGCAGCCTGCAAACCGTAGCCCAGAACTGCGCCAACAACGGCACACCGGCCGGGGCGGCATCTCATGCCGACTCCGGCCGGTGTGTTTCTCTGCGGCTTCGAGCGAGGCGTTTACCGGCGGGCGCGACGCTTTGCCAGCAGAGTCAGGTATTCCTCGCGCAATTCTGTGATTCCGTAAAGCGCGGCGGTAACGACATCGATGCGCTTGAGGTTCATCTCGCGACGCAGGTTCGTCAGTGACTCACCGGCGGCAAGGCGATCCAGGATCTGTTCCGATCGCGTCGACTGGGCCATGCAACATCCCTCCTGCAATTTGGAGCAGTGCTATGAGGGATATCGGCATCTCGCGGCACAACGACCAGTTGCGTGGCGTGTCTAGCACCAGTACCACTGGTTCTGCGCTCGCGTCGCGACCCAGTTCCAGCGGTGATCGACCCACACCTCGTCGTGGGCAGAAGCGATGTTCTGCCCACCCACGGGAGTACCCAGGACGCGCCGCGGCACCTGGCTCACGGCACCGATCAAGGTGGCCGGCGGAATCGCCGTGGCCTGGTGCAGGGTGCGCAATCCTTCAAGGAGCGGCCGGATGCCGCCGACGAGTTGACCGGTTTCCTGCATGGTGCAGCGGCCATCGGCCACCGAAATCTCGAGACCATAGGCCCGGTGCCCGCCATTGCCCAAGCCCATTGGGCAGATCCCGTCAGAGATGAGCACGAGCCGATCGGGACCAATCACATTGGCCACCATCTCGACCACCGGCGGAAAAACGTGAAACCCGTCGGCGATGATCTCGACCGTGGCATGCCGATCGGCCAGCACGGCCGAGACCGCGGTCGGGTCGCGATGGGTGAACGGCCGCATGGCATTGAACAGGTGGGTGACATGGTTGAAACCGCGTCCGAGCGCACGTTTTGCGATGTCGTGATCGGCATCGGTGTGGCCGAGAACCACGCGAATGCCCAGTTTTGCCGCGTGTTCCGCGAGTGTGAACGCACCCTCTAATTCGGGTGCCAGGGTCATGAGGCGAATGAGCCCGCCGGCGGCATCCTGCCACCGTTTCAGATCATCGGCCACCCCGGCCCGCGAGGGCGACCACAACTGACTTTCCGGGTGGGATCCCCGCCGGGCTACCGACAAAAACGGTCCTTCCAGATAGACCCCGAGGATGGCCGGTGGCCGCCGCCGACGCTGTGCCACAACAGCAATATCTTGTAAAGCTCGCAGACGCGCTTCTTCATCGCAAGTAATCAAGGTTGCGACCAGGCCAGTCACCCCGGTGGCCAGGAGGCCATCGAGCATCGTCTCGATCCGATCGGGATCGCCCCACGAAAAGTCCCACCCAAACGCCCCATGCACGTGCAGATCGAGGACTCCCGGCAGGCACCGCCCGCGTGCCAACTCGGGGCCGCGCTGCGCTCGCCAGTCATCGATACGGGAAGCAAGCCCGGCCGGCAGGTTCTCGGCGGTGTTCCAAGCGGGCCCGGTTTCCCCTCCGTGGGGAAACGTGGCACTGCGCCCATTGTGGGCGGGCGGCACGGTGGAGTTCATGCGTGGGGCCTCCTCGGCGGTCCATGAAATCGATCCCCTCCATTGTATCGCAAATCGCCGGCAAACTTTTTTTCCCCGAGCGGTCTCGGCGAACAATGTTGAGGGTGAAGTCAGGAGACCGGAATCGGTTCGATCACGACCGACGCAAGTCAACCAAGGAGTGTAAATATGATGTGTTGCCAGGTGTGTCCGTTTGCCGAGGGCAGTTCGTCGCTGGCGGCGTTGTCGCTGCCAGCAACATGGCGAAATCGGTGTTCGCCAAGCCGTTGCGTGCGTGAACAGCGACTCGAAGCGAAAATGTGCCCCGACATGTGCCAGCGGCTCCGTTGGCGCTGTCCGCAGGATCTCTTCGTCGTGCATTACCTGTTTCACGACCTGCCACTCGCACAACGACTGGCCTCACACACCCTGGATACAGCAGCGCTGTCGCGGGACAGTCAGTTGCTGCTGGCGCTGCTGCAGGCGGCCCAACCAGTGCAACGGGCAGAACTGAGTGAACGCCTGCGCGAAAGGTGGCCCCACGCCCTGGGTTTGCTCGACACGGCGCTCGGCCGTCTCGGCGGCATCACCATCGATCGACGGTCGTTGCCAAACCCTGTTGTGGCTGCACGCGCGCTGGACCTGCCCGCCCCGCCGGCCCGCAAAGACACGGCCGCGCTGGCTGCCCGCTGCCTGCCGCGCTGGCACCCGGCCCACGTGTTGCCGCTGTTTGGCGCCACCCAGTGAACCGGCCGCGAACGCTCAGGCCTGCCCCTTCGTTTCGGCCACGAGACGCTCGAGCATACGTCGTGCATACGTGTTCTGTTGGCTGGCCGCAGGGGTCATCTGCACGACCGCCGAGAAAGCCTCCGTAGCCTCGCGCCAGGCCCGCCGGCGATAGTAGACCATGGCCAGGTTCAGGCGGAGGTTCACGTCGCGCGGCTCGACCTTCACAGCCATGGTGTAGGCTTTGGTGGCGTCGATCAACCGCCCCTGCTTGTAAAACAGGTTGCCCAGCGCGGAATAGGGGTAGGCCGATTTCGGGTTGATCTTGATCGCCTTCTTGAGCGACTCTTCGGCCTCACGCACCGCACCCTGACGCATCTGGCGCATGCCGTCCTGGAACGCCTCCTGAAACTGCTCCTGCCGGCGCCGGGCCGCCTGCAGGGCCTTGTCGAGCTTGTCGTAATCGGCCGGTGGCATGATCTGGCGCAAAGCGGCCATCGCCTCGCGGCTGATGAGAGGTTCGGGGTCTTTGATCAGTTGCATCAATGTCTGCTGGCCCTCGGCATAACGCATCTGCCCCAAAACCTTGATCGCGGCCCGTCTTTCTTCCCAGGGGCGACCGGTTTTGACCAGTTCGAGAATCTTGGGGGCCGCGGCCCGATCGCCGAGGTCGCCCAACGCCAGAATGATCGAAACGCGAATCTCCGATTCGCTTTCGACGCTCAGTGCCTTGAGCAAAGGATCGATACACTCCGGTTGGCCAATCTGACCCAGAGCCCGCACGATCTGACCCCGCAAGCCCATGGCATCGTCGTGGAGGAGCCGCAGCAGATCGGGGACCGCACGCTTCACCCGCATCTGTCCCAACATTTCGACGACCCGCACCCGAATGGTCCAGGATTCGCGCGTCAAGGCAAACAGTAGCCCAGGCACCGCGCGGTCATCGCCAATCTGACCCAGCGACCGAGCTGCCGCCAGCGCCAGATCTTCGTCTTCGTCTTCGAGTGCCTCGATCAACGAATCGACCGCCAGCGGATTGCCGAGGCATCCGAGGGTTTCGGCCGCGGCGACACGGGCCGGCCAGTATTCGTCTTTCATCCGGGCGACAACCATCTCGGCGTCCTCTGGCCGACCAATCTTCGCCAGCAACAGCAACGCCTGGCGCCGCACTTCGTCGGCCTTGGTCTGGGTCATCTTGAGAACCTGGGGCCGGGCTTCCTTGGCGAAACAGGCCAAGGCACGTCGCAACCAGTAGTTGAGGTGCTCGTCGAGCTTGCCCAGGTGCTGCAACAACCGCGGCATCACCATCTCGATGGGCATGCGCTGCAAGGTCGCAACAACACTTTCGAGCAACCGTCGCCGATCGGATTTCAACATCGACAGAAGGTCGTCGAGAACGCCGGCGCCATAGTTGGCGAGCGCTTTCTGCGCCGCGCTGCGAATCGATTCGGACGGATCGTCGAGCGAGCGGAACAACAACGGCAGCGAAATCTGCGAACCGATGCGACCGAGCGATTGGATCACCCAGTAGCGCACCTCGGAATCCGCTTCGGTGGCCAGATCCGACAGTTCCATCAGCGCTTCGTCGCCGAGGCTGGCCAGGACTTCGGACGCGGTTTTGCGAATCGTCCAGGAGCGATCGCGCAGCATCACCACGAGTTTACCGACGAGACCGATGGGTCTCAGTTGGCCCAGACAGCGCAACGACCAGAAACGCACATCTTCTTCAACAGAGCTGAGCGCGCCGATCAGAGAGTGATTCACCTTGTCGCCGTCGCGGACGACCGCAGCCGCCGCTTCTTTGCGCACCACCCACGACGGATCGGTGAAGCGTCCGATGAGAAGCGGCACCCCCTCGGGATGCTTGAAATCGCCCAGCGCCTGCACTGCAGCCATGCGGATCTCGGAGTCGGGGTCGCTGACGAACTTCTTGATCTCGGTGAACGCCGATGCTTCCTTCATCTGGCCCAGAATCCTGATGGCCCAGAAGCGACGCTCTTTGTCTTCGCTCTCGAGTGCCGCCGACAGCGGCATCACCGCATCGCCGCCCATTTCGGAAAGAGCGCGCGCCGCCAGGGAGCGGCCCATCCAGTATTC
>CAZADH010000004.1:0-30135 GCA_964483805.1 uncultured bacterium
GTAGAACCGCAGCGTGTGCGGCGGCAATCCCGTCAAGCGGCTCACTTCGGCGACCGACAGTCGGGCGGCCGTGCGAGGCTGGACACCGCTCTCGCAGAGTGAGGGCGATGCAACTGACGGTGTGGCTCGGTCTTCCATGATGATCCGGTGTCGTGCTCGTGGTGTGGCGATCAGCGAATGCGGTGCGACCGCAGGAAGGCGCAGAGACGGTCTAATAACACCTCGGGCCGGATGACGAGGATGACGAGGGCGGTGACGGTGACGGCCAGGGTCATCGAGAAAATCATGAGGGCTCCATTCTCGCTACTCTTGCGTCGTGGGGTGGCGCCAATCTCGACGGTGCGCAACGGCAGATCGCCCCAGACCACCTCGAGCGGGTCGCGAAGCGGCATGGTGGCAGACATGGGTGCGCTGCCAAGGTTCGGCATACATCGTGTATCGGCGTGTCGACGTCAGGAGTTGAGGGTCGTTGCACGCGGTACTTGTGTTGTCGTCGACCGTCGGCCACAATAGACGGGTGGGTGGTCGGCGGTGGCCGGCCGAAAACTCGATTCGGAGAGTGAGGCACCAACCATGCTCGATATGGTCGACCTGGGCAAAAAGATGACCAAAACCGATTTCAAGGCGAAGATGCCGGCGCTCGAGCGCCGCATCAACGAACTGCAGCGACAGATGAAGGAAGCGGGTATCCCGACCATCGTGGTCTTCGAAGGACTCGAAGCGGCCGGCAAGGGAACCTGCATCAACCGGCTCATGCCCGCGCTCGATCCGCGCGGCTTCAAGGTCCATCCGATCCATCCACCCAATGAAGAAGAGGCGATGCGGCCGTTCCTCGTCCGCTTCTGGAACCGGTTGCCGGCCCGTGGGCGCATGGCCATCTTCGACCACAGTTGGTACGATCGGGTGCTCTTCGCCCGCGTCGAAGAACGGGTCACGCGCAAACAGTGGCAGCGGGCCTTCGAAGAGATCATGGATTTCGAGCGGCAACAGTGCGACGATGGCGCCGTCCTGCTCAAGTTCTGGCTGCACATCAGCAAGAAAGAACAGGCCGACCGCTTCCGCGCCATTCGCAAAGAGAAGTCACAAGCCTGGAAGATCGGCAAGGAAGAGCGTCGCCAGCACCGGCGTTTCGATGAGCACATCGAGGCGACCGAAGAGATGCTCGAACGCACCAACACTGCGCAGGCCCCGTGGGTCATCGTCGAGTCGCACGATCAACGCTACGCTCTCAACAAGATCTTCGAGACCATCATCACCGCCTGGGAACAAGCGCTGGCCCGGCATCAGGCCAAGGCTGCGGCGGCCCAGGCCGCTGCCCAACTGCCCGGCAAGACCGTCACCGTGCTTTCGGGCCTGAACCTCAATCAGAAACTCAAGCCCGATGCCTACGAGAAGCGTTCGAAAGACCTGCAGGATCGCTTGCGCGAACTCGAACACGAGATCTACGTCCGCCGCATTCCCGTGGTGATTGCGCTCGAGGGCTGCGATGCCGCCGGCAAGGGCGGGGCGATCAAGCGGCTCACCGAGAATCTCGACCCGCGCGGCTACGAGGTCATTCCGATTGCGGCCCCGACGCGCGAGGAACTCGACCACCATTACCTGTGGCGCTTTGCCCGGGCCCTGCCCAAGGCCGGCCACCTGACCATCTTCGATCGCACCTGGTATGGCCGCGTGCTCGTCGAGCGCATCGAGGGTTTCTGCTCGGCGGCCGCCTGGCAGCGGGCCTATCGCGAGATCAACGAGTTCGAGGCCCACCTGGCCAACTTCGGCACCGTGCTGGTCAAGTTCTGGTTGCACATCGATCAGGACACGCAGTTGCAGCGGTTCAAAGAACGCCAGGAAACCCCGTGGAAACAGTGGAAGATCACCGAAGAAGACTGGCGCAACCGCGAGAAGTGGCCGGTCTACGAGGTCGCGATCAACGACATGTTGGCCAATTGTAGTACATCGTATGCACCCTGGACGATCGTCGAGGCCAACGACAAGCTGTTTGCCCGGGTCAAGGTCTTGCAGACGGTCGTCGACGCCATCGAGGCAAAACTGTAACTAAACCGGTTTCTCGGGTTCGGTCACGGCGTCGACCAGCAAGACGTCGCTGTCGAGGGCGACCACGCGAATGCGGGTGCCCTTGGCCAACAGCGTCTTGCGCGACTTGACCTCGAGAATCTCGTTGCCGAACTCGCCCTTGCCGAAGAAACGCAGGTCGGTGAGGGCGACGCCCTCGCGGCCGATCATCGCCTGCCCCTGTTGTACGTGCTGCGCCACCTCGGCCTGCAGAGCGGTCTTCTCGGCCACCGCGGCCACGGCGGCCTCGGCCGCGTGTTTCGTTGCGTACCGTTGCCCCGAGAAGGTCGTCACCGCCAATGACACCACGATAAATACAATATATGGAAAGATCAGCTCGGTGTTGATCTTGGTGCAGCTCAGCAAGATACCGATCAGCCCCAGGATGCCGGCAACCCAGACCAGTACCGTCGATGGACGGGGCAATACATAGTATTCGATGATGATGAACGCGTTGGCCAGCAGCGTCAGCACCATGATCACCAGACCGTGGTAGCCGTTGATCGCCCGGGCCCACCAGGTGAGTTGCCCGGTGACCGCCAGTTTGTCGGGCGGCGCGTCGGCGAGCACCATGACCGGCACGTCGTAGAAGAACCAGCCGAACTTCTCGAAGCGCAACGTGTGGCGGCCCGGTACGACGTTGGCGATGGCAAAGGTGCCCGACGCCTCGTCGACCTTCATCTCGACCGGGGCGCCGTCGAGAAACGCCTGCACCCGCAGAATCGGCTTGTGTTTCTCGGCATCGAGGATCGTCCCGGTGAGGGTCTGGAGCGTCTGGCCATGGGCGGCGAGAGCCACCGCGGCGAACAGCAGAACGAAAGCGAGTCGGTGCAGGGCAGAGCGCGTGGTTGCCATGTTGTGTCCTCCACGGGGCGCATCGGCCCCGCTGTTCGTCGAACCAGATTGACCGGGTGGCGACGGCGTCGGGCCATGGCCGGTCCGGATGATCGCATTATACTACCAGGTGGCATCGCACGACCGTTCCTGGCATAATTCGTGTTGTTTCCGCTGTCAGAGAAGCCGTTCAGGAGTCACCATGGAACACTCTCCTTCGGGGCGGGTCACCCAGACCTTTCATTGGGATTGGTACAACGTCTGGATCGCGGTCATGGCGCTCGTGGCGCTGTTGGCCTGCGCCATGATGTTCGCCAACGCCTACGGCGACGTGCGCTTGCTCGTGCACCTCAGCCGTGCCGTCGGTGGTGCCGACGCCAAACCTGGCGACCTCGTCTATGCCGGTGGTGATGTGGCTTTCGCCCCCGAGCGCTTCGCCGCGCCAATGCACCGCGACATCATCGAGAACCTCGAGTCGGCGACTGGTCTCACCGGCATTGTCGTCGCTGACGTGGCCTGGCGCCATTCCTATCGCAGCGGCAAGAACACCCGCACCCAGACCGACCTGCGTCGCGTGGCGCTGACCAACTTTTCGCTGGTCGACGGCCAGAAGCGCTATTACCCGCTGCGGTCGCTTGGCACGGTCGTTACCGCCACGCACAAGCGGCTGTCGGCGCATGGCGCGCTCGGTCAGATGTCGCGGCCATCGACCTGGATCGATGCCGACGTGTTTGCGCCCAAACGGGCCTGGTTCGTCGGGTGCTACATGCGGGACACCGCCTCGGGGGCGGCCGTGGCGGCGATGCCCGGCGCCGAAACGCCGCTGTTGCTGACCTCGCTGTCGCGCCGCGAGTTCCTCGGCGGTCTGTTGGCGGCCGTCATCGTGCAGATTCTCGCCTTTGCTGTGTTCCTCAGCACCGGCTTCTTTCGTCTGAGCAGCTCGGTGCGCCAGCGTTTCGCGAAATACGCCGACGAGTTCTATTTCTTCGATTGCACCGGCGGTCCGGAGTACTGGGCAATCGCTGCGATGATCCTGATGCTTGTGGCGGGGTTTGTCACGGCCGGTTTCTTCGAGCGTCTCGACCTGCACACCTTCCAGGCCAACATCGCGTTTGCCGTCTGGTTCGGGCTGTTCGCCATGCTCATCGAGAAATGCCGGCGGGTCGAGCACGTGTATCTGTTCAGCCTGCGCGACCACTGCCTCTACCTGGTCTCGCGCGGGTTCATCAATGCGTCGATCGACAAGGTCGCCCCCGCCGACGCATGTGAACCCTGGGTGCGCGAGCATGTCGGCAGCAAGGGCCAGAAGACCTACACGCTGGCCGTCAACCTGGCGGCCAAAACCATCGACATCACCGATGCCTGGTCGACCGAAAGCAAAGCACAGGTTGTGCTCGATGAGTTCAACGCATTTCGGCAGCAGACTGCGCCCACCCTCGTTGATTCCGAGAATGACGAGGATGGCATGACCCTGCGCTGATGGAATGCTGCGGGCCGCCCTCCGTGGGCCGCCCTCCGCGGGCCGCCCTACGCGGGCCGGTCAGATCGAGATGTCGCTCTCGCGCCGCCTGAACTCGCTGTCCTCGTGGAACAGGATCGAGTAGACGTCGATGGCGATTTGCAGTTCCTCGTTGGTCGGAATCACCAGAATCGACACGGGTGAGTGCGGCATCGAGATCAACCCTTCGGCCGAACCGTTGGTCGCGTTGCGCTCGTAATCCATGAAGATGCCGATGTTCTCGAGCCGGTGACAGATGCGTTCGCGCATCTTTACGCCGTATTGCCCGATGCCGCCCGTGAAGATCAAGGCATCGACCTTGACCAGGTTGGCCGCATAGCCGCCAATGTACTTGCGAATCTTGTACGCATAGGTGTCGAGCGCTTCGATCGCATGCTGATGACCCTCGGTGGCGGCCTTTTCGAGATCGCGCAGGTCGTTGGAAATGCCCGACAGCCCCAGCAGGCCGCTCTTCTTGTTGAACAGGTTGTTGAGGTCTTTCGACGAATAACCGCGGTCTTGCAGATAGAGCACCACGGCCGGGTCGACGTCGCCGCTGCGGGTGCCCATCATCACGCCTTCGAGCGGGGTGAACCCCATCGAGGTGTCGATCGACCGGCCGTGCGAGATGGCGGTTACCGAGGCGCCGTTGCCCAGATGGCACGAAATCACGTTGGTGTTCTCGGGCGAGCGCTTCAATAGGCCCATCGCCCGGGCTGCCACGTAACGGTGGCTGGTGCCGTGGAACCCGTAACGGCGGATGCGGAATTTGTCATACATTTCGCGCGGCAGGCCATAGAGGTAGGCTGCCGCCGGCATGGTCTGGTGGAAGGCGGTGTCAAACACCGCCACCTGGCCAAGCCCGGGGAACATCTCGGTGGCCACCTGAATGCCCATCAGGTTCGGCGGATTGTGCAGCGGAGCCAGTTCCGCGAACTTCTCGATGGCGGCAATGACGTCGGCGTCGATTCTGACCGAGTTGGCATATTTCTCGCCGCCATGCACCACCCGGTGCCCGATACCGGCGATCTCGCCGACCGAACCGATGATGCCGACCTTCGGGTCGAGCATGGCCTCGAGCACCAGCGCCATGGCCTCGCGATGCGTCGGGATCGCCTGTTCGCGCTTGAAGTCGCCCCGTTCGGTGTTCTGCCAGATCTTGCCGACCTTCTCGCCGATGCGTTCGACGAGACCGCGCCCGAGACTGCGCCGGTGGGGCATGCGGTAGATCTCGTATTTCAGCGATGAACTGCCGCAATTGATGATGAGGATCTTCTTGTCGCTCTCGGACACCGGGGTCTGCACCTTCTGGGTCATGTCAGGTCACCTCCGCTGGGCTAACGGATGCTACCGCTGTGACGGTACCGGGTCAAGCCGACCGTTCACAGGAATTTGCGCAACACCGCCAACAACCGGGTCCACGAGAAGCTCGCGAACAGCGTGGCCAGCCGCTGTGGTCGCCGCGCGAAGAACCAGGCAAAGGCCAGCAGGCGCCACGCGCGCAACTGCGCGACGGTCATGCCGCGCGGCGCGTAGGTGACGGTGTAATAGTCATGCCCGATTGCGGCATCGACGAGGTCGCCCGCCGCCACGAGATCGGCGAATACCGGGGTACCGACCAGTGGCTGAAAGCAGGTGAAAACCACCGCGTCAAACGGTTCTGCGGCCGCAAAACGCATGGTGCGGCGCAGATCGGCGGGCGTTTCGCCCGGATACCCGATCATGAAAAAGCCGAACGCCTGCAAACCGGCGGCTTTGACCAGGCGGATTTTTTCGCGGGCAACGGCGAGATCGAGGTGTTTGTGCATACGTTGTAAGGTTCTTGTGCTGCCGCTCTCCGGGGCAAGAAACAACCACGCCCATCCGGCCTGGCGCATCAGGGCGAGCAGTTCGGCATCGAGGCGCTCGAGGCGCACCCCGTTCGGGCAGCAGAACGAAACGTCGCGCAGACCCAACGCGAGTATGCCGCGACACACCTCCTTGGCGTAGTCGAGATGAAACGTGAAGTTGTCGTCGATGATGTTGAACCCGTTGATCCGGTGCTCGCGGTGCAGGCGCGCAATCTCGGCAACAACGGCAGCGGCGGGCCGGGTGCGCACCTTGCTGCCGAAGTGCAGGCCGCCGGTGCAATACCGACACGAGTACGGGCAACCGCGCGTGGTCCAGATCGGCGCGGTGCGTCGGGGCCGCCCGACCGGATGAATGCCGTAGTCATAGCCCATTCGCAGGTATTCGTCGAGGCGGATGAACCTGGGATCGGCCGGGGCGATTGCCGCAAGGTCTTCGCGGCGTGGGTCATTGGCGTGGGTTTGCCCGGCCTCGTCGCGCCAGATGAGCCCGGGGATTGCGGTCAGGCGCGGGTTCTGCCCGCGCGGGTGGGCGCACCCGTGGCGCACCGCCTCGACCAACGTGGCAAACGCGGTTTCACCCTCGCCGACGATGGCGAAATCGCCGGGAACGACCGCCAGCACCCGCTCGCCGTAACCGGTGACGCTGGGGCCGCCGATGACGGTGATGATCTGCGGGAACCGCTGCCGCACCATTTTAGCGATGGCCACGACTTCGGGGTGGTTGAAGTTCCACAGTGACAGACCAACGATCTGTGGCTGAAAACGGACCACGGCACTGGTGACGTCGTCGAGGGTGCAAGATGATGTCAATACACCGTCGTAAAGTTCGGCCTCGACATCGGCCGGCAGATGGGCGGCCAGTTGCCCGAACCCGAGCGGCAGGAAGTTGCGCAGGTCGGCCCCGCGCACCGCCGGCCAAATGAACAGGACGCGCATCGTCATCGTACCGTCACCGTCGTGCCACGGTGGACATCGTCGGTCGTGACCACCAGATCGATGGGGCGACTGGCCAGCGTGGGCGAGGCGATGGCCGTCTCGATGGGGGCCGGGATAACGCCGATGGCCAGACCGTTGCTGGCCACCAGCGTCCGTTCGACGTGAATCGTGTGCGTGCGCAGCGGCAGGGCCCAGCGCAGGGTGACCGGACCGGAGGAAATACAAGGTATGACAACAGTGGCGCCGTTCACGCGTTCGTAAACCACGATACTGCGCCGTGCCCACGGCGCGGCGGTTGCAGATGCGCTGCCCAATGTGGGGGCGTTCCCATGTGCGTGCACGCTCGCGCTTGCGGGCGCGGTGCGACCGGTCTCGTCTTCGTCATCATCGGCGGCCACCGAGACAAAGATCGGGCGCAGGTGGGCCGACAACTGGGGCAGTTGCGTGCGCAGACGCCGGGCAAATCCACCACCGGGAGGCACCGCTTGTCGACAGATGGCGGCGATCAGCCGTTCCTGCAGGACAGCGTCGGGCGTGTCGATGACGAAACGCGCGCCGGCACTCGCCAACGCGTCCTGAGCCGACTTCTCGTCATGCGCCAGGGCATACGCCGCATAGCGGGTGTAGCCGCTGTTCTGCGCGTTGGCGATCGTCGGCCGCCGGCCCACGTAGACGATGAAATTGCCGATGAACGGCGGCGCCATCACGCCATACGCCGGGCGTACCCGGGTGTCGATGAGACTGCCGGTTGGCGGGGTCGCCGCGGCCAGCCAGTCGGCCGTCTGATAGACGGCCCGGGTCATCGGCGTGAAACCCGTAATCAAAGGCAGGTCGAAGCCGACGAGGGCGGTCAGGGCAAGTACCACGCTGGCGCGCCAGATGCCCCGGGAGCACCGTTGCCACAGGGCGGCAAAACCGTAACCGGCGGCCAGCGCCAGAAATGGGGTGCTGTAGAACACGAGGCGCACCTGTTGCAGGCTGAGCACGGCGGTGACCAGCACCCAGGCGGCAAACGGGACGGGCCAGCGCCGCCAGGCCAATAGCGTGGCGAGGCCGGCGGCGATCACCAGACCGTGGCCGAACGAGAGGCGCAGGCAGGTCGGCAGATCGCCGGCGATGCGTAGCAGCGGCAGATACTCGCCCACGTGACGCAGCAGCGCCGATTCCTTGTTGAACACCACCCGCCACAACACGCCGAAATCACCGGTCATGCCGCTGCCCACGGCGAGGCCACCCGCAAGCAAGGCCGCCACGCAGAACCACAACAGGCGAGTTGGCAGCGTTGCCGGCCGAGCAATACAAACCAATACGGTGGCGACTGCGAGCAGCAAGGCCGGGGCCAGCCACAAGGCCGGCATGTGCAGCACCGTCGCACCGAGATCGTGACCGGCGCCGACCGTCAGGGTCAAGGCACCTTCCGGCAGCAGCGGCTGGCCCGCCGCCAGTCCGAGGGTGAACGCCGCCGCCCGGGTGAGTGGTCGCATCCCGCCGGGTGCCGATCGCGCGGTCGTCGCTCGCCCCGCCAACCACGTGGCCAGTGGCGCGATCAACAACAACCCGATTTGCAGGTGCTGGCCTTGCCAGAACCAGAATCCGCACATGGCCACGAGCCCCGACCCCGCCGCGAGCAGAAGGCCCCGGCGCCCGGGTTCCTCGAGCGATCGCAACAATGGCAACGCCGGAACCAACAGCAGCACGGGCTCGAGCGCGTGATGATCGACGGCCCCCAGGATCCCGGCATAGGCGGTATAGGGCGCCGTTGCATAGAGCAGGCCGGCGCTCAGCGTTCCGGCCCAGCCAAGCCGCAGACGTCGGGCCAGTAGCATGACCAGCGCGATTGACAGCAGACCGGCGCCCACCGGTACGACCGCCGCGACGTGGTTCAGGTGCCACCCGCTCGGCATGAACAGGTCGACGCCCATCGTCAACAGAGCGATCGCCAGGGCCATTCCCGGGGGCCACCCGATTTTCTGGCCGTCGGGAAAGCCCGAAAAGGGGTCGATCGGCAATTCGGCCGGGAAGTTGGCGTAGGTGTACAACGCCATGCGCATGTGCAGATACGGGTCGCTGTCGCCCGTGAAGAACACCCGCCCCGGCGCGAAGAAGACCAGGTCGGCGTTGCGGCAGCGCACCCACGCGCCCAGCGCCAGCACCATGAAAATGAGCAGACCGATGACCACGCGCCGGTGTACGGGGCGTGCCGTGGGTGGGCAGATCGTCTGCGTATCTCGGTTGGAGGCCTCGGGGGTCACCGGGGCGGACGCAGGCAGCACGGTCAACCCTTCACCGCACCCGCGGTCAGCCCGGAAATCAGCCACCGTTGCGCCACCACGAAGAACAGCAGCACCGGCAGCGTGACCAGGATCGCGCCCGGGGTCAGCAGTTCCCAGTAGTTCTGTTTTTCACTCAGGAACGTCTTCAGGCCGACGGCCAGGGTCATCTTGCGGGAGTCGAACAGGAAGGTGTTGGCAAACATGAACTCGTTCCACGCGGTGATAAACGAGAAGAAACCGGTCACCGCCAGGCCCGGCAACGACAACGGCAGCACGATCTTGTAGAAGGTCTGCACCGGGGTCAGCCCGTCGATCTCGGCCGCCTCGAGAATCGCGCGTGGCACCGTGTCGAAGAAACTCTTGAGCATCCACACGCAGAACGGCAGCGACACCGTGGTGTAGGCGATGATCAGCCCCAGATACGAATCGAGCAGCCGGCACCAGCTCAGGATCATGAACAACGGTAACAACAGCACGGCGCCAGGGAACATCTGCACGAACAGGAACAACCACAGCCCGGTCTTGCGCCCGGGAAACCGCAGTTGCGAAAAGGCGAAGGCCGCCGTCGCCGCCAGGAACAACCCGACCACCGTCGTCGCCGCCGCGACCAGCACCGAGTTGCCGAACCACAACAGGAACGGCGTGTCGGTCAGCAGTTGCGCGTAGTTGGCGAGCGTCACGCCGGCGGCGGGCCACAGGGTCATGCGGTTGCTGGTGATGACCTCTTTGCTCTGCAGCGAAGCCGAGAGCACCCACAACACCGGAAACACCGACCAGAGGCAGGCAAGTATCAATACAATGTGTTGCCACCATCGTTCGGTCGTCTTCTTGCCGCGGAACTCAGCCATGTCCCGATCCCTCCTCGGTGTGGGCGACGCGTTGGTAGTAACTGCCGAACGCGAGCAGCATCGACAGGATCAATACCGCGTATGTCGCCGAGCCGGCGTAATCGCCCTGCAGCCGGAACGCCTTGTAGGCGTAGGTGACCAGGATGTCTTTCTCGATCGCTTCGCTGCCCAGCGTTACCAGGTAGATGATGTTGAACATGTTGAAGGTCCAGATGATGCCCAGCAGAATCGCCACGGTGGCGACCGGTCGCAGCAACGGCAGGGTGATCTGCCGAAACTGGACCCAGGTCGAGGCCCCCTCAACATCCGCGGCCTCGTAGAGGTCGCCGTCGATGTTCTGCAGCCCGCCCAGCAACGTGATCATCATGAACGGGATGCCGGCCCACACGTTGACGAGAATGCACGATGCGAGCATCAACGACGGATCACCGAGGAAGTTCTGGGCCGGCAGGCCGATGCCGGTGAGCAACTGGTTGAGAAACCCGTCGGGGAAGTTGAACATCAAGCGCCAACTGAAAGCGGCCACAAAACTCGGAATCGCCCACGGCACCATCAACAGGGTGCGATAGAGGGCGCTGCCGGCCGGTCGCTGGTTCAATAAGAGCGCCAGGCCCAGGCCGCCAAGAAAGTGCAGGGCGACATTGACCACCGTCCAGATTACGGTCTGCCCCAGCACGCGCCAGAACTCCGACCCCGATTGGCCAAGCACCTTGACGTAGTTGGCCGGTCCGACCACCTGCACGCCGCCGGTAGCAAGGCGGCGTCGCCAGTGCTCCCGCGTCGCGGCGGCTTCGCTGCGCCAGGTGGCCAGCAGTGCCAGATTGGCGGCGACCCGCTCGGCCAGCGCCGTCGCATCGAGGCCGCCGAGGTCGGTGAACCGGGTGGTTTGCGGCCGTTCGCCCCTGCCATCCGGCATCAACGAGAACAGTCGCGCGATCGGACGGTCGCCGATCTGCGCCAATACGGCGGCCTGTTCGGCCGCCGCCGTGTGGACACCCTGCGGGAAACCAGCCGCCAGCGCTTTTTCCTTGGCCCGTTCGTGCGCGGCCAGCGCGTCGAGGAGCGCGATGAAGGTCTCGGTGTCGGCGATCTCCTGCGCGATCCGCTGCCGCTCGAACACGAAATTGCGCTGATTCAGATCGGTGAAGCTGGCGGCGATGGTCATCAGCAGCGGAATACCGACGATCGCCCCCATCACCAGCAACGACGGCAGGATGAAGCGCAACGCCAGGCGGCGGTCCTGTTGCTCCTTGGTCAGAAACACGCTCATGGCCGTGCCGCCACGGGAGCGCTGCCCACGGCCGCCGTTTCGTCTCCCAGGAGTGCGCGCCAGTCGTGAGCAATACGTTGTGTGCACTCGGTAGCGGTGATCTCGCCGCGAAACACCTTCTGAAAGTGCCGGGTGAAATCGGGATACAGCCGGCCGCCTTCGGGAATGACCGGCCGGTTGTTGGCGACGTCGAGTTGCCGTTTGAAACCCAGCAGAATCGGCTTGCTCAGGAAGTTTTGCTGGTTCAGCAAGCTGTACGCACTCCGCCGTGTCGGCAGCAGTTGATTGCGGGTCGCCAGGCGCACCTGGTGCTGCGGCTCGTTCATGAAGCGGATGAAGGTCAATGCTGCCGCGACGTCTTTGCAACACCGTGATATTACGTAATTGTGCCCGCCGACCGGCGATCCATGGGCCACCTGCCGCGGGATCACCGCCACGCCCAGACGGTTGGGATCGCCGCCCAGTGCGGTGTTGAACTCAGCCCCGGTCAACAGGTCGGAAATCGCCCACGGACCGTTGACGATCATCGCCGCTTCCCCGCTCTTGAGCGCCTTCATGGCGTTGTCGTAGTCGTTGGCAAAGTCGACCTCGCGCGGGGCGACTCCGGGTTCGTTCTTCAGGGCGAGAAACGCTTCGAGGCCGGCGATGGAGGCCGGTGCATCGATGAGTATGCGGCGGTCCGGGCTCAATAACCCGCCGCCGAACAACCACAACCACGGCTGCACGAAGTAGGCGTCGCCGCGCAGGAACATCGCATACCGTGTATTGCTGATCGCCTGCTGATGGCGGGCCACCGCCCGCGCGGTCGCCACGAAGTCGGCGTAGGTCTGCCACTGGTCGGGTGTTTTGGCCGTGCCGGCGCTGGCCGCGACGGCAGCCGCGCAGATCGCCTTGTTATAGATGATCGCCAGGCAATCGGTGACCTGTGGCAGACCCCACAGGTGGCCCGCATATACATTGTATGCCAACGGGACCGGCAGGTAGTCGGCCAACTCTTCGGTGGTGACCAGATTTTCGAGCGGCGTGAGGAAGCCAAGGTCGGCGTACAGCGGGGTCCAGGCAATCTCGCAGCGCAGTACGTCGGGGGCGACGTTGGCCGCGGCGGCGAACTCGAACTTGGCCTGGGCATCGGTGAACGGCACGCTCTCGAGGCGCACCTTGATCTCGGGACTGGCGACGGCGAAGTCATCGAGAATCCCGCGCAGTGTTGCCTGCTCGTCGGGGCCCATGGTGTCCCAGAAGGTGATCGTCACCGGCGCAGCCCCGGCCAGAGACCCCACGAGCACGAGCAAGACGACACCGACGACGCGGGCAAGAACCGGGCATGGGCTGCGGTGGGTCACGGGATCGTTCTCCGGGGCGCGGGATTGGCACAGCGGGACGGTACGCGGTGGCAGTGTATCACGAGCGGCCCTCCCGGCGCGATTGTGGTATGATGCCCGCCAGCATGGCCCCCGGATTCATACCTTTTACCCACAGTGTCCCCGAGGCCGATCGACGGGCGTACCGCATCGATGCGATCGCGGCCGCCTACTATGGCTGGTTCATCGGTTTGTTTCTGCCGTTCATCCCGGTGTTGCTCAAGCGCATGGGGGCGACACCGCTCGAGTTGGGGATGGCCATCGGGGCGCCATACATTGCATTGCTCATCGCCTTTCCCATGTTGTCACGGTTGCGGGGTTTTCGCGCGCTCGACATCGTGACCCTGCCGGCGGTCGTCACCCGTCTGGCGGTCGCGGCGGTGGGTTGGATGCACGACACCACTTCGATTCTCGCCATCTTTGTGGTTGGGCAGATCGTCGAAGGACTCGGCATGTCGCCCTACGCCCGGGTGATGAAGGCTGCCTACACCGACTCGGGTCGCAGCGTCGCCATGGGTTACGTACGCGCCTGTTTGGCTGCGAACCAGATCCTGGCCACCGCCCTGGGCGGCATGATGCTCGACCTGGGGTTCGAACGGTTGCCCTTCGTCTTGTCGGCCCTCTGCGGGGCCGTGTCATCGCTGACCTTCTGGCACGTCATCCCGCGCCACCTCTCGCCGGCGTTGCCCGCCGCCACGCATGGCGTGGCCGATGTGCGCCGCGCGTTCGCGGCATCTCCAGGATTCTTCTGGATGAACGCCACCATCATGGTGTTTGGTTTCGGCAACCTCCTGTTGTTTGCGGTGCTGCCGACGCTGCTCGTCGAACGTTTCCACATCACCAACACCCAACTGGGCGGCCTCAACGCGCTGCAGATGGTGACCCAGATGCTCAGTTACGTCGTGTTGGGCCGCTTCATTGCCCGTTCCGGGCCGCTCAACGGCATGTTCCTGTCGCTCTCGGCCAGTGTTGCCAACCCATGGTTGGTCTTGATGGCTCCGGGGGTGGCCTTCCTGGCGGTTCCGTATACGTTCAACGGGATCATGGCCGCGTCGTACGATCTGGCCTGGATGCAACTGATCATGGCGCAGGCGCCCGAAGAGAAGATATCGTCATTTGCCGGTATCTTCACGTTTCTCATGGGCGTGCGCGGCATTGTGGCCACGTTTCTCGCCAACCTCGCCATGCCCTATTGGGGTGCCCAGGTGTTTCTTATGGTTGGGGGCTGTTTCACCACAACCGGTCTGTTGATCGGCCTGGCCAGCCGACGTCGCTGGCTGCCGCCTCCGGTGCCGATCACCCCGGTGACGCCCCTGGGCGGCGTCGAAGAGAGTCGGCCTGCCGCTGCCTGATCCCCTGCCGGCGCCGTGGTCCGCCGTCCGGAACGATACGCTTGTGTACCGCTCGCCCACCCATGGTAGAATGCCCGCATGGCTGGGGCGATCCGTTGATGTCCCGTCTTGTTCCAAGCGAAAACGAAACCTAATTCAGTATTGGAGGCATCATGAGTCTGCGTTTGCGTTCCACTGCCCTGTCGGTTGCTTTGGCCCTGTTCGTTCTGCCCGCTGTCTGGGGTCTGCCCGTGCAGACGATTCCCGAGGGTGTCGATGTCGTGGCGATCATCAACAACCAATTTGGCACCTTGATTCAAGAGGGTATCAACACCTGCCCGATGGTGCCGCCCCCGGTCAAAGACCAGTTCAACAACATGACCAAGGCGTTCTCGTTCAATCCGCTCACCGATCTCAACAGCGTCCAGATCATGGGCAACATCAACGAGAAGAGCGTCGCTATTGTGGCCCAGGGCAAGTTCGATTGCGAGAAGCTCATGGCGCAGCTCAAGGTCATGGGTGAGAAAGAAATGACCGCCACCAAGATCGGCACCCTCGATGCCGTTCAGACCAAAGACGGCAAGGCCGCCATCTGCTTCGTCGACGCCGGCACGGCCATTGCGGGCAAACCCGATCTGGTCAAGGCCTACGTCGAAGCGGCCGCCGCGAAGAAGACCAACCCGGCCTTCGCTTCGCTGCTGGCCAAGGTCAACGAAAAAGCCTACGTGGTCTTCATGGCCGTGGGCGATGCGCTCGGCAAGAAACTCATTGCCAAAATGGAGCAGAAGCAGGCCCGGCGCCCGGTTCCTCCGGCCCAGGCCGCAATCCGTGACGCCATGATGAAGCACTTCTTCGGCGATGTCACCGGCAAGTGGCTGTTTGCCCAGCAGACCGATGACAAATTCGAGATGTACCTGGTCTATGACCGCCCCGAGAAGAAAGACTGCACCTACCACCTCGTCTCCGAGAACGACGATCCGAAGGCGCGCATTGACGCCTCGATCAAGGAGTTCCTCAAGGTGATCGCGACCCTGCCCGCGTTGCCGGCCAAAGACGACGGCAAGAACAAACCCGCGCCCAAAGACGACGAGAAGGGCAAGAGCAAGAACGGGAAACAAGACAAGCAGGACGATAACGAAGACGACGAGTAAGCGATATTCCGTGGCGGGGCGCGCGCCCCACTGAGCGCACCCCGGTGCCCAGGCCCGATCGGTTCCAATGATTCCGGAGCCGGTCGGGCTTTCTCTTGGTCCCACTGTCATCTGCCCTTTGACGAGAGGGCCGTGAATTTCATAAAATCGAGGTTACCTTATTGGATTTGCCATCGTTGACGTCCCGTGGTGACACACTCGAGGAGGGAACCATGAAACAAACGCTCAATCTGCGCCGCCTGTCGCTGCTTATTGCTCTTGTATTTACGAGCAACATTCTTCTGGCCGAGGTCGTCCGCTCCGACTCGACGCCACGTGCGACCGATCCTACGGCCGTGCGGGGCGAAGTGGTGCGGTCCGATTCCACACCCCGGGTGACCACGCCTGCCGTGCAAGGCGAGGTGGTGCGCAGCGATTCGACCCCACGCGTGACCACACCCGCGGTCCAGGGCGAAGTCGTGCGCTCCGATTCGACCCCGCGTGTAACTACGCCTGCCGTGCAAGGCGAAGTGGTGCGCAGCGACTCCACGCCCCGCATGACCACACCCGCGGTCCAGGGTGAAGTCGTGCGTTCCGATTCGACCCCACGCGCGACCACGCCGGCCGTCAAAGGCGAGGTGGTCCGCTCCGACTCGACCCCGCGCACCGCGGTGCCGCCGGCCGCACAACCGAAGGCGTTCGTTGGTGAGATCGCGGTCGGTGCGAGCCTGCTCATCGCCTACGGTCCGCAGATTCTGGCGCTCGCCGCGACGATCACGACGTTGGCGGCCGGTGTGTCGCTGTTGGTGAATACGAGCAAGTCGAGCCTCGACCTGGTCAAATCGATCGGGGCCAAACTCAACCGCATGTTGCAGTTGCTGCTCGGGCCGCTGTCGGTCAGTTCCGGTGTGGCCAAAGAGGGTGTGAACGACCTGTCGGCCCACCTGCTCACCGTGGCCAAATTCGTCAGCAACAGCGTGTCCATGCCGGTGCCCGACTTGCAGAACGAGGTGAAGAACTCGATCGGCATGTCGCGTGACATACAAGGTATTGCTGAAAAAGGCCTGGCGATGTCGCGTGATTTCAAAGGCCTGGCGGCCGGCACCAACGCCGATCTGAGCAAGATCATCGCCGGGGGCGAAGTGCAGGTCTACCGGGATGGCGCCGGCCGCGTTGCCGGATTCTTCGAGGCTCAGGCCGACCGGCTCGATGGCACCTTCAACCAGACCCTGGCCCACGCCCGCCAGTCGACCAACGCGCTGACGGGGCTCGAGGGGCGCATCAACGCCGCGGTGGCGGCAACCGGTCGACCGGCCGCCGAACTGACCCTGGGTGATATCGAGTTGTCGGCGGCCGAGGTCGGCAAGTCGCTCCTCGCCGCCCGCAAAGAGATGGTTGGCGCCAATCAGGAACTGCTTGCGGCCGACAAAGGCTCGGCCGGCATGCACAACGAGCTGCTGGCGCTGATGCAGGGCATCAAGGCCGATCTCGAGAACTTCGCCGCCGGCCAGGGCATCAAAGGCGACGATCTGCAGCGGGCCATGAAAGAAGCGGCCGCCAAGGCCCAGGCTCCGGCCGGGTTGCGCGGTACCGCCGAGTTGAAGGCCGCCAACGCCGACGAAACCGCGAAACGTCTGGCCGAACAGATCAACCTGTTCACCGACGATCTGACCCGATTGGGGCAAAAGTGCGACTTCAGCATCCAGAAGCTGTCGGGCAAAGACAGTGACAAAAAAGTCGCTCCCAAAGCAAATGCCGACAAACTCGAAGGCCTCTATCTGAAGAAGAGCCAAGCTTACAAGAACTACATTCGTGTGCTGACGACCAGCCCCGACAAAGTGTCGGCGGTCGCCGAGGCGAAGGCCGCGTTCGAGGAAGCCGAGTCGGCCTACCAGAACGCTGCCGCCCAGAACTGAACGCAGGATGGCGTGACCGGCCCGGTCACGCCCCCGTCGCAACCGGCGTCGCCCCGTCTGGGGCGGCGCCGGTTGCCTTCGCGGGCAAATCCTTCGTTCTCCCCGTTCTCCGCGGTTTGCGTGGGTGCTCGCCGCCGGCAGTCGGTGTACCGCATCGACTCGGAACCCTTGTGGGGAGGGCGCGATGATTGCTATAATCAGACAAATCTGCATCACTGCGCGTTTCTGCGCATGGTTCACGGAGGCTCCGATGAGCAACAAGACGTTCTTCAACAGCCGATCGCGATTGGTCGTGGTGTTCGCGGTGCTGTTCCTGGGCGCGGTGTCCCTCGTGGGCGCAGCCGAGCGCAACAGTCGTGACGACGCGAGCGTGGCCCCGGTCGCGGCCGCCGCCGTGAACATCCAAGAGATGGCGCAGTTCAAGATCGTCGCGCCGGTCAATGGCACGACGCATTCGGTGCGCACCAAAGACTTCAACGGTAACTCGGTGCCGGTCTTGCGCGAGTTGCCCTCGAGCGATCCCCGTTTTCAGCAACTGAAGACCTACATCGAGAACGATTCGGGCCTGGAAAAGGTCATGGGGATGGCCTACCAGGCGCGGGTCGGCAAGACGCAGCAACTCCAGCAGCAACTGAGTCAGGGCACCCGCGACCCGGCACTCGTCAAATGGTTGCTCGCCGACACGCAGAAGCCCGTTTACCTCGAGATCGGTGATTCGGGCAATGTCTACCACGATCCGAAGGGTTTCGTGTTGGCGCAACGCAACGGGTCGACCGGCCAGGTTTCCTACCGCGACAACTCTTACGCCAACCGGCTCGTCGTCCCGCCCAACAGCGAGGTTTTCAACGGCGGCATGAGCGACAGCGCCGCGGCCTCCGTGATCGCCCACGAGACCGGGCACATGATCATGGACCAGCTCTACGAGACACCCAACTACCCGCGTGGCACCTATTCCGGCCCGCATGCCAAGAACAGCATCACCGACCCGCAGTTTGCGCTGTCGGAGGGCTGGGCCGAAGCGATCGAGACCATCGCCAACAAAGACCGGCTGTCGAATCCGACCTCGTGGCGCCTGAAGACCCAGAAAAACATCGTCGACAACAAATACGTCTTCAAGAACCAGGGCGTCATCGAAGGCGTTAGCGACGGCATTCTGAAGAATGGCACCGAGCAGCTTTCCACCGAGGGCGTCAACGCGACCCTGTTCTACAAGATGTTGCAGAACAACCGCATCCAGGCGCCGTTCGACAAAGTCGCCACGGTCTTCCAGGAAAGCAAACCGCAGAGTTACCTCGATTTCGTCAAAGCCTATGTGAACCGCTTCCCCGAAGACCGCAGCAATGTCATCAAGCAGTTTCTCGATACCACCAAGTACACGACCGTCGATCCGAGCGCGGCGTCCCGTTACAAAGCCGTGTTCGATGCCGAGCAGGCGTTGGCAGCCGCCCCCGCCGGCAGTGCCCAACGGGCACAGCTCGAAACCCGCGTCGAACAGATGCGCGCCGATTACGATGCGTGGCGCGAACAACTCTACAAACAAGCCGTTGTTGATGGCCGCGTTGATAGTGCGGTCGGCAGTCGGCAGGGTGGTGGTGCCGATCTCGACAAACAATACTCGTCGGTGAAGCGGGCCGAGATCTTCGCCCGTGGGCAGAGCGCTCTGGTGCAAGGTTGGGACAACGCCAAAGCGTCGATCAAATCCAGCTTTTCGGTGAAGAACGTGGCCATGACCGCCGGCATTTCGATCGGCGTGAACCTGGCTTCGCAGGTGCTGCGCGGCGACAAGGTCAACGTCAAGAGTGCCTTCCAGGCCATCGCTTCGGCCCAATTCGTCGGCAACGTCGTCGGCTCCGGGATGGGCGCCGCCGCAGGCCATCTCGTCGCGCCGATCATCCAGGCGTTCGTGCCGATTCCGATCGTCGGAGCCATCGCCGGCAGCCTGATTCCAACCATGGCCTCGATTGCTGGCGGTCAGTTCGGCGGCAACCTCGGCGCCAAGATGAGTTTCAAAGAGGCGATCAAGGCGCTCGATCCGGTCGCGATCGCCGGGCAGGCCGTGGGTTCAACGGTCGGTGCCATGCTCGGTTCGATGATTCCGATTCCCTACGTCGGCACCGTGCTCGGCGGCATGATCGGCGGCATTCTCGGAGAGAAACTGTTCACGGGCATCGCGAAGCTGTTCGGCCGCGACAAGAAGAAACCTGCGTCCTCGTCGCCGGTGTCGTTGCCGGCGCTGCCTCCGGCACCCCTCGCGAGCATGCAGACGGCGCAGCCGGCGATCCAGTCGCCGCCCGCAACGCCGGCGCCGGTGGCGAACACCGACAGCGGTGCGGCCTCGGTGCGCCTGCCGTCCAGCCTCGATCGCATCCCGTATGCCAGCATGCATCCCAATCTGCGGGCGGTCAAAGACGAATACGAGAAAGCCTATCAAGATTATGTGCAGGCCCTGTCGGGTGGCAACCAGGTGGCGCAGAGCAAACTCAACGCTTTCGTGCAGGTGCGCGAACGGTACCGCCGGGCATTGGGTGCATACCTGAAGTAACCTGCGTGCATCGGGGTCGTGGCACCACCGAGGTGCCGCCCCCGCCGCGGTACCGCGCCGGAGTCTTCGCCAGCAGGGCGAGCCGGCGCGGTGTTCTATTTACAACGTATTGATTTGGGGGTTGCCCCGGCTCCTGTCAGGTTCTTGAGCACCTTCACGCCGTCTTCGCCGTCCGGGTAATACCGCGGCAGCGGGCCGATCTCGCGGTAGCCGTTGCGGGCAAACAGCGCTCGCGACGCTGCATTCGACTGGCGGATCTCGGCGTAGCTGTCGCGCATGCCGGCGGCGACGAAGATCGCCTCCATGGCCAGCAGCAGTTGCGAGGCCGCGCCGCGGCCCTGGAGCTCCGGGGCGACGACGATGTTGTAGATGCGACCCGACGGGATCACAAACCGTCGCATCAACCCCAGCACATTGCCGAGGATCGTCTGGTCGGGTCCGCGGATGGCGAGACCCCGGCAGGTCGGTGAATGCAGGATGTGCCGCAGTTGGTACATCTTGAAGACGTCGCAGGCGAGATAGCAACGTCGCTGCAGGTTCTGGATGGCGACCGCATCACCCGGGCGTGTCTCCTCGAGGCGCCAGGATTCAACCGCCATACATGGCCTTGCCGTGCCCGTTTGGCTCGTCGCGGTTCAGGGTTTGGGCGCGTGCATGCGCTGGAAGCGGATGGCGCTGCGCAGAGCATCCCCGCCCTCCTGTTGAGACAGGGTCGCGTCGTCGGGCAGCCCGTCGGGTGCCAGGCGGCCCTCGACCACGTCGCGGAGCAACAAATCGAGGCGGGCCGGCGGCAGCCGGCCTGTGCGCAGCAATTGCATCTCACCGGCGAGACTGCCGGAGTCGAGTGCGGGGTGGGTGCCCGGCGTCATGCCAATGACGGTCGGACCGATGCCGCGCGCCGACTGGGCCAGCATGGCCACGAGAGCCGGTTCGAGGTCGCTGTCGATGAACACGCGTCGATAGGCCACGACCCGCGCCGGTGTCGGCAAACCCAGCGGACCGACTGGCCATACATCGTATTTATCAGTGGTGGCGGCGGGGGCAGCGCGGGTGATCACCAGCGTATCGCTGCGGTCGACCCGGTGGATGAACCAACGGTCGGCCGGCCAGATCACCTTCCTGCCGGTGGCGTCGACGATCGAGAAACGGTACCGCCCGTCGCCTCGCGATCGCGGCCAGAGCGCCTGCCAGCCGTCGGTGGTGCTGGTCTTGCAGGGCGACATTGGTACCGACCAGGCGGCACCGGTCGGTGCCGAAAGTGATGCGCCCACGAGGGTGACCGTCGCTTCGCCGTGCCAACCACCAGCCAATGCTGCCCGGGCGAAGAACACGGTGCGGTCATGGGCGGAACCCGGCATTGGTGGCTCGAAGCCACATTGGGCGTAGCGTTGGCTCGTTCCGGTTGGCGGTACGCCGCGGCGGGCGATGGCCGGTGACGCAAAACTGCGGTCTGCGATGCCGGTCGATGCTCGCATGCCTGCCCCGCCGTTAACCCCGTCGCGGTGCGCCGCCAGGATGGGTGCGGCTCGGTTGCGGCCCCCCCCGCTGATGACGATGCCGCCACCCACGACGACTGGCGGAGTCTGGTCGAGTTCGACGATGAGTGGACTCGAGAGCGCGCTGACGTTGCCGGTGCGGTTCCCGCCGACATCCCAGGTGCCATCGGCCGCCAGCACCATCAGGAGATTTGCTCCGGTGACCAGTGGCACCGCATCGAAAGTGAAAGTGCCGTCGTTGCCGGCCGTTGTGGAAGCCAGCGGAATGCCACCGCGGGTGATGACCACGCGCACCGGAGTGCTGGTCGGGGCCGGATCGAGGGCGCCAACCCCCGTGACCTTGATCGTGGCCTGGTTCGTCGGCGTCTTGATCGAATTGAGGCTCGGAACCGCCGGTGGCGTTTGGTCGACGACCAGGGCCAGGGGGGCGCCAAACCCCGACATGTTGCCGAGTGAGTCAATACGTTGTGCAGTAATTGTATGCGTTCCGGCGCTGAGGTTGCTGAGGCCGACCGTCCAGGCTGTGGCCCCCGCGGCAACAGTTGCCGTGGCCTGCGCGACTCCGTCGACCGCCACGACGACCCGTTGTGCCGCGGCATCGATCGGCGTGGTTCCAGTGACGGTGACGCTGCTGGACCGGGTTGGCGATTGGGGGGTCGTGGTGTTGACCACCGGCGTGCCGGTGACCGTCGCGTTGACGTTGAACGCCGACTGACCGGTGCCCTGGTTGCGGGTGGCCACCGGTTCGGTGTCATCGACGCAGAGGGCGCGGATCGTGTACTGCCCGGACGGTGTGCCGGCCGGAACGGTCATGGTGTATTCGACCGAGTTGGTCGGGTACGCTGGCGTGCCGACCGGTGAAAACGACCAACCCGAACCCGGCATGATCTGGACGGTCGGGGCGACGGGCATGCGTTTGTTGCTCGACACGTTGAAGCGGACCCGGTTGAACCCTGCGTTGGGGGAGACCAGCGACCCCTCCGTGATGTTGACGGTCACGGTGGGGGCAGTCTTGTCGATGGTGATCTGGCGTGTCGCCATGACGTTGGTGGGCGTCGCGTTGACGACCGAGGTCTCGAGGATGTCGACGCTGAACTGGTGGGCCCCCTCCGCGAGCGTGGCGCCAACGATGTTGGCCGCGGCGGTTTGTTGGCTGGTGTTCAGGTTGCCGATGCCGTTCGCGCCACTCTTGAACGACGCTGCAAACGGCGGCGTGCCACCCGTCCAGTTGGCGGTCAAGGTGATGACGACGCCGGCATTGAAGGCCTTCGACGAGTCAGCAGGAGTGAATGTCAGTGTGGCGCTCGTCACGGCGGCTTGCCCCACGGCTGCGATCAGGACCGCCATGCACACCAGGGTACCGAGGATCAGTCGTCGTCGGGCCATACCGCCCACCTCCTGCCGGCAAAAGACGTAACTATCTCAAATATAACCGGCAGCCCCGGTTGCCGCCCGTACTTTTCGTCGGTTGGCCCGTAAAACGACAAACACCCCGGGGGACAAGCCCGGAGTGCTGTCTTGGCGAGTCCGCGGGCCGCGGCCCTATTGAACGGCGTTGGCGTCGCGGAGACCGGACATCAGGCTGACGTATTCGACGATAGACCAGACCAACGGCAGGTCGTTGCGGTCGAACTTGCGCCCGTACTGCTGTTCGATCAGGGCAATGGCTTCCTGCTCCTTGTCGAGTTCGTCGAACGCGTTGCTCGAAACCAGGTGGGTGATGATCCGCAGCAGATGCTCGTTGGCGCCGGCAATGGTCGCCGACAGCTCGTCGATCTTGTTGTTCACATCTTCGCTGTTGTGGTCCCGGCAGGCCTTCTTGCTGGTGGGCGCGGTGTCGTGGTGAGGCTTTATCCGCCGCGAAAGGGAGGCGAAACGACTGGCGGATCGCCCCTTGGGTCCGTTGTCGAAGCCACTCATGTCGGCCTCCTTTCTCAACCGTAGCGGTTGTTGGCTCGCTGACACCTAACAAGCAATGGCCATGCCAGTCGGGCCGGGTGCCACAAGACGATGCAACCAAACGTCACCAGCGTGATGGATGATTCATTTCGATGCATCAAAATTTTACGGTCGTGCGTCAAATTGGGCACCATGAGGCGAAAGAGCTTCGAATCAGGTGAAAAACTGGCCGAATGAGGTATTGCAGCCGCACCGTCGTCGTCGGGTGTACGGGGTCGACGCAGCGATCGCCGACATCCATGCGCAAAGCCCCTTAAAATCGCATATCTGGTCGCGCGCAGACCGCATATTTCGTGCAACGGATCTCACTGTACCGAGGCATTCATCATCGAATCGAATGCGTCTTGCTTGGAAGACCGCGTGCCGATAAGATTAATGTAAGTGTTATCGGGTGCGTGGGGTGCCCGCTGGCATGTTACAATCTCAACCCAGGGATTCGTAACCCAGGAGTGGTAGCGTGTTGATGAATCAGACCAGATCATTCCGCGGTGGGCGGCTTTCTTTCGTTGTCGTCATTGCTGCGATTGCGTTTTTTGCGGCCGTTGTTCCGGCGGGGGCTGTCGTTCGCGAGCAGATGGTGCAGGCGTTCGATCACTTCTCGCCATCCGGAACCTTTGAAACGAGCTTCGAACACCGCATCGATATTCCGGGCGAGTGGGCGACGAACAACATGGTGTTCGTGTCGCGCGTGCTTCGGTTGTCGGGGAAGTTGCACGTCGAGCGCGAGGAGCTGACGGGCACCTATTACTACATCAAGGTGGGCCTGCCCCGCGCTTTGAACGCGCCCGCGTCCGGGTCCATCACCATCATGCTCGAGGCAGCCGCCGAAGCGCCGTTCCTTCCGGTTCTCGATCCGTGCGATCGCATGACCGTCGGCGGTTCCCCGGCGAAGCCCGCGTTCTCTTGGCGCGGCCACGGCGAATACACCGCAATCAGCCTGTTCGACAAGTCATGGAACAAGACCGTATGGGAACGGGTGGTGCAGGGTGCGACCACAGCCGTTAAGATCGACGGCAACATGATGGTCGGGCACCATTACATCTGGGCCTTGAAACAAACCGATGAGACGGCGCGTTATTCCCCGGAGGCGCAAGCGGCGTTTGCCATCGGCACGCGCCCCGAGCGGTGTGCCAAGTGTGCCGGACAGGGCAAAACCCTGTGCCCCACATGCCGCGGCACCGGTTCCGTGACCGGTCCCAATGGTCCGCAGATCTGCCTGCCCTGCAACGGTCGGGGTCATATCAAGTGCACCGCCTGCAACGGCCATGGCACCATCCAGGCGCCGATTATCGTCGAAGAGCCGCTGCCGGCTCCGGCCAACGGCACCACGCCCGGACACTGAACACCTTTCGATCGTAACGTCTTTCCTGCCGACTTGACCAAGCGGGCCCCACATGGCCCGCTTGTTTTGTCCGTCCCGCGCGTGTTGATGTTCGGGGCCGTCGAGCCTCTACCACTTGCCGTGGGGCGTGTGCTATAATCGGCCGCATGTTCTATTACTATGCGGTTCCCGCCTATCTGACGCTCCTGTTTCTTGTCTGTTACTGGGGCGTGCGGCTGATCCTGCGTGTTTTTGACGCGGCCAATCCGTTCTGGGACCAATGGGACCACTGGAAAACGTTTGTCCCCTTTCTCGGTTACGTTGAGTTCGCGATTCTCGGCGCCATCGTCTATTACATCGTTCGCGTCGAGTTGCAGGGCATGGCCTGAGATCTCCGCTGCGCCGATTGGGTGCTCCTTTGAGCCGGGCGCGGTGGTGTTGGTGGGTGCGAGACAGAGCCCCGAGTTGCCTGAAAAGCCCGGGCAAAGCCGGTAACAACCGGATCAAAGATGGGAAAGGAGCGTTGGTGTGCGCGACGAACTGGTGAAACTGATTCCTGAGTTCAACGAGATTCATGACGCCGATCTGCGCGAAAAGACGATCAAAGCCTGGGAAATGGCCATGGTGCGCGGCGGATGGCAGCCCAAAGACCTGCACGAAATCCCGTTCACGTTGTTGATCCCCGACACCAAAGTGTCGTTTCTCGATCACACCCGCGGTGTGACCCGCGTTGCGATCGGGATGTATGAAGCGTTGACGCCGATCTATGGGGCGCGGATGCCGATCAACCGTGACATCCTGGTCAGTGGTGCCATCCTCCACGACGTCGGCAAGTTGCTCGAATACAAGCGCGATGGCGCGAAGTATGTGAAGAGCGCCAACGGCAAGCTGTTGCGCCACCCATTCTCGGGGGCGCAGATTGCCGCGCTGGCCGGGTTGCCCGACGAGATCGGCCACATCATCGCCACGCACGCGAAAGAGGGCGATCTCGGCAAACGCATTACCGAGGGTATTCTCGTGCACCACGCCGACTTCACCAATTTTGAACCCCTGCACGGGTAATTCGCTCAGCAATACGTTGCGAATACAATAGCAATACCACGTCCGTAAAGGAGATCGTTCAACATGGGACGCACTTTTGCCGAGAAGGTTCTCGGAAAGGCGGCCGGTCAGGCGGTCAAGGCCGGCGATGTGGTCACCGTCGAACCCCATTTCTGCATGAGTCACGACAATGCGGCGCCGATTGCCAAGACTTTCAAGAAAATCGGTGTCGCCAATGTCTGGAAGCCGGAACGCCTGGTGTTCATTCTCGATCACGCTGTGCCGGCGCCCAGCGACGAGCATGCGGTCAATCACAAAGAGATTCGCGAGTTTGTGGCCGCGCAGAAGATCCCCAACTTCTACGATGTGACGAGCAAGGGTGGTGTGTGCCACCAGGTCATGTGCGAGGAGGGCTTCGCCCTGCCCGGTCTGATCATGATCGGCAGCGACAGCCACACCTGCACCTACGGCGCGTTTGGTGCGTTTTCCACGGGGATCGGCCGCTCCGAGATGGCGGCGGCTTGGGCCACCGGCCAGATCTGGTTCCGGGTGCCCGAGTCGTTGAAGATCACGTGCACCGGCAGGTTCAAGCCGGGCGTGACCGCCAAAGACCTGATTCTCAAGATCATCGGTGACATCAAGGCCGATGGTGCCGATTACATGTCGGTCGAGTTCCATGGGGCTGGCATCGAGGCGATGAGTCTGGCCGAGCGCATGACCCTGTGCAACATGGGCATCGAGATGGGGGCCAAAAACGCGGTGTGTCCGCCGGATGCGAAGGTTCTCGAGGCGATCAAACCGATCGCGAAGACGAAGGACTGGGAAGCGCTGTGGGCTGATGCCGACGCCGTGTATGCCAAAGAGCTCACCTACGATCTGGGTGCCCTCGAGCCTTGTGTGGCGAAGCCGCACACGGTCGACAACTACGCGGCGATTGGCGCCGTCAAAGGGACGAAGATCCATCAGGCCTTCCTGGGCAGTTGCACGAATGCGCGCATCGAAGACCTGCGCGAAGCGGCGAAAATCATGAAGGGCAAGCAGGTGGCGGTGCGCACCATCGTCATCCCTGCGTCGTGGCGGGTTTACCGGCAGGCCGCCAAGGAAGGCCTGATCGACGTCATGCTCGATGCCGGGTGCATCTTCACGAATCCCGGTTGCGGTCCGTGCATGGGCAACCACGGCGGCATTCTCGCTCCTGGCGAAATCTGCATCTCGACGGCGAATCGCAACTTCAAGGGGCGCATGGGCAACAAAGACAGTTTCATCTACCTGGCGAGTCCGCTGACCGTGGCCGCATCGGCCCTCGAGGGCGAGATCGCCGATCCGCGGGAGGTGGTGTGACATGAAGATCAAAGGCAAGGTCTGGAAGTACGGCGATGACGTGAACACCGACGTCATTTTTCCCGGCAAATACACCTACACGATCAAAGACCGGGCCGAGATGGCCAAGGTCGCTTGCGAAGATCTCGATCCGACGTTCACCAAAGAGGCGCAGAAGGGCGACATCATCGTGGCCGGCAAGAACTTCGGGTGCGGGTCCAGTCGCGAACAGGCGGTCACCTGCATCAAAGAGCGGGGCATCGGCTGCATCATTGCCAAGGGTTTCGCCCGCATCTATTACCGCAATGCGCTCAACGAGGGGTTGCCGATCATCGTGTCGGCCGAGGCCGTCGAGGCCATCAAGGCAGGCGAGCAGGTCGAGATCGACTTCGATCAGAGTCAGATCGTCACTGCATCGGGCCAGAAGTTTGCCTTCCCTGCCTACCCCGAGTTCGTTCGCGGTCTGATCGAAGACGGTGGTTTGATTCCCCACGTCCAGAAGAAGATCAAGCAACAAGCCTCACGGCAATAGACGTGCGGCCGCCCGCAATCCTCCACGTCGTCGCGGTGCGCCATCGTGCGCCCGCAGGTTGATATAAATACATTGTAAGGAGACAAAGGAAAGCAATGGCGAAGACCTACAAGATTGCCTGGTTGCCCGGTGACGGTGTCGGCGTCGAAGTCATGGATGCGACGCGCAAGGTTCTCGATGCGGTCGGTTTCAAGGCCGAATACATTCACGGCGATATCGGTTGGGATTGTTGGTGCAAGGAAGGCGACGCCTTCCCGCAGCGAACCATCGATCTGCTCAAGAGCGTCGATGCGGCAATGTTCGGTGCCATCACCTCGAAGCCGGTCAAAGAGGCCGAGGCTGAGCTCGTGCCGGAACTTCGCGGCAAAGGCCTGGTCTACCGGTCTCCGATCGTGCGCATGCGCCAGATGTTCGATCTGTACACGTGTCTGCGGCCGACCAAGGGCTATGCCGGCAATCCGCTGAACTTCAAAGAGAACATCGATCTCGTCGTTTTCCGCGAAAACTGCGAAGACATGTACGTCGGTGTCGAGTTCAACCCGGTTCCGAGTGAGTTGGCGACGTGCCTTGCGAAGATCTCGAAGCCGTTTGCGACCTTCAAAGATCTGCCCGGCGACCAATATGCCGTGTCGTGCAAGATCAACACGCGCAAAGGGACCGAGCGCATCGTGCGGGCGGCGTTTGAATTCGCCAAGAAGTTCAACCGCAAGAAGGTCACCATCGTCCACAAAGCCAACGTCGTGCGTGCCACTGACGGCCTCTTCCTCGAAGTGGCCAAGAGTGTCGCCAAGGAATACCCGAACATCAAGTGGGACGACGCCAACATCGATGCCATGTGCATGTGGCTGTTGAAGAACCCCTTCAATTACGACGTGCTCGTGGCTCCGAATCTGTACGGCGACATCATTTCCGATCTGTGCGCCCAGATGGTCGGCGGGTTGGGCTTCGGTTGCAGCGGCAATATCGGTGAGAAGTTGGCTGTCTTCGAACCGACGCACGGCTCAGCGCCCAAGTATGCCGGTCAAGACAAGGTCAACCCGCTGGCCACCATTCTGGCGGCCAAGATGATGCTCGATTGGCTGGGTGAGACCGAAATGGGAACCCGGGTCGAGCAGGCCGTGGCCAAGGTGATCAAAGAAGGCAAAGCCCGCACGTATGATATGGGCGGCGCGACCAAGTGCTCGGGCATGGGTGAAGCGGTGGCGGCAGCGCTAAAGTAAATATAACGTATTGAATCGGCCTCGGGCGGTATCGGGGCCGATTAATCGGAACCCCCCGTCGGCACCCACGGTTTGGGTGGCCGGCGGGGGGTTCCGTTTTGGGGCGACGGGGGGCCCTGCGCACATCCTGTGCGGCGGCCGTGTGCTGCCGCCCGCCGCAGGGAAGTGATCCGTCAGTTGAGCGTGAGGTTCTGGGTGTAGATGACGAAACCGCCGGCCTCGACCACCAGGGTGTAGTTACCGATGGCCACGTTGCCGAAGTCGAAGTATCCGTTCGCATCGGTTGTGGTCTTCATCGGTGAGGTCAGCGTCGGGCCGTCGAGTTGAACGAGGGCGCCAGACAGCAAGTTGCCCGTCACGCCATCGCGAACCGTGCCGTTGAGCGGCCGCAAACCCGAGGCGGTGTCGGTGGCAGTCGCAGTGGGCGCTTGGAACGGTGGCAGATACACAGGAATCCTGACGGTGAGATCGTAGATTTCCCACAGGCCCGAATTGGCGCGTTGCAGGAACAGATCGAGCTCGATGCGCACCGGCGTCGACGCTGCGGTGGCTCCCGTGAGAACCGGAACAAAGTAGGTGTAAACCTGGGCCCGGTCAACGGTGGGATAGGTGACCGACGCGATCTGGAATGGCCACGCCGTACCCGAAAGGTCGGTGTAGGTGAGGCTGGGTCCGGAGGCGACCGACGTGGTCACCAGAGCGGAGTTTCCCGCGCCGGCAACTGCGGAACGGACATCGAGATGCAATGGGCGGGCAGTGCCCGACTTCCAGGAACCAATCAGTCGGGATACCGTCTCTTCCGGGCCGGCACCGCCTGGAATGCCGACCGGACTCGAGCTGCCGGCGCCCCCGCAACCCACCGCCAGCAGGGTAAGGCCGATGAATGCCGCAATGAAGACCAGACTACGTCGGAACGGAGTGCAGAACATGAACAACACCTCCCAAGATACTCAGCCACGATCCGAAAACGAGACGCATTAACCCCATCATTGCATTTCTAGCACACCCCCAATGGGGTGCCAAGCAGAATCTCGGCAAAAAGGTCGGAACCTGGGTTCGCAACAAAGGTCACTGAACGTTGTTCAGGGTTCCCGACAGCTCGAAACGCATGACGCGTCCCTCGGGGGCGTCGAAGAACTTGCCGACTGTGAAGTTGATCTCACGAATGCCCGGAATCGCCTTGATGCGCTGCAACAACGGCACGAAAATCAGCCGACTTTCGAGTGTCGTGCCCGTGACCTTGATCGAGTCCTGGTCATAAGCCAGGGTCAACCCGTTGACGGCGGCGATCTTCGGGGTTCCGGCCGGGCTTGCCCAACCCATGTCGGCATGCAGCATGCCGCGCAGAACATCGAGGCGCTTGCCGTGGTCGGGTGCAGGTCCCGACTTCAGC
>CAZADH010000004.1:30196-77849 GCA_964483805.1 uncultured bacterium
GAGACCTTGGCCTGAGCCGGAGGCATGGCGCTGAGTTCGATGGTTTCGAGTCGGCCGTTCTCGCGCTCGAGCAGGTCGGCAAACGCGGGGAACCGGGCGATCGGGAGCAGGCATTGATACTGATGACCGGTGCTGCTCTCGACCTGGCCGATGACCTCGCCAACCGTGGCCAGGCGTTTGACCACGTCAGAGGACTCGTTGGGGGTTCGCAGCGCCGTGCGGTCGGCGTCAGGGGACTCGGCCCCGAAGATCAGACGGATGCGGCGCGTTGCCGCCTCCGCCTCGCCCTCGGTGACCTGTTGTTGCGCCATCTGGCGATAGCCGAGGCGTGCCATGTCGGGAGCAAGTCGCGCCAGCGTGGCCTCGTCGGCAACTTCGCACATCAGGCGCACGTTCTTGCCGGTCCAGAGCAGTTGCATTTTTTCGCGAAACGCGGACTCCCAGGGGTGCAGGAGCGCCCGCGTCAACAACTCGATGTCAGCGGTGGTCGGCGCCTGCGGCGCATGCACCCGGGTGACCAGGGTGAGTCGCCAATTCGGGGCAGTCAGTGGATCGGCGGTACACCGGTCGGGGGTCAATCCGGCTGCATCGATGACCAATTGCGCCACCGAGGGCCACGCCGAACCAGCCGCGGTGAGGACGAACTTGACCCGCCGCTGGCCATTCTCGCCCTTCTCGAGCGAGATCTCGTCGACCACGGCCGCCTTTTCGATGGCCGCCAACAATGCCAGCAGGTCTTGGGTCTTCATGAACGCGGGATCGTTGGCAAAGTCGAGATTGTAGACGACGCCGTCACCGAAGCGACTGCGCGACACCGAACGGGATCGTTGGGGCAGGCCACGGGCATTGGCGAACGCCTGCAGTTTGTCGAGACTGCCGCCGACCACCTGGACCAGAGAACCGAGTTCGCTGCTCCATGAATACATCAGCAACACGGGATCGCTCAGGCTGGCAATCTGTGGACCAAGCGGGACCAGCGGCATCTGCGCGGCCGGGCCGAGAAGCGCCAACAACTGGGCCGGTGAAGCCTGGCCGGCCTGGGTGCCCAGGTGCGCGGCCAGGTCGACATGGAGGCGGGTCGCGGCCGCGCCCTGGTCGGCCGTCGTCGCGGGCGAGGCCGCACGAATGGTCAATTTCTTCAGGTTGATGCCGGTGAAGCGGGCCGCAGCCCGGTACAACTCATCGAGCTGTGGCAGGCCGGCGACGGTACAGACCAGGTGGAGTTCTTCACCCTCACCGCTCGGTCGACTGCTGCAGGTGTCGTAATCGATGTGCAGCCGGGACATCGTCTCGATGAGATGGTTGATGCGGGCCCCGGAAGCCATCGATAACGCAGGGGCGCTGCGCTCGGGGGTGGGTGGCGCTGCGACATCCGCGTCGAGTCCTTGGGCAAAGGCCTGGTCCGGTGCAGAAAACGCGAGGTTGACCAGGACAAGCGCCATAAATACGAAAGCAATACGGGATACGCAGAGTCTTGACACGTGTGTCGAAGCGGGCATCGCTCCTCCTCCCAGTCGGACGCGCCATCCGGCCGGTTGTGGTGCCGGGGCGCAGCGTAAAAAACCGGTGATCAGCGTGGGAACTCGAGCATGACCAGGGTGTTGGTGCCCTGCTTGCTGCGCAGCGACACCTGTCCACGCATGGCTTCGGTCAAGCGTTTGACCACCGCCAGGCCCAGGCCCAGACGCCCGCTCTCGGTGGTTTGCCCGGCGGTGAACAGGGTTTTCTGACGTTCATCGGAGATGCCGCACCCACTGTCGAACAGAACGAGTTCGACCCGATCGGGGGCCTGCGGCTTGAGTCGGAGCATGATCTTCAGTTCACCGCCCGCCGGCATGGCCGTCAGCGCATTGACTGCCAGATTGTCGAGAACCGCCTGCAGAGCGGCCTCATCAATGGCGACCGGGGGAATGTCGGCCGGAAGGTTCTTGGTGATTTTCAAGCCCTTGCCCAGGTTGTTGTTGCTGCTCAGCAAGCGCGCGAGCAGCACGAGGTTTTTGAGTCGGGCAATCAACCGTTGCTCGACGAAAGCTGCGAGGTTGGTTGGTTTCAACGTCAGTTGGGGCGGATTCAGGAAGCGCAGCAGGTTGTCGAGGTTGAACTGCATTTTCTGACCCTGTGAATAGATGGCAGGCAGTGCCTGCGCGGCGGCATCGGGGGCCCCGGTGGCGGCCGACAGCGCCTGGATTTGCGCCAGGGGTTCGGCCAGTTGGCTCTTGAGCGCCTGTGCCTCGAGGGCGGGCAGGCCTCCGGATGCCGGTGTCGGAGCGCCGGCCGTCGCCGCGCCGGGCGTCGCCGGGCCGGACGGCATACCGGCGAGTCGCTCGAGTGCGGTGCGGAAGGCCTGGACCTCGGCGGCCACCGCCTGCAAGCCCTTGACCTCGACCACGCCGCTGATGGCGCCGCCGTGAGCGGCGGTCCCCGGAGCGCCAGCGGTGGGTTTCGCCGCCCCCGCGGCCGGTGCCGCGCCACTGCTCTTGCCGCCCTTTCCCTCGCCGCCTTCGAGGGTGACGCGGAACACCTCGTCGACGGTCGTGCGCTTCGATAGCAGTTTGTAGAGTCCGGATTCACGCAAGGAGAGCATGCCGTCTTTCAGGGCCTGGCGGCGCAGGTCTTCCGGAGATGCATTGTTCTCGACGATCTCGCGGAACGTCGAGGTCATTGACAATACTTCGTAAATACCTTGTCGGCCCTTGTACCCGCTCTGGTCGCAATCCTCGCAACCGGCGCCCTTCGCCAGCACAACATTGTTGAGGTCGATTTCCTTCTCGAGACGACACTTCTCGAGCAGAGTCTTGTTGATGCCCAGCGACTCGAGCAGATCGGGAGTCGCCTTGTATTCGGTGTAACACGATTTGCAGATCTTGCGCACCAGGCGCTGCGCCTGTACCACCCGCACCGAGGTGGTGACCATGAACGGGTGGATGCCCATGTTCAGCAAGCGGGCGATGGTGGCCGGCGCATCGTTGGTGTGCAGGGTCGAGATGACCAGGTGGCCCGTCATGGCGGCCTTGATCGCGATCGTTGCGGTTTCGTAATCGCGAATCTCACCGATCATGATCGTATTGGGATCTTGCCGCAGGAAGGAGCGCAAGGCGGCTGCGAAATCGAGGCCGATATCGGGGTGGCACTGCACCTGGTTGATGCCGACCAGGTTGTACTCGACCGGGTCTTCGGCGGTCATGATATTGACCGACGGATTGTTGAGCAGCGTCAGTGCCGAGTACAGCGTCGTGGTTTTGCCCGAACCCGTCGGGCCGGTAACCAGCACGATGCCGTTCGGGCTCTTGACCCCTTCCATGAAGCGCTCGAGCATGTGCGGTTCGAACCCGAGCTGGTTGAGGTCGACCTTGAGGTTGCCCTGGTCGAGCAGGCGCATGCAGATCTTTTCGCCCCACACACACGGGATCGTCGAAACGCGCAGGTCGAGTTTGCGGTTCTCGAGATGCATCTTGATGCGGCCGTCTTGCGGCAGACGCGTCTCGGCAATGTCGAGATTGCTCATGATCTTGATGCGCGAAACAATGGCCGGATGGGCGGCTTTCGGGGGTGTCATGTGCAGCTTCATCATGCCGTCTTTGCGGAAGCGCACGCGCAACTCGGTCTCGAATGGCTCGATGTGGATGTCGGAGGTGCCGGTGCTGGCGGCCTGCACGATGACGAGGTTCACCAGTTTGATGATGGCGCTGTCGTTCTCGCTCATGTCGCCGAAGGCGGCGTCGTCGGCGGCCTGTTGATCGGAGCCGATCTTCTCGCTGATCATGTCGAGGCTTTCGCCGTACAGTTTGTCGAGCGACGACATGATCGACAGCTCCGAACTGACCACCGGCGCCACCTTGAGACCGGTCATCATCTGGATATGATCGATCGTGATGATGTCGGTCGGATCGGTCATCGCCAGAACCATCTTGTCGCCCTCTTTTTTGACGGGGCAGAGAATATGCTCGTAACACAACTTCTTGGGCAACAAACTGCTGATGACCGGGTCGACGACGCTGTCGTCGAGATCGAGGAACGGAATGTCGAACTGACGTGACAGCGCGATGCCGATCTGCTTATTGGTGGCAAGGCCCTTCTTGACCAAGGCCGCACCCAGCCGGAGCTTCTGTTCTTTGGCGTAATCGAGGCCCTCTTTGAGCTTGGCGTCGTCGAGAACCTTCATCTCGATCAGAATGTCGCCCAGGCGGCGGGGCGGCCCCTTTTTTTTCTTGGGGGCCGGGGCGGCACCCTTGGTTGCCGCGGTCTTCATCTGATTGAGCCGGCGATCGAGCTGTTCCCATAAGATCTTCGCCGGGCGCATGGCCAGAGCGCTCGAACTCATCAATTGCTTCAGGATATCGGTGGCCTGCGGATTGACCATGCCCACCAACAACTCTTGACCGTTGATCTGGATCGGGATGATCTGCTGCTGTTCCATCACGTCGAGCTTGATCAGCTTGAGGACTTCGGACGGAATCTGCGCGGACTCGAGGTCGACAAACGGTATGTCGAGAACACCGGCCTCGCACTCGGCCAGAGCCCGGGGATTGACCGACTCGACCAGAGCCACCGCCTCGACGAGCTTCGCCGGGTCGGTGTTCGCTTTGGCCAGTTCGTCCCAACTCTCTTTGGTGAACAGCTTCTTCGAGCGCAGCAACACCGACAGCTTTTGCAGTTGTTCGGGTGCTTTGGGGAAATTCGGAAAGTTGGGGGAAAATTGATCAGGCTTCACGGGATTCGTCCAGTCGTGGAAGAACGCGGCCGACCGTCGAGGTCAAGCGGCCGGCGATGATGCAGGAATACGGTATTCGGGTCATTTCTTGGGTGCCGGCCGGGCAGGCTTGCTCTTGGAAACCGCAGATTTTTTGGGGTGCGCGGCAACGCGACGGGTGCCGGTCTTGCCGCTGTCGCGACAACCGGTGGTCGGTTTGCTTTTGGTCGCTGCGGATCCTGCCCCGGCGGTAAGGCCGGCCAAGGCGGTCTTCGCCATTTCATGAAACTCGTCGCGCAGGCCGAGCCCGAGCGCGCGTTGCAGGTGCTCGGCGGCTTTGCCGGGTTGAGCGGTGCGCAGCAGCATGCCCAGATGGTAATGGGCCGAGGCGAAGCCGGGGTTCAGTTTGATCGCTTCGGTCAGGGCCTTGCGGGCTGCACTCTGCTTGTCTTGTTGCATGAGGGCGAGAGCCAGTCGATGGTAGGCATCGGGGTAGTTGCCGTTGAGCTCGATGGCCGCCTGGTAGTGTTTTTCGGCCTCGGCCCACCGGGCCTGGTTGAAGTGAGAATTGCCGATGTTGATCTGGCCGGCGGCCAGGTCGAGTTCGAGGACGGCGACCTTCTTGATTTCGGCAAGAGCCTCTTCGAGGTAGCCTTCGCGCCGGAACGCCTGATAGGCGTGAAAATCGGGCGTGGCGGCCTTGCCCTTGCGTGCGACCAGTTCCTGAAAGTGGTACAGCGCTTCGATCAGATTGCCCTCGAGTTCGTGGAGCATGCCCAGATAGAACCAGGCGGCCAGCAGGTCTTGATTGACCGACAGGGCCTCTTTCAATTGCTCGCGCGCCTCGGCAAAATGGCCGCGGAACAACAAGGCCTTGCCCAGGTTGACGCGCAGGTCGGGCCAAGTCGGGTGCCGCTGCACCTCGCTGCGGAGATTGGCGATCTCGTTGTCGAGTTCGCGCCGCCGGATCAGCAACTTCTCTTTGTTTTTTGTGGCCACGGCAAACCGGGGGTGGTCGCGCAGCAGGTCGTCGAACAGGCCCAGCGCCCGGTCTAACTGGTTGCCCTGCATGCACAACACCGCGAGGTTGTTGAGAATGCGGGGATTCTTCGGTTCGAGTTCGCGGGCTCTTTCGATGCAGGCTGCGGCGGCCACCAATTGCCCGCGGGCCGACAAAACATTGCCGAGGTTGTTGTGGACCTGGGCGGAACCCGGATTGAGGGTGACCGCACGTCGCAGGGTCGTCTCGGCCTCGGCCAGGCGGCCGCACCGTCGCAGAACATTGCCCTTCAATAACAACAGGGGCAAGCTGTCGGGCACTGTCGTCTCGGCTTCTGCAATACGTTGTATTGCTTCCTGCAGCTTCTCCTGCGTGAGCAGTCGGCTGATTTCGGCGATGAACGAAGGTGCCTCGGCGATGCGCAACGATTCGGCTCGCTCATGGGTCTCGCGGTCGAACTGGGACTCCATGAACGAGGCCAGTTGGCCGGTGACTTCATTGACCTTGCGCGTACAGACCTCGAGGTAGAAGTCGATGCCGGGGAGGGTGGGGGCGAGTTGCCGGGCGGCGATGAACTCTTGCAGCGCATCGAGATAAAACTCGCCACGGTAGTACCCCAAACCCTGCTCGAAATGCTCCCGGGCCGAAGCGAGATCGTGGGTATCGCTGCTGCTCATGCAGTTTCAGACCTTCCGCCGGTAGGGTGTTGTCATGCCCAAGGGATGATGATATAGTAGTCTATCCATAGCGCTCCTGCGTTGTCAAACATCATGGTGTGTGAACCTCCGGAGGTGACGACCCGTGGACTCGACGTCCGGCATCAAGATGAAGTTCTGTGAGTCTCTCGATCGGTTTGTGGCCATCCGTGCCTTCACGCCCGAGCAGAAGCAGCAACTTTTCAAGAACGTTAAGATCACCGACAAGAAGTCGTACAAACGGCTGATCATCAATGCGTCGGTGGTCAATTATCTCGACGAGATTGCGCCGCTCGTGTTCGGCAACAACGAGTATCCGTTGTTGGGCGAAATCATCGAGCAGGAACTCTACAACCTGTGCATCAAGGTCAACCCGTCGCTCGACATCAAAGATGTGACGATCCAGGTCGACGAGCAGGCCTCTCAGGGTGGCGCCATCCCCATTCTTGCTGCGGGCAAAGGTGGCGACGACGAGGCGAAAGCCAAGCACCAGCGGTTCCTCGAAATGGAATCCTATCTCAAGAAGCGCATCGTCGGCCAAGACGAAGCGGTCGTGGCGGTGTCGCAAGCGCTGCGCAAAGCGAAAGTCGGTCTGAAGAATCCGAAGCGTCCGATCGGCAGTTTCGTGTTCGTGGGCCAGACCGGCGTCGGCAAGACCGAGCTGGCGAAGGCGTTGACCGAGTTTCTCACCGGCAACGAGACCGACATGGTGCGCATCGATTGCTCTGAATATGCGATGAGCCACGAGTACGCCAAGCTCATTGGTGCCCCTCCCGGTTATATTGGTCACAACGAGGGCGGCTACCTGACCGAGGCGGTGAAGAACAAGCCACACACGGTGGTCATCTTCGATGAGGTCGAGAAGGCGCACGAGAAGGTGCACAACCTGTTGTTGCAACTGCTCGACGAGGGCATTCTCACCGACAGCAAGGGCGAAACGGTGTCGTTCCGCGAGACCTGCATCATCCTGACGACCAACATCGGTGTCAGCGAAATCATGTCCGAAGAGATCAAGCCGGGGTTCCGTGCCCCTGAAGTCAAGACGTCCCCCGACAAACCGAAAGAGAAGCTCAGTGAACTTTCGCATGAGCAGAAGAGCAAGATTACGCGTAAGACGCTCGAGAAGAAGTTTCCGCCCGAGTTTCTCAACCGCATCGACGAGATCGTCGTGTTCCGTGCCCTGACGAAAGACGACAACCTCAAAATTCTCGAAATCCTCGTCAACGAGGTGTCGGCGCGTGTCGCCAATCTCGACATGGGCATCGAGTTCACGCCCGAGGTCAAGACCTTGCTGGTTGACAAGGGCACCGATGTCAAATATGGGGCGCGACCGCTGAAGCGCACGTTGCATCGCTACATCGAGAACCCGCTCGCTGAGCAGATTCTCAAAGGTGAGAAGTTCAAGAAGGGCGACCTGATCACCGCCGTTTCGGGCAAAGACGGCGATGGCGAACTCACCGTCGAGTTCAACGTGACGGGCACGGTTCCGATCAAAGAACCGGCTGCCAAAGAGCCGCCGACGCCAGCCCCCGATAAAGAGAAGTCCGAAAAAGAAAAAAGCAAGAAGTAGCCCGTTTTCGAACTGCCCAACGAAGCAAAAACCCCGCCGGATTCCGGCGGGGTTGCTGGTTTCCGGGCCGCCCGGAACCGATCAGCGGCTTGCTTGTTGCACGGGCTGCGTGTCCCGGCGGCCAAAGGTGACGAACAGTTCGTGGGCGAACCGGCCCGCCAGGGTTGCGGCCTTGAGACCGCCCGAGCCGCTCTGACCCACCAACGTCACAATCGTCAGGTCGCGGCCGGCTGCTTTGGTGAAGCCGCCGAACCAGGTGAAGAAATACTTGGGGTCGATGCCGGTGAGGGTGCCGGTCTTGCCGCCGCTGAGGTTGGCCAGGTCCGGGCAATCGGAAAACGCGTTGAAGCCGCGGCGGCCCGTGCCGTGTGTCGTGGTCGTCATCATCATCTGATAGACCGCCTGGGCGGTGTCATGCCGGATCGGTTGGCTCAGCGTGAACGGTTTGCGGGTGAACACGACATTGCCATTGCGCAGGACCTTCTCGACGAGGTAGGGCTTCTGCATCTTGCCCCGATTGAGAATCGTCGAGACGATCGAGGCCACGTGGACCGGGCTGATGCGCAGGGTTCGCTCGAGACCGCACGAAACCCGGCCGAGACCGCCGGCATCGCCGGGGATCTGCAGACTCGATTGGGCGACCGGCAGATCGAAGAAAAACGGGCGATTGAATCCGAACGCCTTGCAATACTGGACCATCGAGGTTGCGCCGACGAGATTGCCGATCTTGCTGAAGATCGTGTTGTGGGACATGGCGAAAGCGCGCCAGAACTCGAGCGTCGTGCGCCGACCGACGTGGATGTTGCTCTGAACGCCGACCTGACGGCGCTCCAGTGCGGCGGCGGCCGTGATGATCTTCATGAGCGATGCGGGCGGAAAGACGCTCTTGAGTGCCCAGTTGTCCTGGCGATAGGCGGTCGAAAGAACCGACAGCGTCGACTGGCCGTCGAACGAGGCCATGGCCAGAATTGCTCCCGACAAAGGGTCCTGCACGATGCCGACACCAAGGCGACAGGAACCTTGGGTGAACAGCTTCTCGACGCGACGTTGCAGGGCAGGGCGAAGCGTCAGTACCACCTTGGTGCAGGCGTCCATGTGCACGACGTAGCGATCGAGGGCGGCATCGTACTCCCAGGGTTTGCTGCCGATTTCGCGAATCAGCGATGGTATTGACAATGTAGTTACATCATTGTTCGATTGGATCGGCGTCGGCGGTGTCAACGCGCCGGTGGATCCCTGGGCGGTGCCGTTGCCGGTGGCGGCCGGAGCCATGCCCGTGGCCGGGGTGATGGCCAGACCTGCCGGGCGAACGCCCGAGACCGACAACTCTCCGCCCAGTTGGCCCATGACACCGACCGCGCCGCCGGCGGCGGGCGCGACGCGTTCCGCGCTGACCGTGGCCGAGCCCGTCGAAATCAGGGTGCCGGCAAAGCCCGGGGTTGGCCGGGTCATGGGGTGCACGGTGCGCACCTTCGGAGTCGCCGGGCCGATTGCCTGGATGGCCTCGGCCGACGCGAACAGCGACTGACCGTCGGCGTTGCTGACGATCTGGACGAGCCGGTCGATCACCGGCAGTTGCACGGCGAACCCCATAAACAGCAGATAGCCGGCAATCGCCAGCAGGTGGCGGCCTTTGATCAGCCGGGTTGCCGGCGTGCTTGCGTTGGTGCCGGGGACCGGTCGGGCCGGGGCGGTTCGCGACAGGGTTTGCGTCGCCGTGCGTCCGGTTCGCCGCGCCTGGGGAGCGGCCACGACGGGCTTTCTCTTGAGGTCGATGAAACTCGGTTTGCGGTTAGTTGGATTCAAGGCTGGCCACCTGGTCAGTGGGATTTTTCGCGGCAGCGCATGGTCATGCGCCCGAACTTTTCATGCCCTTGCGGGGCAGGCGAAGCGTCTGGCCGACGTGGAGTCCGCGCTCGCTCTGCAAACGATTGATGCGGACGAGGGGAACCACCATGTGAGTCGATCCGTAAAACCGACGGGAAATTGACTGAAGCGTATCTCCAGGGCGCACCGTGTAATCGTGAAATCGGCTCCCGGTGGGCGTTGCGCTGGCAAAGGTGTTGGGTCCGGCCTGGGTGGCGGTGGTGGTCGGCTGGACGGGGGTCTTTTCAACCAGGGTCGCCACGGGCGGTGTCAGATCGAGTTTCGCCGGGGCCAGTCCGGGCACCGGGGTCGGGTGTCCACCGATCGCAACTGTCCGGAGTCCCGATGGTGCTCGACCGTTCAGGATGGCATCGATGTGGCCAACCAGGACAGGGGCCGCAACCCGGCTGCCGGTTCCCGCGTTCAGTTCGCGCGGGCCGATGTCGCCGTGGATGGTGAAGGCGAAAACGACCTGCAATAGGAACAGACCCATGAGGAAGAACAGGAACAGGCCCTTGTGTCCTTGGGCGCTTCCTCCTGGATTGACGACGGCCATAGGGGCTACCTCCTTGTGTGCTACTAACCCCTATCGGCAATTCCGCGGCCGGCATCAAGACCGAGAAAACGGAATGTGCATCGACCGCGCTTCACCGCGGTGAATCAGACCACCGCGGGCGGTGGCCTTCAGGAAGGCTGGTTTGGTCTGTCACCGGCGGGCGGTGTGGCGGCCGGCCGTGCATCGGCGACCGGCGCGGTGTCGGCGCCCGGCGTCGTCACCGGGTTTTCGCCCTCGGTTTCGCTCGGGGCTTCTTCGACGGCCGCGTTCAGTTGGGTCATCGAGATGTTCTCGTAAGTCATGATCCCGAGGCCGACCATGAGAACGTAGAGATAGCCAAACGAGTGCGAGAACAGCGCGTATCCGCCGGCCACCGTCGTATCGACTTTGAAGACACCATGCACGACTTGCAGGCAGCACCATTCGTAGACCCCGACCATGCCGGGGGCACCGGGGATCATGGCGCCGAGCGCGAGGAAGGTGATCACGAGAACGCCATCCGGGACCGACAGGGCGGCAATGCTGGGATGCCCGAACGCCTTGAACCCGATGTAGGTCGAGACCGCCGACATACCCCACGCGGCGAGCGACAGGGTCAGTGCCTTGGCGAACGGACCCGGGTTGCGCATCAGGTCGAGGCCGCCGGTGAATGAGTCGAACAGGGCCTGCAGCCGGTCGTGAAGAGTGACGGAGAAAGGTCGAATGACAGCGCCAACCAACCGGTCGAACCATGTTTTGCGGTAGACGAGCAGGATGAGCGACAACAGGACCACGGCGTAGAAGACGAGCGCCGTCCAGCCCGCGGCACGAATCACGCCCGGCAGTTCAAACCAGATGAGGCAGAACCCGAGCATCGTCAGCACGGCGACGCCGTCGAGAAAGCGCTCGATGACGACGGAACCGAAGGCCGCCGAGATGCGCACCTGACCCTTGCGGCCAAGGTAGTAACACCGCACGACCTCGCCGGCGCGCGCGGGCAACACATTGTTGGCGAGGTAACCCAACAGCATGCCTGCGTAGAGGTACCAGAAACCGACGGGGCGCCCGACCAGAATGACCTGCCAGCGCCAGACGCGCAGCAACTGTTCGATGGTGATCGAGAGCAGAAGAACCGGAACGAGCCAGAACTGGAACGAGGTCAGGGTGGCCGGCAGTTTGGCAAACTCCACCTGACGCAGGGCCAGGTAGAGAAACACGAGACCGATCAGCAGGCCGAGAATCTTCTTGAGGTGCCGCATGCCGGGTCATGGTAGCACACGGCCTCGTTTCACTCAATGAATCAGACTGGACGGCCGGCCCGGCAATACGTAAGATGGAGGGCAGTACCCTGCCGTGGCTGCTGGTCGGAGCGCGGCGCGTCATCGTTGATGATACTCACTGGTCGGGGAGAAAGCGGCAGATGAATGACTTGCGTCGGTGCTTCAGCGAGATTCTCGAGAAGCTGGGGGAGAACCCCGCAGAGTATGTGGGCGTCGTCGAGCGGCTGGAGCCCCTGGCCGAGGAATTGGCCAAACGGGCTCCGGAGCGCAGCCAACAGGGCTGGGCGGCCGGTCTGACGCGGCTTACGTGCGATGCCTACCGGCTGTCTCATGCTGATGCGGTGATTGCGAATGCTGCCGGGGTCTCGGCCGATGAGGTGGCCCAGGCCGCCCAAGGGGTGCGAGCGGTGCTGGGGCTCGATTTCGACCCTGGCGTTCTCGACCAGTTGCTGGCCACGCTCTGGACAAACCTCACCGAAAACCCCGAATTCAACCCGATGTTGAAGTTTCGCGACCTGCAGCAGCAGGTGCTCGAAGCCAATGCGATGCAGGACTGGGCGGGGGCTCTAGCGCTCTACGAAGAAATGCAGACCCGTTTTCCGACCCTGCCGTACGCTTTGATCGGTCGTTGCCGCACGTTGTTCAATCTGAAGCGTTTCGTCGATGCGCTCGAAGCCATCAGTGCTTCGGTCGGAGACGGGGTCCTGACGCCGGAACTGGCCGAGATCAAGGCCGAGGCGTTGCTCGAGCTGGGGCGCGACGACGAGGCTCTGGCCACGTATCACAAAGTATTGACGACGCCGGAGTTGTCCGCGCACGAACGCGCGGGTTTGATCCTGGGTGCGGCGTCGATCTACCAGTTCAGAGGTGATTATCCGGCGGCCGAGCGACTGTTGATCGAGGCGATGGCCGACGACGCGAACAACCCCGAGCTGGTCGAGCGCCTGGCCATGGTGCAGTTCGATCAGGGGCGCGTCGATGATGCGATGATCAGTCACGCGCGCTTGCTGACCCTGGAGCCCGGTAACCCGTGGCGATACCTCGATCTGGCCGATCTGCAGGCGCAGGGAGGGCAGTTGGTCGACGCGATCCGGACGCTGGAACAGGGCTTGTTGGCCGCGAGTGGCATGCTCGAGACCCATCGCCGCCTGCACGACCTGTATCTGCAGATCGGCGATGCGGCGGCGGCCCAGCAGGCGCGCGAACACATCCTGGCGAGCGAGACCGTCGACCCGTTCGATGGGCCGGTGCGGGCCGAGTTCTTGTTGGCCGACCGCCGCTTCGCAGACGCTGAGGTTGTCCTGCGTGGGTTGCTGGCGCAGACACCGGATCACGACAACGCCTTGTTGTTGTTGGCGATCCAGCAGGTGGCGGTGGGGAGCAGGGACGAGGCCCGCCGACTGTTGCGACAGTTGGCCGCGCGTGATGCCGGAACGCTTCTGCAGCGGCTCGAACGGTATCGATCACTCTGGCCCGATGCCTCGATGCGGCGGCAACTGGCGGCGGAAATCCGCAACCAGGCCGAAGAATCGAGCGACGAGATTGGCCTGGCCTTGGCGGTCGCCCTCGATGACGGCAACGAACAGGGACTGATTCAGGAATAGGGGCCGCCCGGGCGCAAAGGCGCGCCGGGTACCGATCTGGTCGGTATCGCCGTACCCTCTTGTCGTGCGGTTTCCCGATGGTTATAATGAAGGCGCCGAGGTGAATCCCCATTTCATTCTATCTGCAAATTGCTGTTGTATTGCTATTCGTTCTGGCGGTCGTGGCCTACGCCGGAAAATGTTTTGGCGAGCGGCGGGCGCGGCACGTGCAGCAGCAACTCGAGGCACTCGAGCTGGCATTCAAGCAGGTCCTCGACCAACTCGAGTTGGCGGCGAATCACAACATCAAAGTGATGAGCAGCAAATCGCAAGAGTGCAAGGATCTCCTGCCGATCATCGACCAGAAGATCCTGCACGTGACCGATCTGATGGCCGAGGCCAGTGAGATCCATCGTGAGTTGCCGGTAGGCGTGAAGGGGTTGCACCAAGAGGTTGCCACCGGGGTGAAACTGCGCCGGGATCTGCAAGACCTGCTGGGCTGCATCGACGACCGGATCAGCGCATTGCGAGAGTTGCAGGCCGGTTGCGACGAGCGGCACCGTGAGTTGTCGCGTTTGCTCGCCAACGCGGCGACTGTCAACGTGGCCGTCGACAAGATCGTTCCTTTCAAGATGCGCGATGAAGCACCGGTGACGACGAACACGATGACTGGGGCGATGGCGGCGATGACGCGCGCGGCGGGGGTCCCCAGTGTGCCGACGCCGCCGGTCATGGCCTCGGTCAACATGACGCCGCGGTCGCTGGCGGCGGTCTCGGTTCCAAGCACTCCGGCACCGTCACCCATGGCGGCACCCCCGGCGATCGACATCGATCTGCCCATCGATCTGCCCGACGATGACACCCATCACCGCAAGGTGCTCGACCTGCACGCGCAAGGGGTGACGTCGCCGCAGATCGCCAACCAGTTGAAGATGCCGCGTGGCGAGGTGCAGTTGATTCTGCAACTGTATGGGCAGACGGCCCACCTGCGCCGGGTAAACGGTTGAGTCGGCGCTTGCCGGCAGGCTGTTGACGATCATGTTCATCCACCAGTTGTCGCAACCGGTGCGCACCGGGCTGATTCTCGGGGCGGGCGTGCTCGTGTTGGGCATGATCTACAGCCTGGCCGCGGTCATTGCGCCGTTTCTGCTGTCGATTGTGCTGGCCTACATGCTCAATCCGGTCGTGCGCTGGTTCGAAGCGAAAAAAATACCGCGTGGTTATGCTGTATTGTTAATGTATTGCGTCTTCGCATTGGCCGGCGTGCTGGTCGTTGTCCCGGTGTCGTTGAGCGTCGCTGCCGAGGCGGTCGATCTGGGTGAGCGGCTGGCCGCTCTCGATATGCAACAGATCGGGGCGAGGGTGCAGGTCGAGGGGCGTGGTCTGTATGAACGTCTGGCCCCGACGCCGGGGGTGCGCCAGTGGCTGGCCGGCATGGTCGAGTCCGAGCGGGTGCAGGGCGTGGCGGCGCGGGCGGCAGTGGCGGCCAAAGACGCATTCCTCAGCGGCGGTCGCAGCCTGATGCAGATGGTTGCCGTCGCTTTCTCGGGCCTGATGGGGCTGTTGCTGATTCCCTTGCTGACGTTCTACGTCCTCATCGACCTCGATCCATTGTACGACCATGCGGTTCGGCTGGTGCCGCCGATCTACCGGCCGGGTACGGTGCGCATCATGCGCGAAATCGACCTGGTGCTCAGCGGTTTCTTGCGTGGGCAGATGATCAGTTGCTGCATTTTCGCGGCACTGATGATGATCGGTCTGTGGCTGGTTGGCTTGCATCTGTCGTTGTTGTTGGGACCGCTGGCCGGGGTTGCCAACCTGGTGCCGTATCTGGGCGGGGTGCTGACCGTGGTGTTGTCGAGCCTGATCGCGCTGTCGCAGCACGGGGTCACGATGGCGTTCGTCTGGCAGATGGTGGGCGTCGCGGTGGTGCTGGCGGTGGTGCAGGCGGTCGATGGCCTGGTGCTGCAGCCGCGGGTAATCGGCGAAAGTGCCGGTCTGCATCCGGTGATCGTCATGCTCGCCCTGGTGGTCGGCAGTCAGCTCTACGGCCTTTTCGGCATGCTCCTGGCGGCGCCGGCGTGTTGTATTCTCAAAGTATTGCTCCATGAACTTTATCTCGAATTGTATGACGATGCCGGTACGCCGTCGGCCGCCGCTGGTGCCGCAAACTCGGCCGGAGAGCCCCATGCCTGAGCTGAACCCAGCGACGACGGACCCGATGGCCGGCGCGGTCGCCGCAACGGCGGCGGTGCCACGCAACCAGAATGCCGTGGCCGACCCGGGTGCACGGGCGATGGTGGTCGACGGATTGCGCAAGAATTTCGGGCGCAAGCAGGTGCTCAACGGCCTGAGTTTCTCGATTCCGCATGGTGCCGTGGCCGGGTTTCTCGGCACCAATGGGGCTGGCAAGACCACGACCCTGCGCATCGTCCTGGGGCTCATCCGCGCGAGCGCCGGGCGGGTCTGGTTGCTCGGCCAGGAAATGCCGGGAGCGCGTTGCCGGGTCATGGAGTCGGTGGGCGCGATGGTCGAACGACCGTCGTACATCGATAATTTGAGCGGGTTTGCCAACTTGTGGTGGTTCTGCAATCTGACCCGTCCGGTCGGCAACGCCGATATTCACGATGTATTGTCGGTCGTCGGTCTGACCGAAGCGGCCAACCGGCCGTTCGGTCAATACTCGACGGGCATGAAGCAGCGTCTGGGTATTGCGGCGGCCCTGTTGAACCGGCCCAAGCTGATCCTGCTCGATGAGCCGACCAGCGGCATGGATCCGCAAGGTCGCTACCAGATGCGCCAGGTGTTTCAGCAGATGGCGCGGGGCGGTACGACGATTCTGTTATCGTCGCACCTGCTCGACGAAGTGCAGAAGTTGTGCGACTACGTGGTCATATTGCAGCACGGGGTTACGGTGAGCGAAGGGTGGGTGCGCGACGTTCTGGCCCGCGATCAGGAGCGCTGCCGCATCAAGGTGCCGGTCGAGCAGGTCGAGAAAGCCCGGCAGTTGCTCGAGAAGCTCGCAGGGGTGGCGCGGGTCGAGACCAGCGCCGAGTCGGTGCGGATCAGCGGCACCCCCGGCCTGGCGGTGGTCGCCAATCGGGCGTTGGTGCAGGCGGGGCTCGACGTCGCCGCGGTGGTGCCCGAGGAAAACAGTCTCGAAGAGACGTTCATCAATCTTACCTCCGATGACGAGGCGGCTTCCCGATGACGACGCTGACGAACGACAGCAAGCGGCCGACCGGGCTGGCGGCGATCATGCCGCGGTTTGTCCTGTTGGTCGGGTTCGAGTTGCGCAAGATCCTGTTGCAGAAAAAGGCTTTCCTCTTCCTGCTGGCCCTCAACGTCGTGCCGCTGCTGACCAGCACGCTGGGCGTGCTCTTGTGGGTGAAGGTGCAGAGTCTTGGTTTCACCCAGGGGCTCGAGTATTCGTTTCTCGTCGAGGGCATGCGGGGCATCCTGACTGGCCACATCAAGTTGTTCAGCCTGGTGGTGCCGTTCTTTCTGGCGTTGATCGTCGGTGACGTGATCAGTCGCGAACTGGGCAACGGGCAGATGAAAACGTTGCTGTTGACGCCGTTGGCACGGGCGCAGATCCTGGCCGCGAAGGCGTTGGCAGTGATGCTGTTCCTCTCGGTGGTCATCGCGTTCGGTGGCGTGCTTCTGCAGGTCGACATCTGGGTGGCGCATGCGCTCAAGAGCCAGAGCGGCATCGTCTTCGATCTGCCGGCCGAAACGCAGTTGCTGACGACCACGGCGGCTTTGCGAATTCTCGCGCTGACCTTCGTGATGGACCTTGTATTGATCGCGTATTTCACCGTGTTCGCGTTGTTGACCGACAGCGCGTTGCTGATGGCGGTCGGTAGCCTGATCCTTTTGATGAGTTCGGCGGTCTTCTGCGCAATTGCGCCGGTGGTCGAGAAACTCGATCCGCGCTACGAGGCCGTGGCGAAGTGGTTGTTCCCCCGCTATTTGTCCGAGGTGCTGTCGATCGAAGCGATCAAGGGGCTGATCGAGGGCAAGGTGGCACTGGGCGACGCGCAGATGCTGAATCCGCTGCTGGCCACGGGGGCCTGGACGGTCGGTCTCGGCCTGCTCGCCCTGGGGGTCTTCCACCGGCGCGAGATCCACAACTGAGCGACCCCTCGGGTCGCCGGCCCCGTCATGCAGAGATTCGTCGTCGTGGCGATGTCGGGTGGCGTCGATTCGTCGGTGACGGCTGCTCTCTTGCAGCAGCAGGGGCACCAATTGTTGGGGGTCACCCTCAAAACGTTTTGCTACGGTGATACTGCCGCCGGACCCCGCAGTTGCTGCGGTCTGGAAGGCGTCAATGCGGCGCGGGCGGTGTGCGCTCAATTGCAGATCCCGCACACGGTGATCGATGTGTCGGCGCGGTTCACGGCGGCGGTCATCGACGAATTCGTGAACGAATACGCCGCCGGGCGCACGCCCAACCCATGCATACAATGTAATGCCTCCGTAAAGATTCCCGACTTGCTCGTGCACGCGCAGCGGTTGGGGGCCGACGCGGTTGCGACCGGCCACTATGCGCGCATCGAGGCCGGCGCCGACGGTTGGGCGCTGCGGCGGGGCGTCGACCCCGACAAAGATCAATCGTATTTTCTTTCGGCGTTGCCGGTGGCGGTCCTGGACCGGTTGCTGCTGCCGGTGGGGGGCATGACCAAAGCCCGATTGCGCGAATTGGCGCGCGAGTTGGGCCTGCCCAATGCCGAGCGCATCGAGTCGCAGGAAATCTGTTTCGTGCCCGATGACGACTACGTGGCGTTGTTGCGGCGCCGGCTGCCGGCCGATCATCCGGCCCTGCTGCCCGGCCCGCTGGTCGATCGGTCGGGCGCGGAGGTCGGACGGCACTGTGGGTTTGCCGGGTTCACCATCGGCCAGCGGCGCGGGTTGGGGGGCGGGAACCGCGAGCGGCTCTATGTGATTGGCGTCGACGCGGCACGGCGCACGGTGGTGGTCGGTCCGCGCGAGGCGTTGACCGCCCGGGGGTTGATCGCCGATCGCCTGAACTGGCTCGGGCCGCGGCCGGCCGCGGGCGCCGAGGTGCGCGTGCAGATGCGTCATCGCTCGCGGGCCGTACGAGCCCGCGTGAGCGCGTCACCGGGTTGCGGCGACGAGCGACTCGAGCTGGCGCTGCTCGAGCCCGCGTCGGCAGTGACGCCGGGGCAGACCGCCGCGATCTATGCCGACGATCGCCTGCTGGGTGCCGGGCGCATTGTGGTCGTGACATGACGCGGGAGAGACCGGGCCGTGGTGGCACGGAGCCGATGAGCATCACGGCCGACCAGGTACGGGCGTTCCGGCTCGAGCGCTCCGGACTGACGGGTGGCGCGTTTGCGACGCCCGAAGACGTGGCGGCTGCGTTGGGTGGCGTGCAGGCCCAGATTCTGTCGGCGGCCGGTCTGGCGCTCTGGAACCGGTGTCCACGGTTTACCCTGCGGCGACTCGAGTCGTTGCTCATGCGGCGACGCACCCTGGTGAAGATCTGGGGACAACGCGGTACGCTGCATCTGTATCCGGCCCCGATGTGGCCCCTGGTTCATGGGGCGCTTTCGGGGCGGCCGACGTGGCAGGAGCGGTCATTGGCGGCGCGGGGCGGCGACGTGGCGGCGTGGCGGACGCTGGTGCAACGGGTCGCCGGTCTGCTGGCCGAGCGCGGGGTCATCGGCCGCCAGGATCTGCGGGCGACCGGTTGGGCGTTCGACGACGACGCGTTGTCGTCGTGGGGAGGCATCTTTGCCGACCTCGTGCGGCAGGGCATTGCCTGTCATGCGGGCAGCAGCGGCAACGAAGGCCTGTTTGCCCACCGACAGACCTGGTTGCCGCGACTGGTGTGGGCGCCACCCGATCGGTTGACGGCCAATGGGGCCTTGCTCGAGCGGTATCTGGCGACGTATGGTCCGGCGACGCTGGCCGACTTCGCATATTGGCGTGGATCGAGCCAGGCCGAGGCGCGTCGGTGGTTGACGGCGCTCGGCGACCGGGTGGCAACGGTGCAGGTCGAGGGCATGCCCATGCTTGCCTGTCGGGCCGATCTCGACTGGTTCCGTCGGGCACCGGTGCCGAGCGAGGGCGACGTGCGTCTGCTGGGGCGCTTTGAACCCCTGTTGTTGGCGCAGCGCGACAAGTCGTTCTGGGTGCCGTCGCGGTTCCACCATCGGGTCTGGCGGCCGGCCGGACACATCGAGGCCACGGTGCTCGGTCTGCGCGGCCAGGTGATCGGGACCTGGCGATACGCGCGCAGCGACGCGGGGGTGGCGATCGCGGTGCGGCCGTTCGGTCGCCTGGCGGCGTCGGTGGTTGCCGGCCTCGAACGACAGGCGGTGCGGGTGGCACGGTTCTTCGGGGTACCGCTGACCCGGCTCGACTGCTGGCGTGCAAAAGCCGCTTGACATGCTGATGAGGCTCGACTATGATGGGCAAACTTGGTGTCCATGGGTACATGTATCTTTTGCGCCATCGCATCCGGAGCGGTGTCCAGCGAGATCGTTTATCGTGGTGAACACGTAATCGGTTTTCGCGACATCCATCCGCAGGCACCTGTTCATGTGTTGGTGATCCCGCGGCGACATATCGCCACGCTCAACGACCTGACAGAGGCCGACGATGTGGTCTGGCTCGAAATGCACCGGGCGATCCGCCAGGTTGCACGTGAACTCGAGCTCGACGCAGGGTATCGCGTCGTGGTGAATTGCCAAGCGGCGGCAGGGCAGACGGTGTTCCATCTGCATGCCCATGTGCTTGGGGGCCGGTCGATGCACTGGCCGCCGGGTTAGGGCCGGGCCGTATTGGGGTTCACGTGATTTCGCAACAGAAGGGGGGGAAACAACCGTGGCAGAAATTCGCGTCATGAAAGACGAACCGATCGAAAAGGCACTGAAACGCTTCCAGAAGAAGTGCCAGGAGTCGGGGTTGATCAAGGAAATCAAGAAGCGCCGGGCGTACGAAAAGCCCAGCGAGAAGAAGAAGCGCAAGGCTGCAGAAGCGCGCCGCAAACAGCGTCGTCGCCGGTAAGCCGGTTTTCCCTGTAATACAACGTATTTATGGCAGGAGGCCTTATGGCACGGAAATACCGTCCGTCGGGTCTCCTGCTTTTTGCTGTTCCCGTGGTTTTCTGTCTCGCGTTTGTGCTGGCGGTTGGAACGCGGGGCGCCGCCCAGGATGCAAGCGGGGCCGTCGTCGCGACGACCACGGTGGTGACGCCGACCGCGGTGCCGGTGGCCGGGCCGGTGCTGGTGTTGCCGATCCGGGCCGAGATCGAGTCGGGCCTGGCGTTTTTTGTCGCCCGCATGATCCGCTACGCCGAACAGAAGAATTGCGCGGCGATCGTCTTCGAGATCAATTCTCCGGGGGGCCTGGTGACGGCGGCTCAAGAGATCCGCGACGCGATCAAGAATACCAAGATCCGCACGGTGGCGTTCGTGCATGAGCGGGCCCTTTCCGCGGCAGCGCTCATTGCCATCGCCTGTGAGAAGATCGCGATGAAGCCCGGATCCGAGATGGGGGCCGCCACCCCGATCAGCTTGATCGGCGGTGGTGCCGAAGCGGCGCCGCAGAAGTTTGTCTCCGCATTCAAGGCCGAGTTTGAGACCACGGCCAACTTCCGCTCCCGGCCGCCGGCCTTTGCCGCGGCGATGGTCGACAAAGACCATCCGACGATTCCGGGGTTGGTGCGGCAGGGCGAGATTCTGACGTTCACCACCGAGAAAGCGTCGGAGCACGGCTACTGCGATGCGGTGGCCAACTCCGTCGAGCAGGTGTTGAAGAAGCTGGCGATCGATGCGTCGTCGCTCGAATACGCGCAACCCACGTCGGCCGAGAACATTGCGCGGTGGCTGACGAATCCCAACATTTCGGTGCTGCTGTTTTCGGCGGGCGTCTGGATCATCATCGCCGATGTTTTGTTTCTCGGTGCGAGCACGGGGTTGTTGCTGGTGGGCGGCGCCCTGTTGGCGTTGTTCTTCGGCGGTCACTTGTTTGCCTATCTCGCAGGTTGGGAAGCGATCATCCTGTTCGCGATCGGCATCGGGTTCTTGTTTGCCGAGGTTTTTGTCGTGCCGGGTTCGGTGGCGGTGGGCATCGTGGGCATCACCTGCACCGGTCTGGGCATGGTCCTCGTCTTTGGCGGCGTGAACATGGCGATGTGGGCCATCCTCAAGTTTCTCGCGCTGTCGACGGTGGCGACGGTGGCCTGCTATATGCTGGCGCCACACATGCGCCTATTCGATCACCTGATCCTGAAAGAAGAACTGACCACCGATGCCGGGTTCGTGGCCACTCCCGTGAACCCACATGCTCACCTGATGGGTGTCGAGGGTTTTGCGCTGACGCCGCTGCATCCGGCCGGATACGCCCGGCTCGGCAGTGCGCGCGTCGAAGTGGTCTCAGAGGGCGAGTTCATCGAACGGGACGACCGCGTGGTCGTCGTGCAGGTCGAAGGCGACAAGATCGTGGTGCGAAAATTGTGATCAATATAATGTATTTACATTTGTCGTGGCGTCGGCGGTTGTCGGTGCTGGTGGCCGTGCTGTTGATTCTGGGTGTCGGCGGGGCAATCCTGGCCCAGGACGACCCCGACCGCGGCAACCTGTTGCCCGAAAAGAAACCGACACCGAACACCTCGACGCCGGCCGCGGCGCCGACCGCTGCGCCCGGAGCGGTGGGGGCAAACCCCGGCACGGTTGGTCCGACCGGTGCGCCCGCGCTACCGGGGGCCGTCGATGCCGGCGCCGACTCACCCTACGTGATCGGGGCCATGGTGGTGGTGTTGTTGGTTGGTGGCATCGGGCTGTTGATCGTCGAGATCGCGTTGATTCCCGGGCTGGGCATTCCGGGGTTCGTGGGCGTCGTGCTGACCGCGGGCAGCCTGATGCTGGCATTCTGGAAGCTCGACCCCCGGCTCGCCGTTGCGCACACGTTGCTGTCGGTGGTGGTTCTGGCCGGGCTTGCCTACTGGACCTTTTACGTCTTCCCGCACACCCGGCTGGGCAAGGCGTTTGTGCTCGAGACGGCGATCACCGATGACGCACGGTCGCAAACGGTCCTGGCGGCGTGTGCCAATCTGGTCGGGCAGGAAGGCGTGTCGCTGAGCGATTTGCGGCCGTCCGGCATTGCCCGCATCGGGCAACAGCGGGTCGAGGTGACCTCCGAGGGCGATTTCATACCGCGCAACACCCGCATCAAGGTGTTGGCGGTGCGGCAAGGCGACAACGTCATCGTCGTGCCGCTGGGGCCGGCAACGCCTGCCGATGCGGGCGAGAAGACGTCGTGACGGCCCCGTTGCGCCGCGTGAAACGGGCGTTTTGCGCCGCCGTCCTTGGCGGCAGTCGTGGGCGGGCGGGTCGCTTGCGACTGCGCCATCCGTGGCGGGCGGTTCCCGGTGGTCGTTGCTTGACTCGCGGTCGGCATTCTGTGATGCTGAACGCGAACTGGTTCTGGTCACCCGCGGCATCGGCCGCGGTTCGGTTGTTGCGCTACTTCACCACCTCATAACGGCGAGGAGGCTGTTCCATGGAGATCATGGTTGTCTTATTGGTTATCGCGGGTTTCATCCTGTTTTCCGTGGTCTACTACTTTATTCCCTTCGGTCTGTGGGTCACGGCGATCTTCTCGAACGTTCGCGTCGGCATCTCTGACCTCATCGCCATGCGCTTGCGCAACGTGCCGCCCAGCACGATCATTCACCCGGCGATCATGGGCAGCAAGGGCGGCCTGGCGCTCAATATCAAAGACCTCGAGGCCCACTATCTGGCCGGCGGCCAGGTGAGTCGGGTCGTTTCGGCGTTGATCGTGGCGCAACGCGCCAACATTCCGCTCGACTTCAAACAGGCGACGGCGATCGACCTCGCCGGCCGTGACGTGCTCGACGCCGTCAAACTGTGCGTGAAACCCAAGGTCATCAATACTCCTGAAGTCGCGGCCATGGCCAAAGACGGCATTCAGGTCAAGGCGATCGCCCGCATCACCATCAAGGCGAACATCAACAAGTTGATCGGTGGCGCCATGGAAGAGACCATTCTCGCGCGTGTCGGCGAGGGCATCGTGACGACGATCGGTTCGGCCAACTCGCACAAAGAGATTCTCGAGAACCCCGATCGTATTTCGAAGACCGTGCAGGACAAGGGGCTCGATGCCAAGACGGCGTTCGAGATTCTCTCGATCGACATTGCCGACGTCGATATTGGCAACAACATCGGCGCCAAGCTGCAGATCGATCAGGCCGAGGCCGACATGAAGATTGCGCAGGCGAAGGCGGCCGAGCGCAAAGCGATGGCCGAGGCGAAGGAACAGGAAAACCGCGCGCTCGAGCAGGAAATGCGGGCAAAGCTGGTCGAGTCGGAAGCGCAGGTTCCCAAGGCGATCTCGTCGGCGCTCAACAGCGGCAACATGGGCATCATGGATTACTACACGCTCAAGAACATCCTCGCCGACACGCAGATGCGGTCGTCGATCGCCCAGATGCCGGATCAAGGCGGCGTGTCACGCTGAGCGTGACAACAGAAATACATCGTATGAGGTTGCACCATGGATGATTGGGTAGCGATCATCTTCTGGGCCGTCGTCATCGTTGCTTCCGTCGTGTCGAAGGTCATGGGGCAGGCCGGCACGACGAACGCACCCGACGAGCAAGACCTCAAAGACCTCGAGGAGTTCTTCACCCGGCAAAAATCCGGGTCGGCAGCGGGACGCAGTCCGACCGAGGCCGACGGCGAGTTTCTCCCGCAGCGGCAACCCAAGCCCAAGCGGGCCAAGAAGCGGCCGGAGCCGGTGCAACCCCAGGTCCGCCCGCCGGTGGTGGCGGGCTGGTCGGCCGACAACGAACCCGATGCAGACGATGGATTTCAGGGGGTCGAAGTCAGCGGTGGCACCCGTTCGCTCATCCGGCGGACGGCATCGGAACCCCTGGCCCGCGCGGTGCAGCCGCGCCTGCGCATTGTCATCAACCGACAGAGTATGTTGCAGACCATCGTCATGAACGAGATCCTGCAACGTTACGATCTGATGCGCCTGTCGAAGATCCTGCCGCGGCGGTACGACTGACGCCGGCGTTGCCGAGCCGGTGCCCGTCGCCCTGAACACAGTGGAAGATCTGGACCATCACGAATGGGCCCGCGCGCTCTGTCGTGCATTTTTTCGGGCGTTCGCTATCGAGTTGCGCGTCACGGTGGCCGAGGACGTGGCCGTGCCTGTCAGTCCCGAGGTGCGCCGCATCTTTGTGGTTCGCCAGGTGAGCCCGGCGACGCTGCCATTGGTGCGAGCGGTGCGGCGCGGACGGCTGTCGATGCTGGTGGCAGCGCGGGTGCGCCGTTGGCCGTTGCTGGGTTGGCTGAGCGAAGCCTTGCAGAGCATTCATGTGCGGCCGGGTTCCGATGCCGACTGGTTGATTGAGCAAGTGCGGGCGCGACTGAATCAGGGTTGCGACGTGGTGTTGCCGATCGCCCGCAGTGGTTTGGCGATTCCACCCGGGGGCCTGGTGCCGCGCGAGCCGGCGGCGATTGTGGAGGGTTGCCACGCCCCCTGGGTGCCGGTGGCGGTGAGCGGCCTGGCGTCGCTGTGGCCGCCGCATGAACTGGCGCCGGCGATCGGCACGGTTCATGTGCTGGTCGGGGCGACGCAACCACCACTGGCAACCTGTATTGACGATGGCAATACATCGTTGCGCGCGCGGATCGAGGCCGCCATGGAGGCGGCCGATCTGCAGTTGGCCGGCATCATTGCCGAGGAGATGGCGCCAAAAACGCCGAAGGAGCCGTTCTTTGTCTGACTGCGGCCGTCGTCATGGCGTCGCGCGCACGCGACCGATCCTGTTATCTATTGTATTGCTGTTGACGGGTTGGTTGTCGGCGAGTCCCGGTGGTGCCGCGCCCGGCCTGGCTGCCCCTGGGGCCGCAGCGGCGCCGGTGTGGCTCGAAGTGGCCAGTGTGACCGTGCCGGCGTGGGTGGCCCCGCTGACGGCACATCCGGCACGGGTCGTCGTGATTCCGGAAGAAACGCTCGATCGCGACTGGATCGCCGCGGTCCACGCCGCGGGCAAGCAGGTGTATGCGCGGATTTCCGTGGGGCGGGTGCGGCCGAGTCATCCGGCCTGGACCGTGCTCGACGGCAAGGCGCTGGGGTTCGAACCTGCGCCCGGCGCCTCGGGAACCTGGCTGGTGCGCTACGACCGTCCACAGTGGCGGGAAATCATGGAGCGCACCGCGGCCCGGTGCGCTCTGACCGGGTGCGACGGTATCGTGTTGACCGATGCCGAGGCGCTGCGCGATTTTCCGGAGTGGACGACAGTCAGGTTGCAGTTGCGCGATCTGATCGAGCGGATGGCCGAAGCGCTGCAGCGGCATCGGCCGGGCGCAGTGGTTTGGCTCGATGGTTCGGCCGACTTGCTCGACGACCGCGAGCTGCGACCGACGGTGCACGGCTTGATCGTATCGGAGTTGTGGTACGCCGCCCGCCGGGTGCGCCGACAGCCCGATCGGGCCAGTCGCGACCGGCTCGTGCGGTTGCGCCAGTTGCAGAGCGCCGGGTTCATGGTGGGCGTGCGCGAGATTCCGCATTTCGACAACCAACGCGCCGTGGTCGAGCGATTGGCCGCCCGCGAGGGTTTCGTGATCGTGCGGTCGTGGCCGTGATCGCCAAACACCAAGCATGATCCGGTTCAACGGTTTGGCGAAGCAGTTCGGCACCAAACGGGCGGTCGACAACCTCGATTTCGTCATCCCCGACGGGGCCATTTTCGGTTTTCTGGGGCCGAACGGGGCCGGCAAGACCACGACCCTGCGCCTGTTGATGGGTCTGCTCCAGCCGACGGCCGGCACCGCGTCGGTGGCCGATCGCGACGTGGTCAACGAGTGTCTCGAGGTGCGTGCTCTCGTGGGCTATCTGCCCGATGAGGTCTTTCTCTACGACTATCTGACCGGCCGACAGTTCCTCGAGTTCACCGCCGATGTGCGGGGGTTGCCCGAAGCTGCGTATGCGCGGATTCCGCAGTTGCTGGAACAGTTCGAGCTGGCCGAAGCCGCCGGCGACTATACGGTCAACTACAGCTACGGCATGAAGAAGAAGCTGGCGCTGGCGAGCATCGTGTTGCACCAGCCGCGGGTCTTGTTGCTCGACGAGCCGTTCAACGGGCTCGACCCCCAGAGCATCCGCAGTTTTCGCGAACGGCTGCAGCGACTCGCGGCGGAGGGGGCGACCATCGTGTTCTCGAGCCACGTGCTCGAGGTCGTCGAAAAGCTGGTCACACACGTCGGGGTGATCTACCAGGGACGCATGCAGGCGGTCGAGACCCGCGACGCCTTGATCGAGAAACACGGAGGATCGCTGGAGAAGGCGTTCTTTTCCTTGACCAGCGGTGAACCCGCGCCCGTCGGTCCATGAGCGAATCCCCGTTGTTGGCCGGCGGGGCGGCGGTGCCGGGATCGTGGGCGCAAACGTGGGCCCTGGTGCGGTGGAAAACCCGCGCCATCTGGCAGTATTTCGGGGCCAATTTCGCCTGGTCGCGGCGGCTCATGTTCATGCTGGGACTGGCCGTGTTCACCGTGGCCTTTGCGGCCATGGCCATGGAAGCCCCCGGGTTCGTCGAGAAAGTTCTGTTTTCGCACGCAACCGCGGTGTGGGCGATGTCATTATTTACATTGTATTTCATCGCCACGGTGTTCGCCGGTGACCTGATTCTCGGCCACACCCTCAACCTCGGGCAGATGAGTCACGACCAGGCCTTGTTGTCGGTGTGGCCTCTGCGTGCCGTGCCGGTGCTGCTGTTGCGGTTGTGGGAACGGGTGATCACCGACACGATCGGCATCATGATGCTGTTGGGCGGTTTCATCGGCCTGGCCTGCGCGCACGGCATCGACGCCTTCGCCGTCGGCCGCGGCGTGTTGATGTACTGCATGGTCTCGTCGGCGCTGGGCATGGGCTTGATCAACTGCATCACCGTGCTGCAGCGGTGCCTGCGCCCGGCGGCGTTGAACAATGCGTTCAGCCTGCTGAGCTACCTGGCGGCCGTGTTCGGCATGCTTCCCTACGCATTTTATCAGGCCAACCCGGTGGGCACGTAGATGTGGGTGATCAGTCATCGCGACGCAGTCAGCGGCATTCTCGATCCGGTCCTGTACCCTCTCGGGCTGGGCATCGAGTGGTTGATGAACCCTCAGTGGGTGGGTTTTGCCGCGCCGTTGGGCATGTGGCTGGGCATCATGGCCGTGGGCAGCGTGGCCTATCTCGTCTTCGACGCCTGGCACTGGACGCGCTGGGTGCACTCGGGCGTGCGCGCTCCGGCGAAGACGAGCGGGCGCCGGTGGCTGCGCGGGTTTGTGGCCAAAGAGGCCTGGCAGTTGCGTCACGACATGAACCTTCTGACCAATGCATTTCTACTGCCGCTGACCATCATCGTGTTCGAGATCTACCTGCTGAAAGACCTGATCGGGCTGTCGTCGTTTCTGCGCCTGATCAACGCGCTGGCGGCTGGGGCCATGTACTTCTGCCTGTTTGGGCCGATGAACACGGTGGGTGCCGAGAAGAAGGCGATCGCCTTCGCTGAAACCCTACCGGTCTCGCCCTATCGATTCCTGTGGGAGAAGGGGTTGTTCTGGCTGGTGCTTGCTGAAGTATTGTTTGTGCCGACCAGTGCCGTGGCGGCGTGGTATCTGGGGTTTGCTCCCGGCGCGATCGTGCAGGCCACGGTGTGGATGGCCGTGCTGACCGCGGCGTTCGTCTGGGTGACGGTGTGCAGTTCGGCGATCTTTGCCAACTACGAGTCGAAGGTGTTGCAGCAGGCTTCGACGCTGGGCGGCAAGTGGATGGCGGTCATGTTCATGGCGATGTTCGGGCCGATCCGGGGCCTTGACCCGCAGTCGCTGGTTCAGTTGGTCGTGTGTGTTCTTCTCGGGATCAGCCTGACGTTGAAGGCGGCGGAAACCCTCGAGTCGCGACTGGATCCGGCCAAGATTGTGGTGCCGCGATTCCGCTTTGCCGATGCGTTCATCGCCGTCTTGGGCATGCTCGCGTTGCAGGGCATCATCAGCGGCACGGCGCGGGCCCTCGTGCCGCCGGAACAGGTCGGCTTGTGGCCCTGGTTGGTGGCCTACCTGCTGACCATGACCGTGTTGGCGGGGCATACTTGGTGGTACACGCGCGAGCGTTTTGCGGCGCCGGGGGCGGCATTGGGGTTGCGCGCGGCGCCGGCGTGGGCGTGGGTGGCCGCGTTGGCGGGTGCCTGGGCGTTGGCGGCGGGGGCGCGCTGGTATCTGCACTGGCTCGACGAGGGGGCCGGCACGGTGTTCGGGCCATCGGCCGACGTCTGGGCGGTAGCCGTCGAGGCGGTCGGGGTGCGTGGGGCATTGGCCCTGTTCGTCATGACGTTCTGCGTGGTGGCGCCGCTGGTCGAGGAGCTGTTTTTTCGCGGTTTTCTCGGGGGCGCCTTGCGCGACGTCACGTGGTTGTCGCCGGCGACGGCGGTGCTGGCGAACGGCGCGCTTTTTGCCCTGGTGCATCCGTGGGTCTCGATGCCCCCCGTGCTTCTGCTCGGGGTGGGCACTGCGTGGTTGGCGCGTCGGACCGGGTCGATCATTCCTGGAATCGGGGCGCACGCCGTGTACAACGCTGCCGTGCTGGCGATCCATGGAGCGGCGATCCCGGCCGGTTGATGCCACCGGCCCCGGCGTTGGCAATGGCGGCCACAGTTGTGTTTGAATGTGGGTTCATGCGACAATTGGGGTGTCGTGGTTGGCGGGGTGTCGGGGTGTCGGGGCCGGAATGGCCTGAGGTTACCGCGGTCCGAACCGTCGTTCGTGCCCGTGTGCGTATCTGCCGATGACTGCGCCGATCGGTGCGTGCATACGGAGTATTGCGCATGAATGGCAACTGGGTTGGCGGGGTGTGGGTCCGGCGGGCGGCGGTGGTGTTGGCGGTTTGTTTGCTGACGACCTGTGGGTGGGCGCAGATCACGGTGCGCGACGGCCTGGGCCGCGAGATCGACGAGTCGTGGTTGAGCGACCGCGTCGAGGCCAACTGGAACCACCTCGCCGTTGCCTCGTTGGCTTATTACATGATGGCCGTCGGCACGACGCCGGGTGGCACCGATGTCATGCCCTACACCAAGATCGGCAGCGCCAATCTGGCGTCGCCGGCGCTGACCCTGGCCAGTGGTACAACGTATTACACCTCGATTCGCGCCTACGACCACGTCGATGTTTTGCAGAACACCGGCACGAGCAACGGCTTTCGCGTGCGGGGTGATCCGTTCTTCGTCGACACCGCGTCGGCAGGCTTCTTTCAGAACGCGCGGGCCCTGGTCATGTGCGACACGACGACGACGCCCACCAGCGTGCAACCCGCCCTGTTTTCGAATGCCGGCGGCGATTACTGGAAGCGTCGCGTCAAGGTGACGATCACCGAACCCGGGGTCATGGACCGCGTGCAGGCGCCGTGTCATGTCACCTTCACCGTAGGGGCGGGCGAGATCACGAACACGCGACAGATTCGCGTCTGCGACAACTTCGGCAACGAGTTGCCGCGCTACATTCTGACGATTGCCCCCAACGCCTCGACACTCACGCAGCCACACATTGTATTTCTCGTCAATATGCGCAAAGACGAGTCTCAGGATTTCTGGATATACTGGGACAACACGAGTGCGACCGACCCGGGGTATCCATTCGTGCTGAACACCGACAACATCTCGGTGTTCAACTACACGCCCTACTATTCGCGGCGTCTCGATGTCGTCGGCAACGAAGAGGTGCCGTACGCCACCCAGTTGGGTTCATCGACGTCACCCAATCCGAATGCGGTCTTCGAGATGGAGTCTGTCGCCAACCGGGGTGCCGTGAAAGACGACAGTCGCAGCAACCAGATCATGAATCTGTTCCCGACCGATTTCTATTTCTTCGGTGCCGTGCAAAACGCCTGGTGGTGCTGGTCGAACGCGACGCTCTACATTACGAACACCCGATGGAATTCGTGCGGCCCGGCTGACGCCACGCACTTGACGACGAACACGCGGTTCCCGAACGGCGCCATCTGTGCGCTGTTTGGCGATCTGCGCTACAACGTCGAGGGGTTCCCGGCGCGCGCCGGCATCTGGCGCGACGATCTGACGAACCCCACCCGCCGGGTGTTCACCTACCGCAACAACGGTTGGGCGGCAACTGAAGATATTCAGATCTTTCAGTTGATCGTCTACCAGACCGGAGATATCGGTTTCAAATACGACTACCTCAGCCCCCAACTCTTGACCGGATCGGGTGGCGATCCGCGGCCGAATCCGCATCGCACGGTGGGTGTCTCGGCGTGTGACAATTCGCGCTATCTCCGCAGTGCGCCGCTGCCCTGGGGTCTGGGCAACGCGCCGACGTCGTATTACCAATGTATGGACGCGTTTCGCGGGTATCCGAACAACGGACCCGTGTTCGCTGCCGCCGAAACCCCGGTGGGGGGATGGGCGAACGTCGGCAACATCGACTCGATGGTTTTCGATTCGCGGTCGACGAATCCGACCTGGTCGCAACTGCAATACGATGTAAACTGCGGGGCCAACGGCCGCATCAACTTCTGGGCCCGCACCGGGGGCACGCCGACGCCGGATGGCACGTGGAGCGCGTGGACGAACGTGGTGACGGCGACGGCAAACGGCGCAACGGGGTTGACGGTGCCGGGAAACCGCTACTTCCAGTATCGGGCCATTTTTCAACGCAATGGCAACGGCGCGCCGCAAGCCCGTCTCGACGAGGTGCGCATCGTTTGCGGCAACATCAGCGTCGAATCGGTGAATGTCGGGGTTGCCTCGAGCGTGACGCAGGGACAGTTGACCATACCGATTGGGGTCAAGGTCAAGAACAACAATCTGGTACCGGCGACGGTGGCGTCGTTGGCGCTGACGTTTTCTCTGGGCAGTTACACGCAGGCATTGGTGTCGCCGACCCTGCCGATTGTCCTGGGTTCGGGTGTCGCCACCGATGCCACGTTCACGGTTACGGTATGGGACGGCTCCCCGGTCGGTACCGCCACGATCAACGCGTCGGTGACGGCCACCATTGCCGGGCCGATTACCCTGCGGGATACCGATGCCCAATTCCCGGCCACCTGGTGGGTCCGCAAGAAGGCGAACCTGATCATCGACAAGGCCGAGACGATTCCGACATTGGTTAACAAGAATGTCTTTGGCGTGTGGGTCCGCCTGCATCTGTCAAACGATGGCGAGACCCCGTACTGGTTCGACGGGGCGACCCTGACCTTTACGCTTGGCGACTACAACAAGACCTTGGTGGCGCCGGCCGTGCTGCCGGTGATGGTCCCGGGGCCGGGTTCGTTGGTCGCGACATTCTCGGTCGACATCCTTTCGACCAGTCCGTCGGGGGTTGCGGTGATCAGTGGCACGGCCGAGGGGCGCAATGCGATGAGCAACCAGTGGGTGGGTACCACCGCGGCGGTGTTGACCGACTCCTGGACGATCCAGAATCCGGCGGTGCTGGCGATCGACACGATCGTGGCCTCGAGCCCCGTGTTTCGTGGTCAGACCAACGCTCCCGTGTGGGTGACGGTGATCAATACCGGTGAAGCGTTGGCCTACTGGGACTCCTCGACGCTCAATTTCACATTGGGAACCTACGACGCCATCAACCCGACGACGACATTCCCACAAAACTTGTATGGTGGTTTGGCGACAACGGCCCGGTACGGGATCGACATCGCCCCGGGCACGGCCACCGGTACGGCAATCATCGATGCCGACGTCGACGGGCGCGACAGCAACACGCTTTGGCCGATTTCCGGCACCGGCGCAGCGTATCCCGGTAGTTGGACGATCCTGGCCGAGCAGGTTCAAACCTTCAAAGATCCGTCTTTCCTGTATGAATCGATCAGCTACAATCGGCCCGGTGTCGGCAATACCTGGGTGTATGCCCGCGCCGAGAATCTCGTGCCATTCAAGGAATACGCAGTGCGTTGGTACGACCCAGGCGGCGTGCAAGTGGCGTCGACCAACCCGCCACTAACCGCCGATGCCGCTGGGCGGATCACCCGCCAGTACGGGTTATCGCCGGCTTCGCCATACGGTGTATGGACCGTTAAGGTGACCAACCCGCTCAACACCTTCACCAACTGTTTGAGCAACTTCTCGGTGGTGAGCGGCGCCTCGTTGACGTGCAGTCTGTCGTTGCCGACCACGGTGTCGGTTGGGCAACCGTTTGGCGCGAGCATGACCTTCAACAATCCGGGGGGTGCCACACTCGACAGCGCGTATCCGACTCCCAGCCGCCTGGCGACCTCGGGAACCGGCATCGCCACGTGGACGTCCGGACCGACGCCGTTGATCTTGAATGTGGCGGGGAACAGCCAGGCTACCATCTCGTGGGCCTGGCGCGCCACGACCCCGGGTTCTTTTACGGCTGCGGCCAAGGGGGCCGGCTTCGACGCCAACTCCGACGATTTTCTCCAGAGTGCCACGGCGACCAGCAACATGTGCACCATCCAAAATCCGCCAAACTGCTCGATCACCGCGTTCGCAGCTTTGCCGGCCCAGGTTTACCGCAACGAACGTGGCCTCGTTGCGACGGTGACGGTGCGCAACGCCGGCGTCGCGGGGGCCGTGGTCAGCGCCGCGAGCCTGACCTTCACACTGGGAAGTTATTCGCAGTACGTGGCGAACCCCATCTTGCCGGTGACGATTCCCGGTGGTGGCCAACGCGACTTCAGCTTCTGCATCGATGTCGACTCGATGTCGCCGACCGGGACGAGTACCGTCAGTGGCAACTTCATGACCTGCGACGCCAACTGGCCGGCATCGACCACCTACCTCACCGGGGGCCCAACGAGGACCTGGTGCGTCAATGCTGCCGGCATCGCGCTGTCGGCCGAGGTGACGATGACGCCGGAGCAGTACTCGTTCAGCGCCGGGCAGACCGTGTATTTCCGTGCCTACGGTGTTCCGCCCAATACGCAGTATTACCGCATGCGGGTGTATCCCGGCCAGCGCGCCTACTCGTTTGCGCCGCCGGCAGGGCAGATTGCCTGGTCGTCGCCTTTGTCGGCCGGTGGCGCGGGGTGGTGCGACTTCCTCTACGACATTCCCCTGGCGCCGGCAATCGGCACCTGGTCGGTGTTTTTCTGCGACAACAACTACACGTTTACCCGGGCGGTGCAATACTTTTCAGTACAGCGTCGGGGTGCTCTGGTCGCCACTTTGACCCTGTCGCCGACGACCGCGTTCGTGGGTGATCTCGTCACTGCGACCATGATCGCCAGCAACACGGTGGGGTCGGGTTCGACGATCGCGCCGGCCACGGCGTCGCCGTTGATCAAGACGGCCGCCAGCACCGGCGATCTGACCTTCCTGGACGGACCGACACCGGCGGTGGCCACGATCGCGGCGCTGAGCAGCGGGACCTTTGTCTGGACGTATGCGGCTGCCTCCGACAGCGGCATGGTCGGCAGTTATTCTGTGGTGGCAGAACTCGCGACCGGTGTCACCGGTGTCGATCTGAACACGGGCCTTGCGACCGCCTCGAACCAGGTGAGGTCGAACGAGATCTACATCTATCGACGCGGCCTGCAGATTCTGACCCCGCCGTGGAATCCGCCCTTGTGGAACCTCGGCACGCTGCTGTGTGGGCAGACGAGTGCTGCGGTGAACTCGACGGTACAGAACAACGGCAACTATCCGCTCAATCTCGTCAGTTGGAACAAGACCGATCTCAATGGCCCGGGCGCCAAGGTGTCAAAGGCGAACCTCACGATCAGTCCCGATCCGGTCGGCGCGATTGCCGCGGGCGGCAACAAGCCCGCATCGGCGTACATCTGGATGCCCTATAACCAGCCGGCCGGCACCTACATTGCCACGATGGCGGTCTATGAAGACCTCAACAGCAATGGCAACCGCGAAACCGATGAGCCGTACTCGATGTTTGCGGTGCAGGCGGTCGCTTCGCTGTGCCAGGTGCTGGTCTGGACCGACAATTACGTCGATCTGGGTGATTGGATGCCGGGCGATTCGACGGCGAGCAAGACTGTGAACGGTTTCAACGGCGGCAACCTGCCGTGCAGTTCGGTGACGGTCAAGCTGCTCTCCGGACCGGCCTGGATCTACGCGAACCCCGTCGGCCCCGTGCCCCTGGCCACCGGCGAAACCTGGATCGCCAGCGTGTCGGCAGTGGTGCCGGCGCTGCAGCCGGGTGGCATCTACCTTGCCACCTTCACGATGTTTGAAGACCGCAACAGCGACGGCATCTGCCAGAACAACGAAGCGAGTTCAACGTTCTTGGTGCGCATCGGCGTGGGCACGAAAGGGTTGGTACTGGCGCCGCCGCTCCTGAATATCGGGACGGCAACACCCACCTACGTGCTCGAAGGTTTCCCGCTGACGATCACCAACACGGGACAACTGCCCCTGGTCATGCTGCGAGGCAACCTGGCCACCATGAGCGATGGGCTGGGGCACGAGTTCGGTCCCGAGAACATTGCCATTCACACGCCGGCCGTGGTCGGTACAGGGTCTGCCGGAGTTGCATCGGTCGGCATCTATATTCCGGCCGGTCAAGCAGTCGGCACCTACACGGCGACGCAGTGGGTGTTCGAGGATACGAACCCGAACGGGACCTATGACTCGGGAGAAGCATCGGCCAGCTTTGTCTTGCGTTGTTATGTGCCGGTCTGGCCGGCGGTGCAGGTGTTGGCGGGCACCGTCGATGTCGGTGGGGTTGCGGCGGGCAATACAAAGCCTGTCAGTTTCCCGTGTCGCAACATCGGCAACGTGACGCTCTCGGCGTTGTATTTCGAGAAGGTGAATCTGATCAGTGGCACCAGCACGATCAATCTGGCGCAATACAGCTTCCCACCCGGGCAACCCATCGTGCCGGCGGCCACGGCCGGATCGATCTTCTATCCGAACCTGCAGTTGACGGTGCCCGGCGGGCAGGCTGACGGCAATTATGTGGGCAGCACGGCGTGGTTGTACAACGACATGACGGTGCCGATGTTGGCGCGCAATGCGGGCGAACCGCAGTCGAACTTCTTTGTGACTTGTCAGGTCGGCGTGCAGAGGATCGACATTCTCGAGACTTCGCTCTCGATTGTCGATGCGGCGCCGTTCACGTCGGCGACGGCCACGTTCAACTTGAAAAACACCGGGTCGTTGACCCTGTCGAACCCAACCGCGACAGGAACGGCGTTGACCCTGCCGCCGGTGCTGCCGGCCAGTTGCTCCGTGTTTTCTCCCAAACCGATCAACTACATCCTGCCCACTCAGACGAAAGAAGTGAAGTGGCAATTCAATGTGCCCGCGAACACCGCTCCCGGCACCTATACCGGCACGTTGTGGGCCTGGGAAGACGCCGATGCGTCGGGCACGATCCAGGCGACGGAGGCCTCGGACTCGGCCGTTCTGCAGGTCAACGTCGCCTCGAAAAAGGTGCTGAATCCGCTGCAGAACCCGCTCAACATGGGGTGGACGACGGCCAGTTCGACCGTCCAGGTGCAGGTCGAGATCGTCAACGTCGGCAACATCCCATTGACCAACGTGCGGTTGTTGGCCTCCGACGTGTTCTCGTTGAGCAACAGTATCGCTTCGAACAACATCACCTTTACTCCGGTCACCGCGACCATCAATGCCGTGGGCGGTTCGGGGATCGCCACGGTGACGGTGACGGTGCCGCCGTTGCAGCCGGACGGCACGTATGAAGGCTGGCTCCGGGTCTACGACGATTACTCGCCGATGAATGGCGGATACAACCCCGGTGACGAGGAATTCGCGTTGTTCAAAGTGCGCATCTCGATCGGCAAGAAGTCGTTCACCATGTCGACCCCCAACAACCTGGGCAACCGCAACCCCGGGGCGACGTATGCACAAAATATGACACTGACCAACACCAGTTTTGTGCCGCTGTCGCGGCTACGTTGGTCGACGGGGGGGATGACTGACGGCGTCAGTACCATCCCGGCCGCCAATGTCACCTTCGCGCCGGTCCCGGTGTTTGCCTGCAATGGCGGCGTTTCGCGGACCTGTTCGGCAACTGTAAATATTCCGTATTACATGCCGCCGTCGACCTACGTCGGTACCTACACCGTCTGGGAAGACGACAACAACAACACCCTGCGCGAGGCGAACGAAGCCTCGGCGCCCTTTGAACTGCGCGTCACGGTGAATGCGGTTGCCTCGGTAACGTTCCTGGGTTCTTTGTTCGATTTTGGCACGGTGACGCAGAACGGCTACAAGACTGGCGAGATCGGGTTCCAGAACACCGGCAACGTCAGTATCACCGGTTTACTTGGGGCGCCGGTCTGGTCGACGCTGTGGTTCGTACCGGGGGCGACGGCGAGCATTTCGTCGTCGTTGTTGTCGGTGGTCGGCATGAATCCGGCCCTGGTCACCCCGGGGCCGACCTCCTCGATGTTCGGCACGCTCACGGTGCAGATCGGGCCGATTGCGCCGTTGCAGACCATCTGCAACGCAACGGAATACTATCAAGGCGGGCCGCAGACGTTCACCTTCACCACGGCCACCGCCGGCACGGCCAATCATTCGGTCAACGTGCGTTGTCGCGTGCTCTCAGGCGGGCCCGATATTGCGACCGGTTCGGTATGGCAGCCTCTTGACGCGACCACGCTGAACCCGGGGCGGCGCTACATTCTGTCGGCCTGGGTGTGCCCGGCGAGCAGTCCGGCGATGGTGGGGTTCATCACGACCGGTGATCCGGGGGCGGGCGAGAAGGTGCTGCAGGCGTACGGGGTTCGGATCGATCCGGGTGGCGTGGTGACCGGCTATGCCTCACCGACGACGAGCCAGCCGCACCGGGTGGGTGTCGTTGGGGTGACGCGCGGGGAGCACGCGAGCGGAACCTGGAAGGGCCTGGGGCAGATGACCTGGTACCGTGTTTTCGTGGCCTTCGACAATCCGTTTGCACCAGCCACCGCGAGCAAAGCCTATGTGATCTTGCAGAATCAGGCGAATGCGAGCGGCAGCGTCTGGTTCGATGCCGTGCAACTGGAACCTGCGGTCATCACGAATCAAGACCGGCCGACGACCTTCACCCCCGGGCCGACACTCGTCTCGCCACGCGATGGCTACGACTTGAAGGGCGAACGGTACTATTACCAATGGTAGTCCCGGTGCGAACTTGCCGAGGCAACGGTGCGCGGAACCGCAGGTGTGCCGAGGTTCGGGGGGCCCATCCCTGCCCTTTGTGCGGTAGAATAAAGAAGGGGTGAGACGTATGCGAGTACCGTTGCGTACCGGTGCGGCGATGCTGTCGTTGCTGGTGATCCTCGTGTTTCTTGGTCTGGCCGCGTCGTATCTGCTGCCCGAAGCCGAGACGTTGGAGGTTCGCACGAAAGAGACCGAGTTGAAGGCGACGCTGGCCGACATTCGCATGGCCCTCGATTTGAAGACGCTGGCGAGCAACCCGTATTTTCTGGCGACCACATCTCAGGTGCCGTGGAGCATGATCGAGACCGAGTTGGCCTCGTTGGCGGCCAAGGGTTACCTGCGTTCGGCCAAGCTCGCCGACCCGGGTGTGCCCGGTTACATGTGGTTGAATGGCAGTCACGCCTGGCAGGTGCGACAGAACATTCCAAATAACAATAGTTTTGAAAGTCTGATTGCGCCAAACATTGCGAGCAACGAGTTCGTGGCCTCGTGGTCGCGCAAGCCGGGTGAGACTTTTGTCGCCACCGATACGGAGTTTTTCCCGGGGCAAGCCGACACCGCCTACGACGATTATCCTGGGCAGAACAAATTTGGTAACGTGCTCGCCACGAGCGGGCAGTCGATCCGAATCACGCGCTGACCGGAGTTTCCGGTTGCGAGCCGCGGCCGGTCCGACCCGGGTCGGCGGTTCGTTTTCGTGCTCGGCAAGGATCTTGCTCGCCAAGTAGTTCTGGGCTCGAGCGTTCGATCGTGACCGCGGCATTCGCCATGCCTCCGGTGGCGTTGGCGACCGACAGGCCGCACAGGGGGACGGTATGCTACAGTGGCGCAGCCTGCTCGCCTGGCGCTGGGTAACGGTTCTGACGGTGCTGGCCGTTTTTGTGGCCATGCCGGGTCAGGCGTTGGTGCAGTTGACCAACCCCGACTTTGCGGCCAATGCAACCGGCTGGACCCTCGACAACCGGGTGAACCGGGCCAACAACATGTCGACCTGGAACTGGACCGGCGCCGACGGCAACCCGGCTGGTTCGTACTATGCGAATTGGGATTCGGGCGGCAACAACCGCACCGCCGACGGCATCATGCAGCAGACGTTCGTCGGGCCGGCATCGTCGTCCCGGGCCGTGTGTCGCATGTCGCACAAAGACCGTGCCGTCAATTCCTACGACTCGCACGTGTTGGCTGGTACGTTGCGAATCTCAGGTTCCGGAGCCTATCCCAACGAGACCATTGTCACCACCTTCTTCAGCCAGTCGACGACCAACGGCGCCGCGGTTCACACGACGTGGCAGGACACGGGCTGGGTCGGCCCCGTGAACCTGGGTGCCAACCAGACGTTCATCGTGCGGGTCTACTGGGATATGCAATGCGACAACAACGAAGAAGCTGGTGCCTGGGTCGACAACGTGCAGTGTTGTTTGAGTCCGTCGGGGTTGAGCGCGACGTTGACGGGCGCGAATGTGGTGTTGTCCTGGAATCCGAGCGTGGGCGCGGCGACGTTGCAGCGCTACAATATCTATCGCAGTACCGCCGCGGGCGGACCGTATACCCTCATTGGCAATACAACGTCAACAACGTATACAGACATTTCGCCGGCGGGGGCGGCATTGGTCTATGTGATCACCGACGTTGACACGACCGGGCTCGAATCGCCGTATTCCCCTGAAGCTGCGGTGTTCCGCCTGGGTGTTGCCGATGGGTTGGGTCCCGACATCGCCCATTCATGGTGGCCCGATCGCATCGAAGCGAGCTGGGAGCACCCCCTGGTGCCGCTGCTGCGCTATCAGGTCGGTGTCGGCACCGTGCCGGGAGGGGTCGATGTATTGGGCTGGCAGGACGTCGGTCTTGCCAATCGTTGCGTGTTTTCCGGATTGGCGCTGGCTAGTGGTACAACGTATTACACGTCGGTGCGTGCCGTCGACACCGGTGGCGTGGTGCAACTGACCGAGTCGAGCTCTGGCGTGCTGGCCAGGGGCGACCCCGTGTCGGTCGACACCGCCAGTTCCACGTATTTCAACAACGGCCGGGCGATGGTGATGTGCAGCACGACGGCGGCGGCCGGGGCGGTACAGCCCACGAGTTTCTCGCTCGACGGAGGCAACTACTGGCGCTATCGGGCCCGAGTGACGGTCACCGAGCCCGGGATCACCGAGCGTATCAACGCCCCGTGTCATGTGACCTTCGCGGTGGCCGCCGGCATGGGCAGTACGCAAGAGATTCGCGTGTGCGACGAGTATGGCCGTGAGATGCCGAGGTTCAATCTACCGACCTCGACGACAGCGAATCCCGACTTCGTGTTTCTCGTCAATATGCGTCGGGGCGAAACCCGCGACTACTGGGTGTACTGGGGAAACCCCGCGGCCGGCAATCCGACCTACGGTTTTGTCACCAATACGATGCTGACCGCGGTCGAGGAGTATACGCCGTATTACAGTCGCAAATACCTCGATGCCGGTATCGAAGCGGTCTCGCTCGCAACCACGAACAACTTCGGTTACAACGCCGGGGTGAATTTCGAGCGGGCCACCAACTATTCGTATTATCGAGACGACGCCTACAGTGACCTGTTCACCCTGCCGTGGAATTTCTATTTTTTCGGCACGAACCAGACCCAGTGGCGCGTCTCGGTCAACGGCTTTGTGTATCGGGTCACGGCCGGCAACGGCACCGACTACACCAATGCGTTCAATGAGTTCAGTACGAATACGAAGTTCACGGAGTTCATTTGCCCGTTCTGGGTCGACCTGAAATACGACAATCCATCTTATCCGCAACAACCCGGGGTCTACTGGAACGACTTGTCGTCGCCCGACCGGGTAGCATTTACCTGGCGCTGCAACCGGTACACGACGCAAGACGATATCTACATTTTCCAGACGGTTCTCTACTCGACCGGTGACATCGCGCACCGTTATGACTATCTGAGCCCGCTTGGTGTTCTGGGGCCGGGTGGAACCGACCAGCCGGTCAATACAGTGAACACGGTGGGCATTTCGGCCAACGATGCCGGCACCTCGGCGGCGAGCAGTTGGTTGTGTAACACGCCGTTGAACATCGGTGCCGGGGAGTCGCCGACCTCGCTGTATCAGTGCATGGACGCTTTTCGCGGCAATGTCGCGGTGGCGGCGGCCGAGGCACCATCGGGCGGGTGGTCAAATGTGGGTCACTTCGATTCGATGCCGTTCGACTCGCGCACGATGGCACCAACGTGGCAAGCAATACAATATGATACGGTGGGTGGCGCGGCCGGTCGTTGCCAGATTTGGGTGCGCACCGGAGCCACACCCGATACGGCGTCTTGGGGCAGCGCATGGACTTTGGTCGCGACGACGAACGGAAACGGATCGAGTGCCTTGGCAGTTCCCAATCAGCGGTATCTGCAGTATCGCGTGGTGTTTCAGCGCAATGCGGCAGGCGCTTTGCCGCAACTGACCGAGGTGCGGTTGATCTACGGCAGCATCAGTGTCGAAGCGGTGACGGCGAACACGCCCCAGGGCGTGTGTCAGGGGCAAACCGGCATTCCGGTCAGGGTGCGCATCCGCAACCTCAACAACGTGGCGGTCAATGTAGCCTCGTTAACGCTGACGTTCGATCTGGGTACCTACAATCAACAATTGATCGCGCCAGCGTTGCCGATTGCCCTCGGCCCCGGCGTGGCCACCGATGCGACGTTCACGGTCAGCGTGTCCGATACGTCGGCCGTGGGCACCGCGACCATCCATGCGTCCTGTACGGCCATGGTGGGGGCTCTGGCGCTGACCGACAGCGACGCGCAGACCCCCGCGACGTGGTGGGTGCGCTCGAAGGCCCGGTTGGTGATCGACAAGATCGAGACGTTGCCAACGTATGTCAACAAGGGGCAGAATGGTGTTCCGGTGAAGATGTTCCTGTCGAATGGCGGTGAGACCCCGTATTACTTTGACGGCGCGACACTGACGTTTACGCTCGGTGACTATGTCGCGACATTGGTTGCGCCGGCGACGCACACCACCGTGGTGCCGGCGCTCGGCACGGCGACGGTCTCGTTCTCGGTCAACGTCCTCTCGACCAGTCCGTCGGGGGTGGCAGTCATCAACGGAACCGCATCGGGAACGAACACGTTCAGCGGGGCGATCGTGGGCACAGCAGGGGCGTTCTTGACCGATTCCTGGACGATTCAGAATCCGGCGGTATTGTCGCTCGATGCGATTACGGCGTCGAGCCCTGTATTCCGCGGCCAGACCGGCGCGCCGGTGGCGGTGACCGTGACCAACACCGGGGAGGCCCTGGCGTATTGGGACTCTTCGACATTGACCTTCACCCTGGGCACGTACGACGCCGTGCATCCGCTCACGGCGTTCCCGATTTCACTCTACGGCGGCATCGCAACGACGGCCCGCTACGGTGTCGACATCAGCCCATCGTCAGTCACAGGCACAGCGATCATCGATGCCCAGGTGGACGGCCGCGACGGCAACACCTTGTTCGCCGTCTCGTGCCCGACCGCGGCGTATCCGGGCAGTTGGACGATTCTCGCCGAGCAGATCCAGACCTACAAGGACCCGTCGTTCCTGTTTCCGAGCACGAGCTACAACCGGCCTGGGGCCGGGATTGCCTGGGTCTATGCCCGGGGGATGAACCTGGCACCGTTCAAGGAATACTCGTTTCGTTGGTACGACCCTCTGGGGAACCAGGTGGCGTCGACCAATCCGCCGCTGACTTCCGATGGAACCGGGGTCTTGAGTCACCAGTTTGCCTTATCGCCAACATCGCCATACGGTGTATGGACAGTCAAGATCACCAACCCACTGAACACGTTCACCAATTGCGTGAGCCAGTTCAGCGTGGTCAGCGGTGCATCGTTGACGTGCAGTCTCTTGTTGCCGACGTCGGTGTCAGTGGGGCAGCCGTTCACAGCGAGCATGACGTTCGTGAATGAGGGCGGAGCGACGATCAACAGTGCCTATCCCAGCACGCTGGTAACGGGGGGAACCGGGGTAGCCACCTGGACGGCGGGACCCGTGCCCGTGGTGCAGAACATTGCGGGCAACACGCAGGCAACCTTCACCTGGGCTTGGCGGGCCACGGGGCCGGGTACGTTCATCGCATCGGCGAGCGGGTTCGGCTACGATGCAAACTCCGACGAGTTCCTGCAAAGCGCGACGGCAACCAGCAACGTCTGCACGATCCAGTCGCCACCGAACCTTACGGTGACCGCTCTGGTGGCGACGCCGACGACGGTGTTTCGCAATCAGAAGAATCTCGTGGTCTACGCCACGGTGCGCAACTCCGGGCAGGCGGCGGCGGTCCTCAACGCAGCCAGTCTGACGTTCTCACTTGGCAGTTATACTCAGGTTGTCTCGTCGCCGACGTTGCCATATACGCTCGCGGGCAACAATACCACCGTAAGCCTGTTCTTCACCGTTGACGTCGCCTCGTTCTCGCCCACCGGGTTGGCGAACATCGGGGCAAGCATCGACAATTGGGATGCCAACTGGCCGGCGTCGGCGGGAACGCTGATCGGTGGCGCAGATTCCTGGACCATCGCGTCGGTCGGCGTGATCTTCTCGAACGATCTGGCCATGGCCCCGGAGCAATACACTTTCAATACGGGGCAGACGGTCTACAGCCGCGCCTTCGGTCTCGTGCCGGCGTCGCAGTGGTACCGCATTCGTTACTACAACTCGCAGATTCCCTACTCGGTGACGTCGCCGGCCGGGTGGACCACGGTGTCGCCGCAACTGAAAGCCGACGATGACGGAAACACCGACTTCCTCTACACCTTACCGGCAGCGGCAACGGTTGGTACGTGGAGCGCTTTGGTCGACAACGGTACGGGGGCGGCAGCCGGCACGATGATGGGTTTGAACTACTTCGTCGTGCAGAATCCCGGCAACCTGGTGGCGACCTTGAGCCTGTCGCCGAGCAGCGTGTTTGTCGGCGAGACGATCACGGCCACGTTGTTCGCCACCAATACCGTGGCCATGGGATCGACAATCGCATCGGTCACCCCGGGGGCGTTGACCACGACGGCCGCGGCAGTGGGTGCCGCATCACTGGTGTCCGGGCCCGCGCCGGATGTGGCGACGGCAACAGCTCAGAACGGGTGTGCCTTTGTCTGGACCTACGAAGCAACGGCGGACACCGGCATGGTTGGGAGTTTCTCGTTGACCTCGATCGCGCCCAGTTCGGTGACCGGTATCGACGTAAATACACGAGCAAGCGTCGGGTCGGCGAAGGTGGTCTCGAACGGGGTGAAAATTTACAGTCGTTCGATTGACATGTCGGTGCCGGTTTGGAACCTCGGCACCTTGTTGTGTGGGCAGACGAGCGCGTCGGCGGCGGCGACGGTGAGCAATACCGGCAACTACCCGTTGTCGAGCGTCAGTTGGAACAAGACCGACCTCAACGGACCGGCCGGGGCAAAGGTCAGCAAAGCGGCGCTGCACTTCCTGCCTGACCCGGTGGGGGCCATCGCCGCCGGCGGCAACAAGGCGGTCTCGGCGTCGGTCTGGATGCCGTTCAACCAACCGGCCGGGACCTACAGTGCCACCATGGCGGTCTTTGAGGATCTGAACCTGAATGCGAACCGTGATACCGGTGAGCCGTATGAGTTGTTTGCCGTCCAGGTGGTGGCGTCGCTGTGCCAGGTCCTGGTCTGGACCGACAGTTACGTCGACCTGGGCGACTGGATGCCGGGCAACATCACGGCGAGCAAGACTGTGAGCGGTTTCAACGGCGGCAATCTGCCGTGCAGTTCGGTGACGGTCAAGTTGGTCTCGGGTCCGGCGTGGATCTACGTCAATCCGGCGGGCCCCACGCCTTTGGCGACCGGCGCTGTCTGGACCGCGGGCGTTTCGGCGGTGGTGCCGCCCGCCCAGCCCGGCGGCGTCTACCTGGCGACCTTCACGATGTTCGAAGATCGCAACAGCGATGGGGTGCCGCAGAGCGCAGAGGCGAGTTCCACGTTCCTGGTCCGAATCGGTGTCGGCACGAAAGGGTTGACCCTGGCGCCGGCCACGGTCAATGTCGGCACGGCGACGCCTACCCACGTCATCGATGGCATTCCGCTGACCGTGACCAATACCGGGCAGTTGCCGCTGATCGCCCTACGTTCCGACCTGCGACCGGTGACCGATGGCTTTGGCAACTGGATTGCGTCCGACAACTTCGCGTTGAAGTTCCCCAAGGTTGTCGGCACCGGTACGTTTGGTTTGGCGTCGGTGGGGATCTATGTTCCCGCCGGCACCCCGGTCGGCACGTTTTCCGCGCCCCAGTGGGCGTTCGAAGATGCCAACAGCGACGGCGTCTGGCAAGTCGGTGAGGCCTCGGCCGGATTCATCTTGCAGTTTTATGTGCCGCCGTGGCCCGCGATTCAGGTGCTCGTGGGTACCGTCGATGTCGGTGGCCTGGCCAAGGGCAATACAAAGTCTGTATCGTTCCCGTGTCGCAACATCGGTAACGTTTCGCTGCCTGCCCTGCGTTTCGAGAGGGTGGCCTTGACGGCGGGTGCGTTCACGATTTCGGCAGGGCAGTATTCCTTCCCGCCCGCGGAGCCGATTGCCCCGGCCGTTCCCGGAGGGTTGTTCTTCAACGCCACGCTGCAGATGACCGCATCGCCCACGCAGCAGGATGGCAGTTACGTGGGCAGCTCGGCGTGGTTGTACAACGATGCCAGTGGCAACGGCGCGCGCAATGGCGGCGAGCCGCAGGACGATTTTCTGGTGACGGTGCAGATCGGCAATCAGGCCGTCGACATTCTCGAAGCAGGAATATCAATACCCGGTGTTGCTCCATTCGGTGCGGCTTCTGCGACTTGCAACATCAGGAATACCGGATCATTGACCCTGTCGAACCCGATGGCGACTGCGTCAGCGCTGGTCGGTCCGACGACATTGCCGGCGAGTTGCAGTGTATTTACACCGAAGCCGATCAACTACATTCTGACGGGGCAGACCCGGGGTTTGTCGTGGCAGGTCAACGTGCCGGCGAATACGCCGGCCGGTGTCTACAGTGGGGTGATGACGGTCTGGGAAGACGCCAACGCCGACGGCGTCCGCCAGTCGACCGAGGCTTCCGACACGGCAACGTTGCAGGTGACGGTGACCAGCAAAAAGGTGGTCACCGTGTTGCAGAATCCACTCGACCTGGGTTGGACCACGGCCAACTCGTCGCTGGGTGGCACATTCGAGGTGGTCAACGTTGGCAATGTGGCGCTGACCTCGCTGCACCAACTCGCTTCCGATCTGGTGTCGCTCGGCAACACGATCGGCGCTGGCAATGTGACCTTCCAGACGGTGGTCATGCCGAACATCGGCCCTCTGGCGGTTGGGGCGTCGGCACTGGCGACCGTGACAGTCTTTGCCCCGGCGCTGACCCCGGACGGCACCTACGATGGGTGGCCTCGGGTTTACGATGATGGCGATGGGCCGACGGCCAATGCTTTCGATGCGGCCGCCGAGGTGAGCGCGCTGTTCCGCGTGCGCATGTCGATTGGCCAGCGGTCGTTCACCGTCGGTTCACCGGTCAATTTCGGGCCGAGGAATCCGGGGGCGTGGTACAGCCAGGGATTTACCCTGACCAACACGAGTTTCGTGCCGTTGTCGAAACTTCGCTGGGCACCGGGGGCCCTGACATCGGGCGGCAATACCATCGCCACCAGTCAGGTGTCGTTTACGCCGGCGGCGCCGTTCTCGTGTGCTGGTGGCGGTACGCGGGCTTGTACCGCAAGTCTGACCGTCAATGCCGCGACGCCGCCTGGTGTTTACACCGGCAAAATTTCGGCATGGGAAGACGACAACAGTGACGGCGTGCTGCAGAGCAGCGAGGCATCGGCGACCTTCCAGGTCCAGGTGACCGTGAATGCCTTGGCGTCGTTTACCTTCGTCAACGCCGTGACCGATGCGGGTACCGTGACGCAGAACGGGTCACGCCTCGTCGAGGTCGGATTCCGCAATACCGGCAACGTCGATCTGACCGGTCTGGCCGGGTGGAACCCGGCGGCCTTGTGGTTCAATGGGGTGGCGGCGCCGACGATACCGGTGGGCAGTCTGACGTTCGTGGCGGTGACGCCGGTCGTCACGCCGGGAGCGCTACCGACCAGTGTCGGCACGCTGACGGTGAACATCGGGCAGATCGGCACCACGCAACAGATCTGCGGTGCGACCGATTTCTACCGCAACCTGATCGGAACACCCCAGCAGTTGTGGCTCAACAGCAGTGTGGGTGCGGTGGGCAGCACGTTCTCATTGCAGTGCAAGGTGCTGTCGGGCGGTCCCGACATCGCGACCGGGTCGGTGTGGCAGGCGGTGGCGACGGCGACGCTGACGCCGGGCTATCGCTACATCCTGTCGGCCTGGGTTTGCCCGGCCACGAGTCCGGCGCTGATCGGTTTTATCATGACCGAACCGCCGACGAGCGGCGAAAAAGTGGTGCGGGCGGTCGGTGTGCGCATCGACCCGAGTGGCGTGGTGACGGCCGTCGCGTCGCCGACGACACTGCCTCCCGCGAGGGTCGGTGTGGTCGGCGCGACGAACGGGACGCATGCCAGTGCGACCTGGCACGGTCTCGGGGCGATGAACTGGTATCGCGTCTACGTGGCCTTCGATAACACCTTTAGCAACGCCATCGCGAGTCGTGCATACATTATATTGCAAAACCAATCGCTGGGCAGCGGTTCGGTGTGGTTCGATGCGATCCAGTTGGAACCGGCCGTGGTCAAGGGGCAAGACCTGCCGACAACCTTCACGCCGGGGCCGACCCTGGTCACGCCACGAGAGGGTGTCGATCTGAGCGGCGAGCGTCGATACTTCCAGTGGTGATGGGGGCCCGCCGACCCGCCCAGCGGGTCAGCGGGCCAGGATCCAGCGGGCGAGCGCCAGAACATCGCGCAATACGATCCAGCGCAGGCGGGCGCGCAAGGCCGGGGGCAGTGACCGAACTGCCGTTTGCGTCATGGCGGTCACTCCGAGAACCCGGCCCGGCCGCGAGCCCGCTTACCGCCGGCACCGCCTCCTGTGTTCAGGCCGAGAGCCATCTGTTTGCCGGCGCCCGTCACCGCGTACCACGCGTAGCTGCGGACCAACGGATTGAAATCCCCGACGATATCGGGTTGTCCGTCGGTATCGAGATCGGCCATGACCCGATCGGGAATGCCGTTCATGTTGGAGTCGAATTCCCATTGGTCGATTTTGCCGTCGAAATTGCGGTCGTAGGAATAGTCGTCGATGAAACCGTCGAAGTTGCGGTCGACCGCCCAGTAGTCACCCATGCCGTCGCCGTTGCGATCAGCGACGATGAGG
>CAZADH010000005.1:0-17251 GCA_964483805.1 uncultured bacterium
GATCACCCGTGCCGTTGCCGCCTCGCCGGCCGCTGGGGCCGTTGCCGCGGCCCAAAGCGCCCGCGCCGGCCGCTGGCCAACCGCCGTTGCCGTCGATTCCGCCGTTGCGACCCGAAGCGCCGGCGAGTGCGCCCAAGCCGCCGAATGCCCGCGCGGTGTCCCCCCCGCCACCGGCGGCTCCCGAGGGCGACGATCCGCTGGCTGGATTCGCCTTGCCCGAGGCACCCGCCGCTCCGGCTGCTGCGCCCATCGCGCCGGCTCCGGTGGCGCCGTCGGCCGACGACCTGGGCCTCGACAATCTGCTGCCCGATATTGGCGACGTCGATCTGGATGCACCCGCGGGACCGGCCACCTTTGCAAAAGCGGCACCGTCACCGGTGCAACCGATGCCGAGTGGTGGTGGTGACGACCCGATGGCGCTACCGGACGTGTCGTTGCTCGACGACATCCTCGACGACAAGAAGCCTGACGCCTAGCGCAGACGCAGCGGGCGGTCGACCCTGTCCGCGCTGCCGCGGCAGGTAGAAATACGATGTATGACGCCGCCGGTTGTGCCGGCAAACGCCCACTACGCGCATCGTGCGCGGGGGGGGGCCTCGCCGGGACTGATGGCCGGGGGGGCCGCCCGTTCGAGGGCAAGGCGCACATCGGTTGCAGCCAGCAGGGTTCCCTGCGCGGTACACTCGTGCAAGCGACTGCGACAGGCGACCCCATCGGCAATGAGTTCGTCGATGGCGGTTTCCAGTTCTTCGGGGTTGAACTCGCCCGGGTTCAACAACCAGGGCACGCCGGCCGTCTTTGCGAAAGCCGTTATCTTCGGGTCGACGGCAAACCCGATCCATGGGGTCTCGCACATCGTCGCCAGGATGGCGCCGTGCAAGCGCATGGTCAGCAGAGCATCGAGACCAGACAACGTTGCGGCGAGATCGGCTTCGCTCGCGAGTCGCGTGGGCGCGACATCGAGCCCGGTCCATGGCTGTTCGTCTTCGTCGGGCTGCATGAACAGGGGTTTGATGACCGTGCGGTGTCGCTTGCTGTCACGCCATTTGGCCAGCGATTCTGCAATATGTCGTGCATACCGATTGCTGCCGCGCAAGATGACACCCAGTACGAACGGCGTGGCCGGCGTCGTGCGCTCCCTTACCGCTGGGGAGCTGCCGGTGGTATCGGCGGCGCCAAGGAACGCGAGATCGGCTCCCACCGGTAGAGACAGCAGGGGTCCGGGAAACGCGTTGAGCCGCTCGAGGTCGGTGGCATGGCGCACGGAGGCGTGACGGGAGAGGTCGATGAGGATCCGCGTCAGCAAGACCTCGGCCGTGCCGCAAAACGGGCCGTATCCCTGGGCAATCAGGGCGAGTCGCGCGCCAAAAAGACGACCGCAGACGAGCAATACAAAGTAATAGACAAAACTGCCAAAGCTCGTGGTCGTCTGCAGCACGCTGCCCCCGGGGACTGCGACCATGCGGGCGGCCGCCAGTTCCTCGAGCAAGTGGGTCCAGGAAGGCTGGCGTGGGACGAGCGTGACGCCGGGCGGCAGTGGCCCGGTTTCGCCGGCAGGGCGCCGGTTGCCCCACAATACCGCGTATTCGAGATCGGGGCGAAGGGTGCGCGCGGCGTTGACGAAACGTCGCCACAGCAATTCATCGCCGAGGTTGCCAAAGCCGAAGTACCCGACCAGAAAAACCCGTGGTTTCTTGTCGATGGCCGCCAACAGCAAGCGCGCCAGAACCACGGCGAGCACGGCGAGGAGACCGACGATGACGCCAAGCCACAACCCGTGCAAGGTGCGCAACAGGGTCATGGCCAGCGGTGAATGGAAATGACAGAACGTGTTGAACACCGACACCTGGCCCATCTGCATGAACACCGCCAGCAGGGGCAACATCGCCGACAACCCACGTGACTGCAGGAACAGGAACAGGAACATTGCCGGGTACCCAATGAGAAACTCCTTGTTGCGCGGGCGGGCAACCAGGGAATCCTCGAGGTAGGTGCGGAAGGCGTCTTCCTCGGCACTCGGTTTCACCAGGGTGACGTTGCCCGAGCGCAACAGGTAAAGAACGAGAGCCAGGCCGACGCCGACGATGAGCAATACATCGACAATACGCAGTGGCTTCGAGAACAGGGCGAAACTGCGGGTGCCGTAGCGGCGAAGTGCGTCGATGACCACCAGCAACAGCGGTAACATGAAGGCCAGTTTGACCCCGCGAAACTGCGAGAAACCGAGAAGATACTCGGGCTCGGCATGCAGTCCGGCCACGAGCAGGCCACCCACGATCGAGGGGATGACCAGGGCGGCGAGATTGAATGGGAGGGCGTGCAGCCACCGGGCGTCGTGCGCTGACCGCCGCATGACCAGGAAGGAGCCGAGCGTGGCGTACCCGATGGCGCCCGCCAGACTCGTGCCGGCAGCGAACATGGAGGCAGGCAACGCGAGCCAGAGCATGACGCCGAGCGCAACCCAACCTGCGGACGCGCCGATTGGCCACGGACGACGACGCGCAGCCATGGCCAGGGCCAGCGGACCGAGCCAGAGCGCCAGACCGATGACCAGGCGCTCGCCAACCGACAGTGGCGACAGCCGGCGCGGCGGTACCAGTTGTCGCTGTTCGTCGGTGCGGGCGACGGCAAAACCCGCTTTGGCCAGGGCGGTGGCGATGTTTTGCAGATAGCGCAGATGATACTCGAGCAGGTCGTCGACCAGATGCTGCTTGGGATGTTCCCAGAAACAGCGGATGTAGAGCAGGCGCAGACGTCGATCCTGAGCGGCTCTGACAAAGCGGGCCACGGCGCGATCGGGCGTGTAGATCAGGGCGATTTCCTTCTCGCTGATGCTGTGCACCCGCACGAACGGATACTCGTCGCCGAGGTGCTGCATCAGGGTGGGCATCCCTGCCTGGTCGACGAACTCGATCCAGCCGATGCGGTGACGGGAGTTGGTCAGGGCGTCGCCGGTCGCGGCGATTTTGCCGCGGTGACCGAACACTTCCTTCTCGGCGAACAGCAGGGCGGAAACCGAGGCGGCCGGCGGCAGCTCAGCCAACGATGCGGCGATTGCCTCCCCGCCAAGGTCGGGATGATTGTAAATACGAATGATGGCGCCCAGGCCGTGGGCGCGCACGAGGTCGAGATACTCCGGCGATACGCCGAGACCGACGCGGGTGCGGAAGTCAGTGCCGGATTTGTGCACCACCAGCACATTGGCCGCCCGGCGTTCGCACACCCTGACCGGCAGTCGTCCTTTCGCGATGCGGTCGGCGGTCGGCATCTTGCGTTCGAGTTGACGCTGAATGCGATCGAGCAGTTGTGGGTCGCGCGCGTGCAACCACAGGCTGCCGCTGAGGCCGACGGGCAACGATTGCGATGCGGCCTGACCGAGGTCGATGGCCAGTTTCTCGATCTCCTGAAAGCTCAGTACCGAGATCCGTCCCGCCTCTTCAAGCGAGGCCAGGGTGTCTTCCGAAATGGCGATCGACGAAGCGCCCCGTTGCGCGGCGGCGGCGAGAACCTGGCCGATCTGCCAGCCCTCACGACGGGCGAGAATCCGCAGTTCGTCGAAATCGAGGACGGTCTCGATGAAGCGGTCGTCCCGCTCGACCTCGAGTCGCCAGGCGCACCGACGGCCCGCCGTGATCAGGCCGCCGATGAGAATGACGGCCAGGATCGCGACCGCGATCAACCTACTTCGTGGCGGCATGCGACCCCATGGTCAGAACCATGGCCAGTGTGTCGGCCTCGAGGCGGTAACCGGCCGAATCCGGCACGAGAATGAGGTGGTTGAGGGGCACCTCGCCACCCGTCTTGATCTCGGTGCCCTTGGTCAGGTCGATCAGGGCGCCCTTGGCGGGTCCCTTGACGCGGAGCTTCCCCGAACGCACCACAACCAGCGTTCCGGCGGTGACCGTCAGCTTGTCGCCGGCCGGGACGACCACGGTGCGAAAACGGGTCAATTGGTCGACGTAACTGCGTGCCACGAGCGGATCGGCATCGGTGCCCGCATCCTGGGCGATGATCGGGGGCGGTGCCCAGCAGCAACACGCGGCACTCACCCCCATCAGCAACAACCCTCGCTGCCACACACTCGTCGGCCTCATGTCATGCCTCCGCAATTGCCTATTTCCGCGGCAGGATAACATGGGCACCGGTGGCTCACAAGCCGGGCATCACCGCCAACCTTCGCGGGTCAGATACCGCTCGAGTGCGTCTTCCCAACTCGGCAGGGGGGTGCCAACGACGGTGTCGAAGGCCGACGTATCAAACACCGACCAGACCGGACGCGGTGCCGGTCGGCCCAGTTCCGCCGACGAGACCGCGGCGATCGGTTTGCGTTGCCCGAGCAGGTCGCGAATTGCGGTCGCAAAAAAGTGCCAGGTGAGGGAGTGTTGGTTGGCAGCATGGAACACGCCGACGGGCATCGGAGCGGTGGGTGCCGCCGTTGAGGCGGCGCCGATGAAGCGCGCCAGGGCCGCGGCAAGATCGGGAGCGTAGGTGACCCGACAGGTCTGGTCGTCGACCACTCGCAACTCCGGTTGTGGGCCTTGCAACGCGTTGACGATCGCCCTGACGAAGTTCTTGCCGCCGGGGCCGAACAACCCGGAGATCCGCACGATGGCGTGGCGATCGGGGCACAGGTCGCGAACGCGCAACTCACCATCATGCTTGGTTGTTGCGTAAACACCTGCTGGGGTGCAGGCAGCATCCGGCGTCAGCGGCACGCGGATCTGATTGCCTGTAAATACGTAGTCTGTCGAAATGTAGAGCAGAGCAATACGGCCTGCGCTGCACAGTCGGGCCAGATTCTCGGTCGCCACGACATTCGTGCGCCGACAGGCGTCGGGTTGTTTCTCGGCTCCATCGACATCGGTGAACGCGGCGCAGTGGATAACCCGATCGAACGGGCCATTCGCGTGCCACCAGTCGGTCAGGGCAGTGCGCTCGGCCAGGTCGAACGGCAGCGACAGGCCCACGACCTCGTGCGACCCGGTCTCCCGCAGGGCTTCCTGCAACGCCTGGCCGAGTTGGCCGTTGTGTCCGGTGATCAGAATCCGCATGGCAGGCTGCTACTTCGCGCTGATGAAATGCAACTGGCCTGGTTCGCTGCGAATCTCTTTGAGGTTCAGCTTGAACGGGAACTTCGCCAGGTCGAGCACCGGGTTGATCCGGTCGACGATGGTCTTGAGGAATGGGCGTGGCACCGCGAGGCTGTTGATCTTGAACTTACGCGGGTTGAAGTAGATCTTGTCTTGACGTTGTATTGAAAACGAACCGGTGGCCCAGAAAGATGCGCGCAACAACCCGTATTGCGTGCTGCCCGAAACCGTGATCGCATCGGCTTTGATCTCGATGCGCGGTCGTTGCACTTTGATCTTCTTGCTTTTGAACTCGAGGAACTTGTTGAGGTCGGCCTCGGTAATGATGATATCCATGTCGACCGCACCCAGGTCGCGGGTCTGAATGCGCTGGCATCCGAGCAGAGCGAACAGGTCGAGTTGCACCTGGTTGAATACGATATCGGCCGTGGCCAGTCGGAGGTGATCGACCTCACCGTTGGCCGTGTGCACCGTCACCTTGGCGAACTTGCCCGCTGCCGTTTCCTGTGGACCGATCGGTTCGATCCGTACGGTCAGCGTCGCCGGGTTGGTCAACAACCGCCGCATCGCGGCCGCGAGTTGTTCGTGAATGTTTTCGAGTGTCGCTGGCAACGAGGCCACCAGGGTGCCGGAAGCCACGCGGGGCAGGTCACTGCTGTCCGCTGCCGGCGCCGCGGGGCTGGCGAGATCGTCGGCGACGGCCGAGGGCAACGGGGGCAGATCGCGGCCGGTGCCGGCCGGAGTTGCGCTGTCCGACGCTGGTTCCGGTGCAGGTGTGAGCGTGGCCTGGGTGGGCGCCGCCGGCACCGTGATGGTCGCAACCACGGGACGTGTTGGCGTCGCCACCTGCTCGAGCGGATGGTTCATGCGATGGCGGATACGCTCGAGCAGTTCGTTGCGGGGCAGGTTCCGCTCGGGTAGCGGATCGTCGGCGGCGTGCGCGCGTGCCGATGCGAACGGTCCGCCGAACAAAGCCGTGGTCACCACCAGACCCAGCAGGGTGGTGTGCCGGAGCAGAGAAAGAAATACGGTGTATGTTTTCATTGGTCCTCTCCGTCAACCAACGGTGCCGGGCGGCTGCCGTCGGCAAATCCAGTCGTCCAGGCATCCCATAGGGTGAGACCGCGTGGACCGATACGTCGGGTTTCATCGCACAGGTTGGCGATGCGTGGATCGCGGTAGATCGTTTCGTCGAGGCCGACGCGATACCTGGCGGTGCTGTCGACGGGGCGTTCGGCGATGGTCAGTTCGGTGAGCAAAGGGCCGGTGAACCGGGCTCGGCCTCCGGCAATGCCCATGCGTGCGGGTTGGCCCGGACCGGCCACGCGTCTCAGCAGGTCGATGACCTCGGCGCCCGACAACAGAAACACGCCCAGGCGATGCGGCGGAATCCGTTGCGTCAACTCAGCGCCGTTGAGCACCCGCGGCCCGCGCACGGGTTCGCGCGCTGCCGAGGTCAACGTCAGGTCGGTGCGCAAAAGTGCCTGCGTCATCTCGGCGTGCGCCGTCGTTGCCAGACGCGACCGTGTGTGGGCCGGCATCGCCGAAGTGGGGATGACGGCATACGGGCGGACCGACGTTCGAGCCAGCAAAGCGGCGGCGCTGGCAAACGCGGGGGCGAGGCTTCGTGCCTCAGGAATTGCGCGCAGCGGCAGATCGCGGCGGCGCCGGACGATCTCGGGCCCGCCGGTGCCGGCCCGTGGCGTGTGCACCCGGGGTTGGGTCTCATCATCGCGGTGCGCCGTCGCAGCGATGATCGCCGTCGGGTCGGGTTGCTCGGTGGCCGGCCAGGTTTCGATCACGGTCACGGCGCGCGTGGTTGGACTCACCGGCCAGTACCGATGATCGGCTGCGGGCGCCAACGGGCGGGTGCGGCCGGGGTCGAGAAACAACACGCGGTCGCGTGGGCCGAGATCGGGCTGCAACTGTCGCAGCAGCGAGTCGGGGCCGTGGACAGCGACGAGGCGGAGGTCGACGCGGGGTGCCTGCGCTTTGATCCGGCGCCAGGCCCGGACCGGGTCTTCGATCGTGTAATCGCCAAAACCGGCCAACGGCAGTTCGCGGGCCCAGGTTGCATCGATCAAGCCGGTGACCAGCACATGCAGATCGCCGCAAGCCACGACACGCCACGGCGCGAAGGGCAGGGTGCCGCCGCTGCCGGCAACGTTGCCGAGAATCGCGTTGCGCAGAACCGCGGGTGGGTTGCCTGGCGAACGATAACAACTCAGTTCGCCCGGACCCGCCACGTGGGCCGTGCAACCGATTGCCTGTCGCCATGCCGTCTCGCCCGCGCCACCGATCAGCCATCCCCCCGGATGGCAGGCACTCGTGGTGTTGCCGATGTCGATGACCAGGGTTGGGCAATCGGCCCGTTGACGGCGCAGTTCGGTGACCAGCGGCACCAGTGCCCAGGCGGGAGTCGGTTGCGGATCGTCGGGGGCCCCCGAGAACCAGTGACCATCGAGGCCCCCGGCGAGAATGAAGCGGTGGGCGCGGAACAGCGGGCGGGCGGCGAGCCCGAGGGGACTCGTCGCGGGTCGTGGCCAGTCGAGCATGGCGGGCGGCGTGGTCATTGGCGGCGTTTGCATCGGCGGAAGACCGCGCGGGGCCGGTGACGCATTGATGCCTGCCGTCAGCAAAAGAACCGACCACACGCCGACTGCCACGAGGACGGTCGGTAAGCGGTGTAACCTCATGTATTTACGCATGCACTACTGATTGACTCTGGTGACCAGCAGGACAGAAATGCCGCCGAACACGACATTCTGCAGCCATGCGGCGACGTAGATCGGCAGATACCCGCTCTTGCCCATGGCTGTCGAGAAACTCATGATGACGTAGTAGACAAAAATGATGATGATCGAGATGCCGAAACCGATGAATGCGCCGCTGCGATAGTTGGTGAGGCCGAAACTCGCTCCGACGAGCGCGAAGAAAAAACTGGCAAACGGCAGGCTGGTCTTGCTCGCGAGATCGACCTGCAGTTCGCGGGTGTCGCCAAACTTGCACCGTTCGTAGCTGTTGATCAGGTCGCTCAGTTCCTGATAGCTCATTTCGTTGGGGCGCTTCGTCTTGCGGGCGAACTCGGCAATTCCTTCGCTGATGCTGGTGCCGGCAATGGTTGGGTGGAACTTCTGCCCCATCTCGCCAGAGGCGGCGTACGTCTGATCGACTGCGGCCCGGAGCGTCCAGGCTTTGCCGTCCCAAGTCGCTTCGGCGGCAGTGAGGCGTCGAGTCAACCGATTGCCGTCGTATTGCTCGATCATCACGCGTTCCATGAGATTGAGCTTCTCGAACACCTTACGGGCGTAGACGATCGAGCCGTCGGCCATCTTGAGCAGCGCGTTCTCGGTCGCCTCGGGCTCCATGAGGCGCATGATCTTCTCGCGTTGGATCTTGTGGGCCCGCTGGTTGCTGCTCGGAACCACGAATTCGTTGAAGAACAGACTGAAGAACGTAACGAGCAGGGCAAAAGTCAGCACGGGAATGAGCAGGCGGAAGAAGTTGACCCCGGTCGCGCGCAGGGCAATGGTCTCGCTGTCTTTCGACATGCGGCCAAAGACAATGAGCGTCGACAAGAGCACCGACATCGGGAACGTAAATACCATGTCTTGCGGCAGGCGTGCGAAGAACCAGTCGACGACGACCATCACCGGGATGCCTTCGTTGATGATGTTCTGCAAGGCCGTCATCAGCGGGTCGATGGCGATGACCACGACGAACAGGAAGAACCCGAAGAAGAAGGGGGCCAGCAATTGCTTGAAGATGTACTTGTCGAGAACCGAAAACCAGCCACGGCGGTGCGCCGACTGGGGAATCGCGGCACTCGGTCGCCGCGTTCCCGGAATACCCACCGTGCGCGGTCCGGGGGGTGCTGTTGGTTGGTCTGGAATGTGCATTTGCTCTTGGCGTGTCCGCGTGCTTAAGGGTATGATACCAAAGCTTCGGCCAGATGTCGCGCACAACTGGTGCGCGTTCTGGTAAACGAGACGATACGACAATATACGGGTGGAGAGACCTATGAAGATCGGTGTGATTGGTACTGGATACGTTGGCCTGGTGACGGGCACCTGTTTTGCCGAGTCGGGCAACGACGTGGTGTGCATGGATGTCGATCGCGCGAAGATCGACAAACTCAACAACGGGCAGATCCCGATCTACGAACCGGGGCTCGAAGAACTGGTGAAGCGCAACCATCGCGAAGGACGCCTGGCGTTCACGACCGACATGAAGGCCACGGTGACCCAGTCGTTGTTCATCTTTATCGCCGTCGGTACGCCTCCCGGCGAAGACGGGTCCGCCGACCTGACCCATGTGCTCAACGTGGCCCGTCAAATCGGCCAGACCATGGACGGTTTCCGAATCGTCATCAACAAATCGACGGTTCCGGTCGGCACCGGCGAAAAAGTGCGGGCGGCCATCCGCGAGGAACTCGGCAAGCGCAACGTACCCTTTGAGTTCGACGTGGTGAGCAACCCCGAGTTTCTCAAAGAGGGGGCGGCCATCGACGACTTCATGAAGCCCGATCGGGTGGTTGTCGGGTGTGACAATGTCCGCACCGGTGAACTGATGAAAGAGCTGTTTGCGCCATTCTGCCGCACCGGCAAACCGATCCTGGTGATGGATATCCCCTCGGCCGAGATGACCAAATACGCCGCCAACGCGATGCTCGCTACGCGTATTTCGTTCATGAACGATGTCGCCAACCTGTGCGATCTGGTGGGCGCCAACATCGATGCCGTCCGCCAGGGCATCGGGTCCGACAGCCGCATCGGGCACTCGTTCCTCTTCCCCGGTGTCGGTTACGGCGGCAGTTGCTTCCCCAAAGACGTCAAAGCGCTGGTGCAGACGGCGCGGGAACGGGGGCATTCACTGCAGATCCTCGAGGCGGTCGAGGCGGTGAACGAGCGCCAGAAGTCGTTGATGGCAACCAAGGTTAAGCGCCTGTTTGGCGAGAATCTCAAAGGGCACCTGTTCGCCGTCTGGGGCCTGGCGTTCAAGCCGAACACCGACGACATGCGCGAGGCACCGGCGATTACCATCATTGAAGAACTGCTGGCGGCCGGAGCCCGCGTGCGGGCTTATGACCCGGAAGCAATACACGAGGCGAAACGTCACCTCGGCGATCGCGTCGAGTATGGACAACGTAACTACGACGTATTGTCTGGTGCCGATGCCTTGCTCGTGGTGACGGAATGGAACGAGTTCCGCCGACCCGACTTTCCGCGCATCAAATCGCTGCTGAAGCGGCCGGTGGTCTTTGACGGACGCAACATCTATGACCCGGCCCGGATGCGCGAACAGGGCTTCGAGTATTTCAGCATCGGCAGACCGTAAGCGAGGTCGCGCCAGGCGCGGTGACCATGATGCCGCGGTGGCGTGACGCAGAAAACCGCAGCGGAGGTGCATGAATGGGTGAAATCATGGCCCAGGCCGGGTCGCTCGAATCCGGCGATGTGCATGTGAGTATCACAGCGGGAGCGGGTGAGCTCGAGATCGAGAGCCCGGTCATCGCCATCTTCGGCGACGCCATTCGGGCCACTGCCCGCGAGGTGTTGACGCGGTATCACCTGCCGTCGGTACGGGTGAAAATCACCGACCGTGGTGCCCTCGACTACGTGTTGCGGGCACGACTCGAGACGGCGGCCCTGCGCTGGACTGGCGCCGCGAAAGGATGACGACGATGTCTGCCGAATCGCGACCTCCTGCCCGTTTGCGCCGTTCGCTGCTCTACATTCCGGGCAACTCGCCGTCTCTGATCAAAGGGGCGGGGTTGTTTGCCCCCGATACGCTCGTCTTCGATCTCGAGGATGCCGTGGCGTTGGCCGAGAAAGACGCGGCGCGGATCCTGGTGCGTGAATCGTTGCGCCAGCGCACGCTGGTCAACCCGTGCAACGTCGAGCTGATGGTGCGTATCAACGGCCTCGATACTCCGTTCTGGCGGGATGATCTCGACTGCATCATGCCCGTCGGTCCCGATGCGATCCGGTTGCCCAAGGTCGAGTCGCCCGAGCAGATCGGGCAGTTGGCGGCGGCCCTGCAGGAACGCGAACAGCGGTTTGACCTGCCCATGGGCCGCACGGCAATCGTGGCCATTCTCGAGACGGTGCGCGGGGTCAACGCGGCGGGCGCGATTGCTCGGGCACACCCGCGCCTGGTTGCCCTGACGTTGGGTGCCGAAGACTTCACCCGCGATCTGGGCACGGCGCGCAGCAAGACCGGCGAGGAATTGGCCTTCGCCCGTGGGTGCATTGTGCTCGCGGCCCGCGAGGCGGGTATCCAGGCGATCGACACCGTGTTCGGCGATGTCAACGACGACGCCGGGCTGTTGGCCGAGACCCGTTTGATCAAACAGTTGGGTTTCGATGGCAAGTCGGTCATCCATCCGCGCCAGGTTCGTCTCGTTCATCATGTGTTCGACCCGACGGTCGACGAAATCGAGCAGGCCCGCCGCGTGTGCGCTGCGGCGAAAGCGGCTGCTGAAGCGGGATCTGGCGTCGTCGCCCTCGACGGGCGCATGATCGATACGCCTGTGGTCAAGAGGGCCGAGCGCATTCTTCGCTATGCCGAGGCGGTGTCGGTGGGGGTGAATCCATGACCATCCGCAACTCGATCGGACGCGAATTTCCTGGCAGTTTCCCGGGCTATGCGGCGGTGCGGCCGTATGCTGGCGCATTTTCGACTGGGCCCCGGCAGCCGTTCGGGGCGCCGGCCAGTCTCCGTCACCGTGTCGATCCGCGTGCGAACAAAGTGCTCGCGGGGCTGGATGCGGCGCTCGATGCCGTGCAGTTGCGCGACGGCATGGCCATCTCGTTTCATCACCACCTGCGCAACGGCGATCGCGTGGTCAATGCCGTCGTCGAAGCCGCGGCCCGGCGGGGGGTGAAGAATCTCACGCTGTTGCCGACGGCCCTGTTCGGCGTGCATCAGGCGTTGTTGGCCCGCATCGAGGACGGCACGATCGGCCGCATCGAAGGAAGCCTGAACGGACCGATCGGGCGACGCGTCAGCCAGGGTGCGTTCGCGGCACCGGTGATCCTGCGGTCGCACGGTGGCCGGGCGCGGGCGATCGAGGCGGGCGAAGTGAAGGTCGACGTGGCCTTCATTGCCGCCCCGACCTGCGACGCTGCCGGCAACGTCAGTGGTCTGGGCGGTCCGGCCGCATGTGGTCCGCTGGGTTACGCGATGACCGATGCCATGTATGCACATCGTGTTGTCGCCGTCACCGACTGCCTCGTGCCGTTCCCCAATCCGCGGGCCTGCATCATGCAGACCCATGTCGACTTCGTCGTTGAGTTGCCGAGCATCGGAGACCCAAAAGGGATCGTTTCGGGGACGACGGAAGTGACGCGCGATCCGACGCGGCTTCTCATCGCCGAACGCGCGGCGGCGCTGTTCGACGCGTTGGGGCTCATCCAGGAAGGCTTCTCGTTTCAGACCGGGGCGGGCGGCATTACCCTCGCGGTGACGGGCTTCGTGCGCGAACACATGGTCAAACGGGGAGTGAAAGCCTCGTTCGTGTCGGGTGGCATCACCGGGGCGATGGTCGATCTGCTCGAAGACGGTCTGGTTGCGGCGTTGCTCGATGTGCAGAGTTTCGACCTCCAGGCCGTCGGTTCGCTCGATCGCAATCCCCGCCATCTCGAGATGAGTGCGAGCATGTATGCAAATCCGCACAGTGCCGCATGTGTTGTCGACCGCCTCGATGCGGTTGTGCTCGGGGCCACCGAGATCGATCTCGATTTCAACGTCAACGTGAACACCGAAGCCGACGGGGCTCTGCTGCATGGGATCGGCGGCCACCAGGATACCGCGGCCGGCGCCCGGGTGACCGTCGTCACCGCCCCGTTGACGCGGGGGCGCATCCCCCTTGTTGTTGACAAAGTATTGACGGTGACATCGCCCGGAGAGACCATCGATGCGGTGGTCACCGAGTGGGGCATTGCCGTCAACCCGCGCCGCCAGGATCTGCTCGATCGCCTGCGCGGCAGTCGCTTGCCCATCGTGCCGATGCCGGCGCTCTACGAGCGGGCCGTGCAGTTGTGCGGCAAACCGGCGCCGCTCGCACTGACCGACAAAATCGTGGCATTGATCGAGTATCGGGATGGAACGGTGCTCGATGTGGTTCGCCAGGTGGCGCCGAAAGCGCCCTGACAGGAGGCCGATCATGGTCGTCATTCTCCCGGTGGCCGGCAAAGGCACGCGCTTGCGCCCCCACACCCACAGCAAACCGAAATCGCTGGTGCGGGTCGCTGGCAAGACAGTGTTGGAATACGTTGTATTGAGCCTGCAGGGCATCAAGATCGACCTCGTCGTGTTCATTTGCGACGAAAACATGGCCTTGATCGAGGCCTTCGTCAAAGAGCATTATCCCGAGCTGCCGTGCCAGTACATTCATCAGGAAGAACGGCTGGGTCCGGCCCATGCGGTCTGGTTGGCGCATCCGTTCATCCGTCAGGGCGACGATGTGCTGATCGTCTTCAACGACACGCTGTTCGTCACCGACCTCACGCGGATCCCGGCCCTGTGCGAAGGCAAAGACGGCCTCATCTACTCGAAAGAGGTCGTCGATTACAAGCGGTTCGGGGTCAACGTGGTGCGCGACGGCATCATCACCGACATGGTCGAAAAACCCGATCAGCCGATATCGAAGCTCGCCCAGGTGGGACTGTACTATCTGCGCGACGGCAAAGCCCTCATGGACGCCATTTCTGCGGCGGTCAAGAAGGGGCTGAAGGTCAAGGGTGAATATTATCTGCCCGAGGTCTTCAAGCTGATGATGGCGAACGGCGCCAGGTTTGGTGCCCCCGAGATCGACGAATGGCTCGATTGCGGCAAGCCCGAAACATTGCTGGCCACCAATCGCTATCTGCTCGAGAACGGCCATGCCCACGACGCCAACTTCCCCAACTGCGTCATCGTGCCGCCGGTGGCGATCGACCCGACGGCCAAGATCAAGAACTCGGTCATTGGTCCGCACGTGTCGGTGGCGCGCGGGTGCACGATCGAAGACTGCATCATCCGTGATTCGGTGGTGAATGCCGATTCGAGCCTGACCAACCTGATCCTGAGTGACTCGATCGTTGGCGACTCGGTCGAACTTTCGGGCGGCGCCCAGCGCATCAGCATTGGCGACAACAGTGTGATTCACTGGGGCGGGTGAACGACGGCTGCGCCAACGGTCGCGGCGGGCCGGCCCCGCTGCATTGCGCGAAACTGGCGTTTCGCGCCCCCTGCTCGGCTCGTTGCGCGCCATCCCTGGCGCCGAGCCGATCCGGCGCTCCTGCGCACGTCCGTGGGGCAACGGCCGCAGGCGGGTACCCTGGCTCGTTTTTCACGAATGGGCGTCAGATCCGATTTGACAACGGACCGAGGCCATGCTATCATCAAAACCGTCCCTGGGGGATCGTCTAATGGCAGGACGACAGACTCTGGATCTGTCTATTGGGGTTCGAGTCCCTGTCCCCCAGCCGATCTGGGGCTATAGTGTAACCGGTTAACACGCCGCCCTCTCAAGGCGGAGAGCGCGGGTTCGAGTCCCGCTAGCCCTACCGAGAGCATGTTTTGAAAGGCTCACCGAAGTGCAGGAACCCCGCTAATCAGGCGGGGTTTCGTGCTTTTAGCGTCCAGCGAAAACCACCAAAAAACATTGCAGACCGCGACACGTTACGGGTAAATTCCCGGGTAACTGCCCAACCGCCGCACAGGAGTTACCCAGCCATGCCATTGACCGCGCTGCAACTGCGGACCCTGAAAGACCCACCGAAACGGATCAGACTCTTTGACTCGAACGGCCTCTACCTCGAAGTCCGCCCCGAGGGTGGCCGTTGGTGGCGGTTCCGCTTCGTGTTCGGTGGCAAAGAGAAGATGCTCAGTCTCGGGACTTACCCAGAGGTCAGTCTCGCCGATGCCCGGGCCAAGCGCGACGACATGCGGGCGCAACTGCGCAACGGCGTTTACCCGTCCATCGGTCGGGGCCGCCCGGGTAACACTGTCGCGGCGATCGCTGCCGAGTGGTTGGCCGAATGGTCGAAAGACAAGGTTGCCGGCCACGTCGTCAGGATCAAACGAAACCTCGATTCTGACATCTTGCCATTCATCGGGCCGAAACCAATCAAGGCTCTTTCGCCGATTGAAGCCCTGGACGTTGCCCGGCGGGTGCGCGACCGTGGCGCACCTGAGACGGCAACGCGGGTGCTTGGCATTATCAGCTTGATCTGCCGCTATGCCGTGCTCACCGGCCGCCTGACCTCTGACCCCTGCCGCGACCTTCGAGGCGCGATGAAGACGCCGGCCGCGAAACACTTCCCCGCACCGACCGCCCCGGCCAAGGTCGGCGAGATTCTACGAGTGCTTCACGGGTATCACGGTTCGCCGATCGTTCGGGCCGCGTTGCGACTCGGGCCGCTGGTGTTCGTCCGACCGGGAGAACTGCGGCAAGCAGAATGGTCAGGGATCGACCTCGGGGTAGGGGAGTGGCGATTCAAACTCTCGAAGGGGGGAGCCGACCACATTGTGCCGTTGTCGCGCCAGGCCATCGAGATCTTGCGAGAAATCCAGGCAATCACCGGCGGCTGCCGCTACGTGTTCCCGTCCGCCATGGCCCCCGACCGGGCGATGAGTGACAACACGGTGTTGGGTGCCTTGCGCCGTCTCGGCATCGGAAAGGGTGAAATGGTAGGTAACTCGTGGAGAGTGACCGCTCGCACGATGCTCGATGAGGTTCTCGGGTTCCGCGTTGACCTGATCGAGCATCAGCTTGGGCATGTCGTTCGAGACCCGCTTGGCCGGGCTTACAACCGGACGCAGCACCTACCAGAACGCCGCCGCATGATGCAGGCATGGGCCGATTACCTGGACACAGTGAAGGCGGGTGGGGTGGCGCGTTGACACGACATACCACCGGCGATACTATTGGCCCATGACTGCCCGTGACAAGATACTCGCCAGGATGCGCAACAACCCGCGCGGCTGGCACGTCGACGACCTGAAGGCGTTGGCAAAACACTTCGGTATCGCGTTCCGGCAGAAAGGAACGAGTCACGTTACCTTTGTGATACCCGGCAAGCGTTCGCTGCCGGTCCCTGCCAACAACCCGGTTGAGCCTGAATACGTGCGGGCGTTCCTGAAGCTCATTGACGAGGTGATCTGACAATGAAGGAACTTCAATACCCGTTCGTGGTGCGACCTCGTGACAAGGCCGACGGCCCCGGCTGGGTCGTCGAGTTCCCCGACCTTCCCGACTGCATCGGCATCGGCAAGACGGTTGACGCTGCCATTGCCAGCGCCCGCGATGTTGTAGCCGAGTGGCTGGACACGGCGCGCGAGTTTTCTATCCCGATCCCGAAACCGTCGGCCAGCGGCAAGTGGGTGCAACGGGTCGGCAAGACGACCCACCTACGACTGATCGAGACGGCGAAACGTGAGGGCGTCAGCCTCAACGCACTGGTTCTGTCATTCATCGCGGAAGGGTTGGGCCGACATTCGGCAACTCAAGGCCGCCGGACGACTGGCCGGAAGCGGGCCGCGTGAGCGCGCCGACCAGGCGGGGCGCGGTGGCCAGCAAGAAGCGGGTGCCCAAGCCGACGGCGACGCCGGCAACGCGCGAATTGCTGGCCATGCTGCCGTGGTTGGCGGTGGACCCGGACAGGACAACGCCGAGCGACTACGTTTCAGTGGCAGCTTGCGAGTGGGAACGATGGAAAACAATGTGTGACTCGGCAATGGAGGATTTCGATCAAGCCAGCGACACGAGAATTGCTGAACACCTAGCAGAAACGGCCTGCCACATTCGCAAACTGATTTCATACTGGTCTGCCGGTCGCCCTGTGTCTGGACCCGTTCGTGAAGCCGCGAACCTTGCTATGTCGTGGGCTAATATCGTGTTCGCCAAGGTCCGAATAAAGGGGCGCATCAACGGCGGAACTGTCGTTGCGTACGGATTCGACCTGTCCGACCCGTTTGTGGTTCATCGCCAGCATGTATGCATCAACGCTTTCAATGCATTCGGCGGCAACGATGCCGGCGCGTTCATCGGCGCCTGCCCGCGCTGCGGGAAGGTGTTCGAGAAGGCGCGAGGGGATCAGGAGTATTGCGGGAAGGCGTGCCAGACAGCCGCTAAACAAAAGAGATACGACAAAAAGATAAAAACGATGTCTTAC
>CAZADH010000005.1:17261-68409 GCA_964483805.1 uncultured bacterium
AAAAACAGTAAGACGTTAGAATGAGGCTACCGGCAAGCGCGGGTGCAACCGTGCAAACCGGTAGCCTCGTGGCTTGTAGGCGCGAACCCGCAAACCACACGCAACGGCAAGGGTAACACCGAGCAGACCACGAGGCAACGAGCACCGGCTTTCCGTTCGGGCTCGATGATGACCTCGGAGGTTTACCCCATGACCGCGTTGAATTTGCAGGAAGTCGCACGGCGTCTCGGTGTCTCGGACCAGGTTGTCCGTAAACTGATCCACGATGGCAAGCTGGCCGCGTTCAAGCCGGCCGCCCGTCGGTATCGCGTGCTCGAAACCGAGCTTGACCGATACGTCGAGTCGACCCGCGTGAAGCCGACCACGGCGCCAGGCGAGGTGGCCAAATGACAGACCGCCTACTGAAGCTGCCCGAGGTGCTTACCCGCGTTCCGGTGTCGCGGTCTCGGTGGTTCGAGGGCGTCCGGTCTGGCGAGTTCCCCGCCCCCGTGCGCCTCGGTCTGCGCGCCGTGGCATGGAGGGAGTCAGATATCGCCCTTGTAGTTGAGCGCGGCGCGGCGGAGGTGTCCGACCAGTGACCACCCCCAGCCGCACGACCCGACGCAGTATCAAGACAAAGCATTTCCGCAACACCGGGGTTGATAATCTGGACCTGACCGCAGACGAAAGCGACATTGCCGAACGACTGCGCACCATGGGCTACCAGTCGATCAGGGTGACTTACGTGTTCAAGACCGGTGCCCGTTCACTGTTCGCCTGTGACCACCGGTCAGGCCGGGCCGCCGTCGAGATCTTCCTGACCGACCCAGCAACACGCACCCGGCGTCACGTTCTGCGACTGCGGGCGCGGCGTCCGAGGCGCCTGCGGCGCGTGGCCCTTGAGGTTGCGGTATCGATGCTCAACCGCATGACTCCGGGTCAGCGTGCCGAGTTCGCCAGTCGCGCAGGTATCGGCCTGACTGCGGCGTAGCGCGTCGCATGTTTCCTCTTTCGTTCCCCACTTTCGAGTGGCGGCGGATACCGTCTTGCGGGACGCCCGTCGTGATAGTGAATGGCACTTGCCGACGACGACACTCGTCATGGCGTAAACCATGGCGACCGGCCCGGTTCATTGGACGACAAGAGCAAGGACACGAAGCATGACAATGGACCCACAAAACGAAGCCGCCCAGGCGAGCACCCAGGCGGCACAAGAGCAATCGAACAAACACCGTAATAGTACGGTGTTGCGCCCTGCGAGTCAAGCGGTAGACCACGTCGGCGCATTCCGCGCGGCGATGTTGGCGGCCGGGATCACGCCACCGGTAGAGATCATCGACGACGGGAAACTGCATCGGTTTGCCAGCAAGGATGCCGGAAACGATGACGCAGGTTGGTATGTCCTGCACGGCGATGGCATCCCGGCCGGCGAGTTCGGAGACTGGCGCATCGGAGTGCAACACCGTTGGCGCGCCGACATCGGGCGACCGCTGACCACCGTTGAGGAATCCGAGCATCGGCAACGCATGGCCGCGATCAAGGCGCAACGCGAGGCCGAAGCGCAACGGGGGGCCGACAACGCAGCGCGCAAGGCGGTGTCGATCTGGACGAAGGCGAAGCCGGCACCGGCTGACCACCCATATCTCGCCAAGAAAGGCGTCAGGACGCACGGGGTCAGGGTCCACAACGGCGCGCTTGTGCTCCCGATCATGGACGGCGAGAGAATGACCTCATTGCAGTTCATCGACCCGACCGGCGGCAAGAAATACCTGACAGGCGGACGCAAGCATGGGTGCTATTGGATAATCGGCACACCATCCGACGGTGGCGTGGTCTGCATTTGCGAGGGCTACGCAACGGCGGCGAGCGTCCACGAGGCGACCGGGCACCCGGCCGTGGTCGCGTTCGATGCCGGCGGACTCGGGCCGGTGGCGCGCAAGATTCGCTCGCTGTTCAAGTCGACAACTATCATCGTGTGCGCCGATGACGACTATCGAACCGATGGCAACCCCGGACTGACGAAAGCACGGGCGGCCGCCGCTGCTGTCGGTGGGGTTGTCGCCGTACCGAGTTTTGGGGCAGACCGCCCCGACGGCGCAACCGACTTCAACGACATGGCGCAGTTGAAAGGTTTCGGTGCGGTGTTGAGCTGCATCGAATCAGCGGCGGCAAAAGTGGGGGTTATCTACGAAAACGGTGTAACAGGTGTAACAGGTGTAACAGCGCCTGATGACGCCGGTTTGCGAGATGGTGAAGGTGTAACACAAGGTGTAACAGGTGTAACATCAGCCATTGATGCGGGTTCCGACGACACCGTCACCATCGAAGATGCAGACCGGCCATGCTACCGCGTGTTTGACCACCAAACCGAGGTGGCCAACACCGGCGTGCTTGGGGCTGGCGTGTGGTACTTCGACTTCAGAGTAGAGAAGAGCGGCGAGAAGACCCCGATACATCGCTGGGTTTGCTCACCGATCCACCTGGACGCAGTTACCAGCGACATCCACGGCGGCAACTTCGGCCGTTTGATCCGGTTCCGAAACACTCTCGGCAGGTGGCGGGAATGGGCGATGCCCATGGAGTTGATGGCCGGGACAGGCGAAGAGGTACGGCGCGAGTTGCTTTCTATGGGTGTGAAGATCGACCCGAACCAGCACCGCCGACTCGGTCACTATCTTCAGTTCGAGACACCCAAACGTCGAATACTGTGCGCGACCCAGACAGGATGGTTTGATGGTTCGTTCGTGCTTCCCGATTCTGTGATCGGGCCGAGAGCAACCGAGGTTGCCTATCAGACCGGCGAGCGCGGGCACGACGAGTATACGGTTGGTGGCGATCTGAACGCATGGATAACCAATGTAGCGGCACCGGCGGTAGGCAACCCTATATTGATGTTGGCGTTGTCGGCCGCGTTCGCCGGGCCATTGATGGCAAAGTGCAACATGGAAAGCGGCGGCATCCATTTTTACGGCGACAGTTCGACCGGAAAGACAACGGCTATCGAGGCGGCGTGCTCAGTGTGGGGCGGACGCAATTACATGAGGTCATGGAGGGCCACAGCCAACGGCCTTGAAGGCGTGGCCGCCATGGTCAACGATTGCTTGCTTGCTCTCGATGAAATCGGGCAGGCCGACGCGCGTGAGGTCGGTGACATCGTCTACGCACTGGCCAACGGTCGCGGCAAGCAGAGGGCCGGCCGATCCGGTTCCGCTCGATCGGTGGCAAAGTGGCGCGTCACTGTACTTTCAAGCGGCGAGCGGATGATTGAAACTGCCATGTCTGACGGCGGAAAAAGGGTGAAGGCCGGCCAAGGCATTCGGCTGATTGACGTTCCTGTGGCCAGAACGCACGGCGCTTGGGATGACTTACATGGAGCGAAGACCGGGAACGCATTCTCTGACGCGGTCAAGACGGCGGCGGCGAAGAATCACGGGCACGCCGGCAGGGTGTTTCTCGACAGGCTGACGACAGACCCACGCGACTTTGCACAGTATCTCGACAAGTTCAAGGCGACGCCCCAATTCAATGTAGACGGCGAGGGCCAGGACCGGAGAGCGGCGGCGCGGTTCGCGTTGCTCGCCATGGCCGGCGAACTGGCGACCGAGTATGGTCTGACGTGTTGGCCTGCCGGGTCTGCTGTTGACGCGGCCGTCGATTGCATGACCTCGTGGCGGTCGATCCGCGGCAAGGGCAACGACGAACGGCGTCAGGTTGTTGAACAGGTTCGCCAGTTCATCGAACGACACGGAGATTCGAGATTCGCAAAGGCATCGGCGCCGGCTGACTCGACGATCCGCGACCGGGCCGGTTGGTGGGCGGACGACGAAGAAACGGGCGCTCGTGTCTACTTGTTTAATTCGTCGGGATTCAAAGAGGCAACCAAGGGCTTCGACCATCACCGAGCGTGTCAGATACTCCATGAGCACGGCGCGCTTCCGCCAAAAGACGCCGAAGGGAAATGGTCTCGCAATCGGCGTTTCGGGTCGTTGCTGGCGAGGGTGTACGAGGTCCGGCTAGATAGAGCTGGAGTCTTGATATGAGTCTTGATGACGTGCTGACTCTTCTGGCAAAGCCTGTCTCTGACGAGGTAGTAGTACGGTGTTATTACCATGAACCCGCACCATCAGCGGATGTTACCCGTGTTACACCGGCTGTTACACCTGAAATTCGTTGCAAACCAGCATCATTGGCTGATGTTGCACCTGTTACACCTGTTACACCGAAAAACGATAGATGTCAGTGTGAAAAACCCCCGGACGAAATTGACGACAGAAAAGACAAGGTGAACGCCGAACACCTTGCCATGGTGAACGCCGGCACGGTCCCGAGTTGGTATACCCAGGCCGGCCGCTGCGATCGGTGCGGGCCGGTTTGGCTCCCCGAGTGGTCGGCAGTCAAAGTACGCGAGTGCCCATGGTGCATCGTGCGCGTTCCGTTCGAGCGACCGGCGACACCGAAGCGGACATGGCAGGACCACGCCGACGCGATGACCGAACGTGCTGCGATACGAGAACACGACGGTGGCCAACCACGAGAACAGGCAGAACGCGACGCTGCCGGCGAGGTCGGGCCGTGCTACTGCTGCGGTGGTCGACGGTTCTGGGTGAGCAAACACGGGCCGATCGGTTGTGCCCGATGCCATCCACCGGCGACGCATGAAGGAATCGTAAGGTGGATCGAGTTGCCAGGACAGCCGGCGCTGCCATGATGGCAGCGGAAACACATACTAAAAGGAAGCAAACCCATGAGCGACAACACCAAGAAAGATCGCGAGACTACGCAAGAGGCCGTCGAACGTCTGACGGCCGAACGCAACGCCGCAACCGCTGAGGCATCCAAACTGCGCGAGCATCTTCGACTTGTCACCCTGGCTGTGTGGTGCCTCGAATGCTCGCAAGAGCAAGCCATTGCAAAGGGTATAGATGACACCGTTGCGAGGATAATCGACTACCGTGATGCACCGCTGACGATACCCGTGTCCGCCGCTGGACTCATCCACGGTGGTAATGGGCGCGGGGTGCCGTCGTGACCTATACGCCCGTGATGAACCACGCAGAAAAGCCAATCTTTACAGGGCAAAACTGAATACGCAAGTTTGCTGCTGAAACAGGCAACAACAGGCAGCACAGGCGAAAGCGCACAAGAAAAGCGCACAAGAAAAGCTCATGGAAACTGCCCGCGAAAACAGCCGCACCGTCACCCATGGGCCAGTGGTCGCCGATGGCATGATACTGTGCCCAGCAAGAAAGCGATCAATCCCGGCACGTGTGTGCTGGCTGCATCAGGTTCACGAGCGCGTCATGGCGGCGCGCGGTGAAGCGCGGTGTTGGCTGTTCAGGTGCTGCTTGTGCTCGATCGGGGCGCGTGTTCTCGATGAGTTGGGCGACGAAAAAGGCATCGCCAGAATGAGAGAGAGAAAATACAAGAGGTTCGTGCGGGTTGCTCTACGGCTTGCCCTGCTGTTGCGCAGCCCGGAAGATGCGCAGTAGCTCGCTGGTTTCTTTTCACGGTTTCTTTCGTCAAGAATGCATTTATCAGCGGGTCCGCCTCTAAACCAAATGATACTCAGCATCCGGCCCAACGACAACGGCGGCATTGGTCCGCATTCCAAACCGGGATCACGGCGAGCGATGCACCCGCCCTTACAGGGCGGTCCCCCTCTGAAACGCCCGAAGCGTTTCGTGGCCTAAACCGTTGTCAGTAGCCTCGGAGTAGCGGCGGCACCGAGGCACAGAGCCAGTCAGAAGTCACAATGCTTCACGGGCACACGCCGGCCCAACTGGCTCCACATCCAATGATACGCCCGAGCCAACGCACGATCAACCGAGGTAGTCGCGGCGCACCCCGTGGCAGGAGTTCGACGGCAACAATATCGGCCGGCAATACGGCTCGAAATCGCAACGATAGGCTAGTGAGGTAAAACAACCACTACTAGTTTGTAACCGATAGAACGATCGGTAACAAAAAGTTATTGACGTAAACGTGTCGATACGATAGACTAGTGACGTAAACAATTCGCCGAAAGCGAGGTATCGACAAATGAAGGCAATCGGTTACATCCGGGTGAGCAGTGAAGACCAGGCCGAAAGCGGGCTGTCCCTCGAACATCAGCGCACCCGCATTGCAGCGTATTGCGTGGCCGCCGATGTTGAACTGGTTGCCATCCACGAAGACGCCGGCCGCAGCGCCAAGGACATGAACCGCCCCGGGTTGGCCGATGCCATGGCCGCTATCAAGGCCGGCGCTGCCGATGCCCTCGTGATTCTCAAACTCGATCGTCTGACCCGATCGGTTCGAGACCTTGGCGAGTTGGTTTCGTTCTTCGACAAGACCGGGGCCGCCCTCGTGGCCGTTCAGGACAGTATCAACACGTCGACCGCTGCCGGCCGTCTCGTGCTCAACGTCCTTGGGTCGGTGGCGCAGTGGGAGCGTGAAGCGATCGGCGAACGGACTGCGGCCGCCCTCGCAGTGAAGCGAGAGCGCAAAGAGAAGACCGGCGGCACCGTTCCCTACGGGTTCGAGTTGGGCGACGGCGGCCGGTTGGTCGAAAACCCCAGCGAGCAGACCACGCTGGCAACCATCCGCGAACTGCGGGCCGGCGGTCGGTCCCTCAACGCGATCGCCCGCGAGCTTACCGCCCGGGGCATCACCAGCAAGACCGGCGGCAAGTGGCACGCCAAGGTGGTTGCCGGGCTGGTCGAAAGGATGGCCGCATAATGCCGAGACCTCGAACAGTAGACGGACCCGCCGAGAAACTGACGGTCATGATTCCGGCCGATCTGGCCCGGACCATTCGCATCATGGCCGCCGCCGAGAACCGGGCCATTGCCGATCTGGTCGGGCAGGCGCTTCGTGAATGGGTCGGGCTGAAGGTCCGCTCGATTCGCAAGGACACCGACGCCGATGATATGCTGAGGGTGGCGCTCGATTCACCGGCGAAGAAGAAGCCGCGCGGCGGTTGACACGGGGTAACAAGACAGGGTAACTTTCCGGCGACATACCGCATGAATCAGCAATGCGGGCCGGTTTGCGGCGACTCGTCTTAGACGCTAGCCCTACCGACAGCAAGTGTTGAAAGGTTTCCGGTAGTCGTAAGGCCCCGCTGATGAAGCGGGGCCTTGCGCTGTTCGGTAGGCAGGTGGGTGTGGCGGAGACATCCGGGAATCCCGGATCTTCCGTCACGTCGGGGAAGGGGACCAGGCAACCGCATGAAACGTGATCTGGTCGTGCTCGCGGCCATGGCCGTCATGGTTGCCATCCTGTTGCCGTCACCGTTCGCCACCCCGCCTTTCCTGATGGGATCTGAAGAAACGGGCGACTTGCGCTGGTATTTCTTCCAGTTGCGCAGCATGATCGCCCAGGAACTGGCCGACGGCCGCTGGCCGAGCTGGAACCCGTACATGCTCGGCGGGCAGCCACTGCAGGCCAACATTCAGTCGGCCCTGTTCTACCTGCCGAATCACCTGATGCTGGTGCTGCCGCCGTGGTTGACCTTTTTTGTATTGACGTTTCTGCATCTGTGGTTGGCCGGGGCCTTCACCTTTGGATTGGCCCGTCACTACGGGTTGTCGCGGTTTGGTGCCGCCATTGCCGGCGTGGCCTTCATGCTGTCGTCGGTGTTTGTCTTCCGCATCCTGGGCGGTCATCACGGCGATCTGTCGACACTGTGTTGGATCCCGCTATTTCTGTGGTTCTGCGATCGGGCGGTGCGCGACGACAGCTCCGGTTGGGCCGGCGCCGCCGGCGTGGTTTTTGCCACGATGGTGTTTGCCAGTCACTTCCAGCACCAACTGTTCTGTTGCACCACGTTTCTCGTCTACTTCGTCGCGCACTGGTGTGTGCGTTCGCGGGCCTTGGCCGATCTGTGGCGGCTCGGGCGCGTCATGGTGATCGTCCTGGTCGTTGGCGTCGGTCTTGCGGCGCCGCAGTTTGTGCCAACCGTGGAGTTCTCCGGGGCCTCGGCGCGAGCCGCGTATCCGGCCGAAAACAAACTCGAGTTCAATGGCGCCAATTCGTTTCCCCCCGAGAACCTGCTGCTGCTCGTGTGTCCCGGCGCATTCGGCGACAATACGACGTTGCGTTACTGGGGTCGCTGGTTCCATTACTGGGAGATGTGCTTGTACGTCGGGTTGCCGACTTTGCTGCTGCTGTGCTTCTCGCCGTTCTCACCCCGCCGCGACCTCGTGGCGGCACTGGCGATTGCGGCAGGCGCTGCTCTTGTGCTGGCCAGTGGCCGCTATTCACCGCTGTTTGACGGGCTCGCTTCCTTGCCCGTTTACAAGATGCTGCGCGGCTACAGCAAGTTCGTCTCGGAGGCCGGCCTCTTCCTCTGCCTGTTGGCCGGTTTCGGTGCCGACGCCTTTTGCGAACTGCTGGTGCGGCAGCGCCGCCGGGTGCTGATCGGACTGTTGCTGGCCACGATCGGCGTTTCTCTGGTCTATGGTGGTGCAGTGCTGGCGGGCTCCTCGTTGTGGCATGCGGTGTTGCAGACGGCGGCCCACCACTGGGAACCGATGTTCCATGCCCCATTGGCCATCGAGGGTTTTGCCGGTGCGACCGGAGCGCTGTTCACCAGCAATCTGACGCGGACGTACTATATTGTATTGCTATCCCTTTTTGTCTTGTTGTATTGCGCGTGGCGGTATCCCCAGGTTGGCCGATTGCACTGGCTGGTCGTGCTCATCTTGGTGGTCGACCTGATCAGCTTCGGGCGGCCTTTTGCGCAGCGCACTTACCCGGTCGATCGCGTCGGCCTCGATCGCGACATCGTGGCGTATGTGCAGGCGCAGACGACCGGCGCCGGTGATGGACGCTCGGCGCCGAGCGGCGATCGTTTTCGCGTGTTGTGCATGCCGAAGAAGACCGAACTCAACGACCCGATGCTCGATCGGTTCGAGAACTTCGCCGGTTACGACAATATGGTGATTCGTTGGTTCGGTGAGTTGGTCAATACCGCGCAGGGGTTCGCCAAGTCGCGTTACGACCTGGCGTTCACCGAGCGACTGCCGGCGGTCGTGTTTCGCCTGTTCAACGTTCGCTATCTCGTCACCCCGATCGACCAGCCCTGTCCGTTTCCGTTTTTTACGCGGGTGCACCAGACGGCGCGACAGCAACTGCATGTCTTTCGTGACTGTCTGCCACGCGCCTACCTGGTCCCCAGCCATCGGGTCATCGAAGATGCCGACGCGGCGCGCTCGTTTCTGCTCTCGCCTGGGTTTCGGCCGACGCGCGAGGTCCTGCTCTCGGGTTGTCCCGAAGGGCCGGCGGCCGGACTCGACGTATCGGCGGCGCCGGCCGTAGCCGCGGCCGATGCCGCCGGTGGTGCTGCTGCCGCTGCGCTCGCGGCCGTTGAGGCACCGGATCCGAGCCTCGGTGCGTGTCGAGTGGCGAGCTGGGGACCTGCCGGTTTTTCCGTGACGGCGACGGTCGAGCGCGCCTGCTGGCTGGTGCTGGCCGAGAACCATTATCCGGGTTGGCGGGCCACCGTCGACGGCAGCGAGGTGCCGATTCTGCGCGCCAATTATTGTCAACGCGCGGTGTATGTCGCCGCCGGTCGGCACACGATCGAGTTCGCGTTTCGCCCGGCCACGCATTGGCTTGGGATGGCCATCGCGCTTGGCACAATGCTGCTCATGCTGCTGGGGGTGCTGTGGCCGCACGGGTGGGCGAAAAACAAAACACCCGGAGGCGCCGCGGCCCCCGGGTGCTAACAGGTAATAATACGTTTACGGGAAGATCACGTCTTGCAGAGACTCGAGCACTTCGTTGACCTCATCGGAGGTCTTGTCGAGCGCCTTCATGGCGACGGTAACTGCAGCCTTGGCTTCTTTGGTGGTGGCAAACGTCGGAATCGCGGCTGCGCCGGCCGTCTGCAGCGTGGTTACGATCGCGGTCAGTTTCGTCTTGGCTTCGGCCGACAGCCCGTTGTCGCTCGCATCGAGAACCGGTTTGAGCAGCGCAATGGCTGCGCGATCGACGACGGCGAGGGTCTCGAGAACGCGCTGCCACCCCGGAACATCGGCCGAACCTTTGGCTTCCATCCCCGAGAGCAGCGACTGCGCGACGATGAACACGCCGGCGGCACGGAACGCGCCGTCATTGGTGCCCGCCGCTGTGGCTGGGAAGAGTTTCGCTCGCGTCGAAGCGATCTCCTGCGCGATCGCCTTGAACTCCTGAACCATCGATGCGGTGCGGGTTTGCCAGGCAGCAGCGTCGCCCGGTTGCTCGTCGAAGCGGGTTCCGGCGGCTTGCAGTTTGTCGGCGGTGGCCAGGCAGAACTTGCGCAGGGTTGCCGGCAACGGAATGTCGTCGACCGAGTCGCTGGCCACGAACGACAACGCATCGGCACCCGCGAGTGCCATCTGGCCATACAGTTCGTAGGTTCGCCCCTCGGCATTGCCGCTGTTGTAAGCCGATGAGGCGACAGTCATGCTGGCCAGGACCTGTTCGACGGCACCGAGCATGCCATTGGCCAAAGGAAGATACCGGTTGGGGGACGTCGATGCGGGAGGATTGGCTGCAGGAGTCGTGGCGCGTGCTGCCCGCGACGAGCTCGGTCCCTCGTAGATCGAGTTGAAGGTTGCCGAGACGCGCAAGTGTTCGCGACGGGTTGCTCCCAGAGAGCGCACAAACGGGGCGAAGTCGCGAGTGGCCTTGGCGCGCTCACCGATCGTTGTGTGGGTGCTCGAGGTCGCCGACAGGCGGGACTCATCGGCCAGCAGGTTACTGCCCAGGAAAGCGAGAGCGCCGATCATCAGTGCGATCAGGAGCATACTTTGGCGGTGTTTCATGGCGGACCTCCGGTGTCTGCAAAGAGTCTGCAATTGACAACACTCTATTCTACCGTACCGGTGCCCGGGTCTGCTGGAAACTCCGCCACGGTGGGTGGGTGGGCGGTGCCGACACTGGGTCAGCGCACGCCCCACAGGCGCGCGTAGGCTTCGATCGTCGATTTGAGTGGGGTGTGCGAATGCAACCAGATGATCGGCATATAGAATGTTTCGACCGCCGGTCCCATGGCCGTGCGGCGCCCAATGACGCGCATTACCGGGGCGAAGCTGAGCAGATAGAGGAGAATGGCGATGACAATCGCCAACATCCAGTCAAAGCGCACGTCGGTGGCCGGCCGATGCCGGTCGCCCCGCTCGAACTCGTGTTGATCGTGCGGATGCCGGGGTTCGGTCACTTGACGGGCGGTTTGGTTCCGGGGTGGGGCAGCGTCGGGGTTGGCCCCGGAGCCGCGGGCGGATGAACAGTACCGCTCTTGTTTGCAGCCGGGTCATGCGCCGCCCCCGGTTGGGGATCAATCGGAGCCACTTCCGCGAGAGGCAGGGCGTCGGTCTTCTTGCGTTCGTGCAACTGCGCAATCATCGGTTTGATCGAGGTTGCCGCCGCCTCAATGGTATCGTAGATCGGCAGAACGTTGCGCAGATGGGTGGTGCGAAACAGCCGATCGACATCACCGCGGGGGGCACCGATGGCGATGGCTTTGGCCGCACTGCGCGCGCTGCGATGATAGCCCACCAGCATGCCGATTCCTGACGAGTCGATGAACTCGAGGGCCGTCAGATCGAAAATGATTCCTAATACCGGGCTGGCCAGGACGATGTCGACGGCTTTCTTGATCTTGGGCAACGTATAGACGTCGAGCTCGCCGCACAGCGACATCGTCACGACGCCGTCGACGTTGGCAACATTGAACGTGATTCTCTCGATCGTCATCGTTTCGGTTCCTCACTTCCGCACCGGATTATAACACGCCAGGATGTGGTCACGCCCCAAAGTTCGTCTTCGGCCCCTCTGCCGGACCCCCCGGTGCGCTTGGGTATAATCCATTCACGGTTGGTATCTTGGGGCGCCAAATCCAAAAAAACGGGGGACGCCACTACTCAATGAACAGTTTCCTCAATGTCACCAAAGCATTGGCTGATGCGACCCGCGTCCGGTTGTTGATGGCGACGATGGAGCGGGAATTGAGCGTGTGCCAGTTGATTGCCCTCGTGCGCTTGGCACCATCGACAGTCTCGAAGCACATGGGCATTCTTGGCGATGCCGGCTTGGTTCAGGTTCGCAAAGACGGGCGGTGGGCCTATTACCGTGCCAACCAGACGGCGCGTGCGGCCGAAGTGGTGAAGTCGGGGCTGGCGTTTGCACGCAAGATGCTCGCCAATGATGAGACTGTCGTAGGGGATGCGGTCCGCATTCCCGGCCTGCCGGTCATGCAGATACGCGAGGGTGCGCGCCCGGCGCACGCCCGTCGCCGGTCCCGGGCACAGAAGCGTGGCGATCGAACCGTCGCGGAGAAACGCCGTCGCGGAGCGTGACCTGAACGACGGCGGTAAGGTGTTATTACCGTAATATCATCCCGCCGCCAGCTCGGTCGTTGCCCTTGCCTACTGGTCCGCGTTGTGCTGCTGTCTCTCTTTTAACAGCGATGACGGCGGGGTCGGGCGACGGACGCCGCTCTTGGGGTGCCACGTTTTTGACGCGTTCGCACCGGATTCGATCAGGTGCTTGATGGCATCGAGAGACGGCTCGCGGGGTTCGCGCCATTTGAACGTGTGCGGGCGCTGCGGGTTGCGCCCGGCCATGGCCGTGGCTGGCGGCGGCGCGGGTGTGGCCGGTGGAGTTGCGAATGCGGCGGCGGTCGCCGGCGGGGTTTCCGTTGGGGTGGCCAGTTCGGCGATCAACCGTTCGTCGTCATCGGTGACTTGTGGCAGGGGCGGTGATGCGGCCGCAGATGCAGCAGCGGTCGGGGGGGCGCCTGCTGTCGTCGTTCCTGATGCCGCCGCGGTCGTCGTTGATCCGAGGTTCACGATGGGCGCCGGGCTTGGTGCCGTTGCGACCGGTTGGCTGACCTGCGTCGTGAAACTTGCCGCCGGACCCATGAATTGGCGCGTCCGTTGGCGTGCCGCCTGGCGAATGCGCGTCAGGTCTGGAACCGGCGGTTTGAACTGCAGGTGCCGCGTGCTCGTGGCCGGCCCGGCGATCGGGATCTGCTGGCCGACGTCGGGGTCGACGGGTTCTCGCGGTTCGCGAAGTGCGTGGGTGGTGTTGGCCCCCGAACCCGCGCCTGCTGCCGCCGCTGTTCCGTCTTCCTCGTTCATCCAGTCGGGGAACTCGGTGGTGGGTGCCGACGGACTCTCGGTGACCATCGGTGATGGTGCCGTGTCTTCCTGGGCCGACAGCGGGCCCGCGGTGAGCGCGCACGCGAGACAAACGAGACTGCAGAACGAGCGAACCGTCGTGGGGATGGCCGGCATTGTTGGCTCCATTGCACTGTCGGTTGGGATGTTCTAGAATAGCCCGATGAGCACCCCGGCGCAAACCGTCCGCCTGCGGTTTCAGAATCCGCGTTACGAGCGCATCGTTCGGCTCAATACCGAATCGATCGCTCGCAAGATGGGTTTCAATGACGACCAGGTGTTCGATATCTCGCTGGCGGTTGAAGAGGCGTATACGAATGCCATCGAGCACAGCCGAGAGGTTCCCGATGAGGGTGGTGGCCCCGTGCCCATCGTCGTCGAGTTGGTTTATCATCTCTATCCGAATCGCCTCGAGGTCACGGTGCAAGACACCGGGGTCGGTTTCGTCGACGTCAACCGGTCGGCGGCCGAATTGGCCGACCTCGAACGAGACGATGCCGATCGCGGGCGTGGGTTGGCGCTGATGCGGCAATTGTCCGATCGCGTCGATATCCTCAGCGAACCGGGTGTGGGCACGCTCGTTCGCATCTGCAAGTTCCTGACCGGCGAGCAGGCCGGATCCTAAAACCCCCCAGGAGCAGGTGCTGTCATTGACCTGCGGGGGTCTGTTCCTCCCCGAATTGCCTGGCCTCAAAGACAAAAAAGTGCCGCCCGGGTGCGGGCGGCAGCAATATATTGTAAATAAATAGTCGATCAGTTCTTGCCGTGTTTCCCCGTCTTATTGGCGGGACTCGCAAGGGCCGCGCCGCAATCCGGGCAGCCTTTCCATTGCACCGACAACGTGCGGCCGCACGTGCCGCAGCTCTCTTTCAGTTTGCCCAGACAAAACGGGCAGAACGCAAACTGGTTGAACACCTTTTTGTGGCAGTGGGGACAGGGTTCGAGGTTTTCGGGCTGGAGATGTGCGGGGATGCCCATCGGTTTGGGGGCGGTGCGGGCCGACTCTCTTTCTTCACCGATCTGCCCCAGGGCAATCACGGCGGCAGAACGCACATCCTCGGCGGGGTCGTTCAGTGCCGTCATCAGCGGCGCCAGAGCCCGGCGGTCGCCGAGTTTGCCCAGGGCCGCGCAGGCGGCCGCCCGCACCGAAGGTTCGGCGTCTTGCAGCCGCTCGAGAATGGTCGGGAAGGCGGCGCGGGTCTCGGTCTGGCCCAGCAGTTTGACGGACCAGTAGCGGGTATGCTCGTCGTCGGCCTTGCTGGCCTGCCTCAACTCGGCGGCCGCGCCGCTGCCTTGTTCCCAAAGCGCGTCGGCAGCCGCTTTGCGCAGGATCCAGGCTGGTGCGCGCAGGGCGTCGATGAGAGCGCGGCGGGCTTCGGGCGCATCGATCTGCGCCAGCGCGCGAATCGCCTCGAGCCGGATTTCGGTGGAGTCTTTGGCGAGCACGGCCAGCAGGGGGCCCACCAGCTTGGGGTCATGGCGTTGGCCCATGAGTTTCACGATCCAGAACCGGGCCTCGTCACTGGCTTTGGGCAACGCCGCCGCCAGGGCGGCCGGATTCAGATCGACCGTCGAACACAGGCTGTCGAACGCGGCCTTGCGCATGGCCCACTCGGGATGTTCGAGCAAGGGCAGCAAGGTCTCGACGATGGCCGGTTCGCGCACGTTGCCGGCGGCGCGCACGGCGGCCAGCGAGATCTTGGGCGACGCGTGGTCGAAACAGCGCACCAGCGTGGTCACCGCTTCGCCGCCCATGAGGCTCAGGGTGCGCACCATCCAGTAATCGACGTCTTCTTCGTTCTTGGGGATGAGATCGAGAAACCGCGCCAGCATGCGATCGCCCATCCGCGCGATGATCGTCGACGCCTGTCGGCGGATGACCCAGGTCGGATGCGTCAAAGCCGAGACCAGGTGCGGCAGAGCTGCATCTTTGAACCCCAAGAGCGCTTTGACGAGATCGGCCTGCACGTCGAGATTCTTGGTCCCGAGGGCGCCGATGAGCAACGGCACCGCTTCGGCCGCGTCGAGTTTCTTCACGTCGGCCAACGCCTTCTTGCGTACCTCGGCTTTCGTGCTGGTCAGTGCCGATGTCGTCAGATTGCGGGCGGAGCTGGTCATTGGGCGGACTCCTTATATAGATGTGGTCGCGCGGGCGACCTCACACGGTCATGGGCATGACGACGTAGAAGAAGTTGGGATCGTCGCCGGCCGGCTTCATCAGCCCCGGATAGTTCGGGGTGGTCATGTCGATCGTGAGCTTCTCGGTATCGAGGACACCGAGGAAGTCTTGCAGGAATTTGAGGTTGAAGGAAATCTGGATCGGGTCGCCGGTCATGGTCGAGGGGATGACGTCTTGCGCGCGGCCGGTATCGCGTGATTCTGACCATACGGTGGTGGCGTCGGCCTCGGCTTCGAGACGCACCATCATGCTGGCGGTGCGGGCGATCGGCTGCACGGCACGCAACGCTTGCGAGAACTCGTGCGCATCGAGGGTGACCTTGCGACTCGGGTCTTTGGGCATGACCCGATTGTAGTCGGGGAACCGACCTTCGTACAACCGCGTCAGCACTTTGACCTCATTGGTGATGAAGACCAGTTGCTCGTTGAAGAGACCGACGGTGATCTCATCGACAGTGTCGAGCAGCTTGAGCACTTCGTGCACGGCCCGGCCGGGAACGAGGAAGTTCTTCTCGAATTCCGGCGGATACTGGACCGCGCCAAACCGGGCCAGCGACAAGCGCTTGGTATCGGTGGCAACGAAGTTGAGCTGGCCGCCGGTGAATGAGAAACACACACTGCGATGCACCGGGTTGGATTCGTCGGTGCCGACGGCCACCACGGCTCGTTTGAGATGCTTCTTGAATTCGGTCGTCGGCAGCTTGAAGTTGGGGAAGTTGAGTTCCTGGACCGCCGGCACCGGCGGGAACTCCTCGGCGCCCTGGATCTGTAATTTGTATTTACTGCGCGCGACCTTCAGTTCGATGTGTGGGCTGCCATCGTCGGGAGAGGTGAACATCGCCTGGGTGGTGGAGTCTTCGACGGGGAGGTTGCTGACCACCTCGAGGAACAGCCGCGCCGGGATGGTCGTTTCGCCCGGTTCTTCAATGGTCGCGGGGATCTTGGCGATCGTCGTCATCTCGAGATCGGTGCCGACCAGCCACAGGCAGTCTTTGTCGGTGCGCAACAGCACGTTGGCGAGAATGGGTTGGACACCCTTGGTGCTGACGGCGCGACCCACCGTGCCCAGGGTTTCGACCAGGGGTTTGGTGCCGACCGAGAACTTCATTGCGAGGCCTCCTTGGCGATGCGGATGCGGGTCTTGATACCGTTGAGGTCCCACTCAGTGGCGTCGGCCAGGTTGGTCTGAGCCTCGAGCGTGACCGCGAGCGTCTCTTCGGCGACGTACTGACCGTGCGTCTTCAGTGCCTCGGTCAACTCGGCGGCGCGCGGCGAACCGGTGACGTCGAAGGCGATGCGGATGCGGTCGGAAATGTCGAGGCCGCTGTCCTTGCGCATGTTCTGGACCTTGTTGACCATTTCGCGGGCCAACCCTTCGAGAATCAACGGCGGATCGAGCTTCAGCTCGAGGGCAACGGCGAGGTCGCGCTCTTGTTGCGTGGCCCAGCCCTCGCGGGGCGCCACTTTCACTTCGACCTCGTCGGCGGTCAGCGACACGTCTTGATCGTCGATCTTGGTGACGTACGCCTTGGCCTCACCGTTCATTGCTGCCGAGACGACGCGGCCATCGATGCCGGCGAGATGCTCCTTGATCTTGGGCAGCAACTTCTTGTATTTCGCGCCCAACTTCGCGAAGTTCGGTTTCACCTGGACCGACGTGGTCTCGTCGAGGTCGGCGACCGCCACGACCTCTTTGACATTCAGTTCGTCTTTGATCAGCGGGGCCAGATCGGCGAAGACGGCCTTCAGTGCGGGATCCTCGAGTTTGACCAGGAGTCGTGGCAACGGCTGGCGGACCTTGACGTTGGCGCCGCTGCGGGCGGCGCGGCCCAGACCGACGACATCGCGGACGAGGCCCATGCGCTGCTCGAGCTTCTCGTCGATCATCTGCGGCGCGAGCGCCGGATAGTCGCACAGGTGCACGCTTTCGGGGGCCTTCGCATCGATCGAGCGCACGAGGTTCTGATACAGGTCCTCGGCGATGAACGGCACAAACGGCGCGATCAGCTTCGCCATGCCGACGAGCAGTTCGTAGAGTGTCGAGAAGGCGGCGCGTTGCTCGACGGGCATGCCGTTGGCCCAGAAGCGGCGGCGGCTGCGGCGGACGTACCAGTTCGAGATCTCGTCGACCAGGGTCTCGAGGGCCTGGGTCGCATGAAATACTTCGTATGTATCAAGGCTTTCGCGCACGGCCGCGACCGTGTGCGCGTAGCGCGAGAGGATCCAGCGGTCGATCTCGTCGCGCTCGGCCAGAGGCAGATGGTGTTTCGCCGGGTCGAAGTTCTCGGCATTGGCATAAAGCACGAAGAAGCTGTGCAGGTTCTGCAGCGTGCCGAGGAAGCGGTTGATGCAGTCTTGAATCGCTTCTTCGTAGAAGCGGCGCGTGTTCCAGGGCGCAGTGCCCGAATAGAGCGACCAGCGCACGGCATCGGCGCCGTATTTCTTGAAGAGCTCCATGCAATCGAGCACGTTGCCCTTCGATTTGCTCATCTTGACGCCGTTCTTGTCGCAGATGAGGCCGAGCACCAGCACGTTCTTGTAGGCCGAGGCCTGGTGCAGGAAAGTCGAGGTGACCAGCAGGCTGTAGAACCAGCCGCGGGTCTGATCGATCGCTTCGCAGATGAAGTCGCCGGGGAAGCTCTTCTTGAACTTGTCTTGATTGGCGAAGGGGTAGTGCCACTGCGCCGTGTGCATGGCGCCGCTGTCGAACCAGCAGTCGATGACCTCGGGCACGCGTTTCATCATGGCGCTGCACTTGGGGCAGGCGACCTCGATGTTGTCGACGTAGGGCTTGTGCGGCTCGATGTTGGCCGGCACGTCTTTGCCCATGGTCTTGAGTTCTTCGATGCTGCCGATGCAATGCTTGTAACCGCACTTGCAGGTCCAGATCGGCAGGGGGGTGCCCCAGTAACGGTCACGCGACAGGGCCCAGTCGACCATGTTCTCGAGGAAGTTCTTGAACCGGCCCACTTTCACGTGGTCGGGGTGCCAGTTGATCTTCTCGTTGTTGGCCATGACCTGGTCTTTGATCGCCGTCGCCCGGATGAACCACGAGTGTCGCGCGTAATACAACAGCGGGCTGTCGCAGCGCCAGCAGAACGGATAGGTATGTTTGTATTTTCCGGCCTGCCACAGGTCGCCGCGCCGCTTCAGCTCGTCGATGATGGCGGGGTCGGCGTCTTTAACGAACTGGCCTTTCCAGGGCTCGATCACGTCGGTGAACTTGCCTTGCAGATTGACCGGCTGCATGACGGGCAGGTCGTGTTTGCGCCCCGCTTGGTAATCGTCTTCACCGAAGGCGGGCGCGATATGGACGATGCCCGAGCCGTCTTCGGTCGACACGAAGTCGGCGAGGATCACGTAGTGCGCCTTCTTCTCGGGCTTCACATATTTGAAGAGCTGATCGTATTCGGTGCCGGCCAGGTCTTTGCCCTTGACCGTGCCGGTGATCTGGCCCTTGTCGCCGATGACCTTCTCGACGAGGTCTTTGGCCATGATCAGCGTTTCGTCGCCGACCTGCACGCGGGCGTAGTCGATCTCAGCGCCGACCGCGAGTGCGACGTTCGAGAGCAGCGTCCAGGGTGTGGTCGTCCAGACCAGAAAGCTGGTCTTCGCTTCGTTCTTGAGATGGAACCGCACGAAGACCGACGGGTCTTCGACTTCGTCGTAGCCCTGGGCGACCTCATGGGACGACAGGGCGGTGCCGCAACGGCAGCAGTAGGGGATGACCTTGTGGCCTTCGTAGAGCAGACCGGCGTCCCAGAACTTGCGCAGGATCCACCACACGCTCTCGATGTACTCGTTTGTGCATGTGATGTATGGATTGTTCATGTCGATCCAGAACCCGCCGCGCTCGACCATCTCGCGCCAGAGCCCTTCGTATTTGAACACGCTCTCGCGGCACTTCTTGATGAACTTCTCGACGCCGTAGGCCTCGATGGCTTGCTTGCCGTCGATGCCCAGTTCTTTCTCGACCTCGATTTCGACCGGCAGACCGTGGGTGTCCCAGCCGGCCTTGCGCTCGACCTGGCAGCCGCACATCGTCTTGTAGCGCGGGATCAGATCTTTGAGCGCCTTGGTCAGAACGTGGCCGGGATGGGGGCGGCCGTTGGCCGTCGGGGGGCCTTCGAGGAAGACGAAGCGCGGCGCACCTTCGCGGAACTGCACCGATTTCTCGAAGATCTTGTTCTTGCTCCAGAATTCGAGGGTCGCCAGTTCGCGTGCGGGCGACAGCGACGACGGGGTCTTGGTGAAACTCATGGTTGCCTCCGGTGTCTGGCAGATGCTGCGAAGTCGGCGGGGCGCATGGGGATGCGGCCGCGGGAAAAAGCAATACGAAGTATGCTGAACATGCTCAGGCGTGCCGACGGAAATCGGTCGGCATCGGCAATGGTGCGCCGGTGGCCCAGGCCTTGGCGAGCAGAATGATCTTGGCGACGTTCTCGAGGCTGCTGGCCCAGTGCATCGCTTCGGTCAGGTCGTTGCCGGTGGCAAACACCCCATGGGCGCGGACAACCACGATCGGTTGTTCGCGCAGGTACGGGGGGATCTTCTGGGCCACTTCGTCGGAGCCCACGGCATTCTGGCACGCGACCACGGGCACGGCCTTGAAGTAATACTGCCCCTCGGCATCGATAGGGCAGATGGCGTCGACAAAGAACGACAGCACCACCGCGTGCGGGGCATGGCAATGCACGATGGCCTGGGCGTTGGTCGCCTGGTAGACGGCCCGATGGACCGGCAGTTCGCGGGAAGCCCGGCGACTGCCTTCGTCTTCGCCTTCGAGGCCGGTCTCGACGACATCGCCATGGACGAGGCGATGCAACATGCTGCCGGTGCGGGTGATCGCGATCGTCCGGCCGTCGCGGGTCGAGAGGTTGCCGGAATGCGTGTTGTTGAGGCCGCCGAGATAGAGATCGGACCCGACCGATTGAAAGGCGCGCAGGTCGATCATTGGCAGTGCTGGCCGAGCATCTCGGCGATCGATTTTTCGTAAGGTGCTTTGACGACGCCGACGTCGGTGAAGATGGCGCTGACCAGCTCGGGCGGCGTGACATCGAAGGCCGGGTTGCGGACCTGCATGCCCAGCGGCGCCACGGGTTGATCGCGGAAGTGTGTGACCTCGTGGGCATCGCGTTCTTCGATGACGATCTCGTGTCCGTCGGATTTGCTGAGGTCGAAGGTCGAGCGCGGCGCCGCCACGTAGAACGGAATCTTATGATATCGGGCCAGAACCGCCACCGCATAGGTGCCGATCTTGTTGGCGACGAAGCCGCGGCGGGTGATGCGGTCGGCACCGACCACGACGCCCTCGATCTTGCCCTGGCTCATGAGAAAACCGGCCATGTTGTCGCAGATGAGGGTGGCCGGAATGTTCTCTTCGACGAGTTCCCAGGTGGTCAGGCGGGCGCCCTGCATCCAGGGGCGGGTTTCGTCGACATAGACGTGAATGTGTTTCTTCGCTTCGACCGCGGCGCGGAACACGCCAAGTGCGGTGCCGTAACCGGCGGTGGCCAGTGCGCCTGCATTGCAGTGCGTGAGGTAATGGCCGCCATCGCGCAGAAAGGTCGCCCCGTTCCTGCCGATGGTGCGGCACATGGCGATGTCTTCGTCGAGGATGGCCTGGGCTTCGCGCCAGGCCGCGGCCTTGATCGTGGCACGATCGCTGGTGGCGAGCAGCGGCGTGAGCACGCGGCGCATGCGGTCGATGCCCCAGAAAAGATTCACGGCTGTGGGCCTTGTTGCCGATAAAGTATCGTAGACCAGATCCAGATGAGGAGGCAAAGCAGATGCATCGCCCGCAAACCGTTCAACAGCCAGTGCCACCCCAAAAGCCGCGGCCACCCCGATGGCTGGCGCTCCCCGAATTTTCATCGTTCGAATGCAATCGGCCATCTCAGTGGCCTCGCGTACAGCGATGATCGCTTTTTCATGGGGGAGCCGGGTCTGATCGATGAGGTCGACAGTCCCTGTACTGGGATTGTGGATGATCGTCGGGATCATGGACTGAATCTCCTGTGGTCTGAGATCTTCCCGCTGGGGTGAGATGAAGCTCAGAAGTCGGGGCATCATAGCATGGCATCCATAGACCGTCAAGACGCTTGCGGTGCCGTTTTCTGTAGCCGTGCCTGCCTTGACATCAGAATCCTCTCCGGCTATCATACCGGAAATTTCCCGGGCAGTTCCCTGCGCAAGGAGCCTATGAAAGCTAGAATCGCCGCGTGTTTGCCCGTTTTTGTCCTGTTGGCGCTGTGGTCGGTGTGTGCCCCAGCGGTTCATGCATACGACAGCAATATCGTGACCGGCTTTGCCGTCGAGGGTAACAAGATGATTCCCTCGTCGACCATTCTGCTCAACCTGCAGATGAAGCCGGGCGACAAGTTCGACGATGCCGCCGTGAAGGCCGAGATCGCGCGCATCGGCGAGATGGGTTTCTTTTCCTGGGTGGGTGCAGAGGCACGCAACCACGAGAAGGGCAAAGAGATCATCTTCAAGGTCACCGAGAACGGCTTGATCACCGAAGTGAATCTGAAAGGCAACACCAAGATTGCCACGGCCACCCTGCTGCACGAGATGGAGTGTCGCGTGGGCACGGTGTTCAACTCCAAGATGTTGTCGCAGGATATCAACGCGATCAACGAAACCCTCTCGCGGCATGGTTTTCTGTTCTCGAAGGTGACCGATGCCTACGTCAAAGAGCAGGGCAGCAAGATCTTTGTCGAGGTTTCCGAGGGTTTCCTCAGCGAAATCAAGATCGAAGGCCTGAAGAAGACCAAAGAGAAAGTGGTCCGCCGTGAGTTGACCATGAAACCGGGCGAGATCTACAACAACAACAAGATCGTTCGCGACCTACAACGTATTTACAATCTTGGTTTCTTCGAGGAGGTCACCCGCGATCACCTGCCCGGTCCGAAGCCCCACGATGTCGTGTTGGTCATCAAGGTCAAAGAGCAGAAGACCGGTCGCGCCGGCGTGGGTGGCGGTTACAGTTCGCTCAACGGCCTGGTCGGGTTCGTGAACCTGTCCCAGAACAACTTCAACGGCGAAGGCAAGCGGGTCTATGTGAAGACCGAGTTCGGTGGCGTGCGCACCTACGAACTGGGCTACTTCGACCCTTACATCAACGGCAAACCGATCAGCTTCGGTATCGACCTTTACGACACCAAGTACAACCGCAGCCTGTATGCCGCCGGGTTGTCGACCACCGATTACGACGAGCGCCGCAAGGGCGGCAACATCGTGCTCGGCAAGCGGCTTTCCCCCTGGACGGACGTGTCGTTGCGCTTCCGCGATGAAGACGTCGAGATCACGCCCACCACCGACGGTGCCTCGTTGCCGACCGGGATCTACAACGGTCGCGTGCAGAGCCTTGGTGCCATTGTCGACCGCGACACCCGCGACAATCGCTTCCGGCCGACGGGTGGCTTGCACGATTCGTTGTCGGTTGAGACGACGGGTGGCCCGTTCCGGGGTGAGAACGAATACACCAAATACGTGTTGGCTCTGCGGCGCTATGTGCCGGTTTCCAAGAACCGCAAACTGGTTTTCGCCGTTCAGGGTGTTGCTGGCCAGACGGCGACGGGCAAAGGTTTCGTGCCGATCTACGACCTGTTCTCGGTGGGCGGCAGCAGCACCGTGCGCGGTTACCGCGAACGCGAGTTCCTGGGCACCAAGATGGCCTACATGAACCTGGAGTTCCGGCGCAACTTCGCGAAGAATTTCGACGTCGTGGCGTTCTACGATTATGGTGATGCATGGGGCATCGACACGTTGAACAACCGCAGCAGCAACTTTGACGGCAAGGGTGGTTATGGCGCCGGTATCCGGTTGCAGACGCCCCTGGGTCCGATTGCCATCGATTATGGCAAGGCCAAAGACCGGGGCGAGGGGCGCACCTACTTCAACTTTGGTGGTTCCTTCTAGGTACGGTATCATGTGACGCCGCTTGGCTTGGCGTCACGGTGTTTTGACACCGCGGCATTGATGCTTCGGTGAAGGTGAAAAGAAGCCCACAGGGGTGTTCACGGACCCTGCAGGGCAGCATAAGGAGACTGAAAATGAAAAAGACTCTGATTCTGAGCAGCCTGCTCGCCGCGTGCCTGGTCGTGCCGGTGCCTGGTTTCGCCATGGAGTTTGGCACGATCGATGCCGGACGGCTGTTCAACAACTACAGCGAGACCCAGAAGACCAAAGCGGTGCTCGAGGCCGAGAAGAAGAAGCTGCAAGAGAAACTCGATGCGATGAAGAAAGAGTTTGCGGCGCTCGACGAGCAGTACACCGCCACCGCCAAGAAGATTCAGGAGCTGCAGCAGGCCAAGAAAGATGCCGAAGCCAAGCCGCTCGAAGACAAGTTGCGCACCATGCGCGAGCAGCTTGCCGAGAAACAGGCGGAACTGCAGAAGTTCTTCGAGAGTTCGCAGAAGCAATTGTATGAGCTCGAGGACGACAAGATGGGCAATCTGTCGAAGAACCTCGATGCCAAGGTTGATGCGACCATCAAGAAGATTGCCGCGCAGATGGGCCTCGAGGCCGTGTTCGAGAAGCGCTTCTGTTATGCGGGTGGTAAAGACATTACCGATGCGGTGCTGAATGACCTCAACGGTGGCGCGCCGGCTCCGGCGGCGCCCGCTCCGGTTGCTGACCCGAAGGCTCCCAAGGGTGGCGCGAAGCCCAAACCGCGGTAACCGTGTGGTGACACGCATCGCCTTCAGGAACACCTGAGACCGATGGGCCGGAGCGAATCGTTCCGGCCCTCGGTGCGTCCATCGGTCAATATGTTGTATTGACAGTGGCGGGACGCAGAACGCAAAACGAGGCCCAACTGTGTTGTCGCGAAGCATGACCATCGGCGCGCTTGCCCAGGCTCTGGGCGGGCGTGTCGAGGGCACCGGGAACGATCTGGAGTTGACCGGCATCGGCTCGATCAAAGAGGCCGCGGCCGGTGAGGTCACGTTCCTGGCCCACGCCCGCAACCTGGGTGAGTTGTCGGCGACACGCGCGAGTGCGGTTATTGCCGGCAATGATGTCGGCGCGTTGCCTCTGCCGGCGGTGCGGGTGGCCAATCCGTATCTGGCCCTGGCCCGGGCGTTGCCGTTGTTCCGACCGCCCCGGCCGCACATACCCGGCATTCACCCGACGGCCTTTGTCGACCAGGCGGCCCGCGTCGATGCGACGGCCAGTATCGGGGCGCTGGCGGTGGTCGAGGCCGGCGCGGTCATCGGGCCGCGCACGCGCATCGATGCCCAGGCCCATGTCGGTGTCGATGCCGTGATCGGCAGCGACACCTGGATCCACCCGCACGCGGTCATCGAGAGTGGCTGTCGCCTCGGCGACCGGGTGGTGATCCACGGCGGCACGGTCATTGGCAGCGATGGGTTTGGCTTCACGCCTGATCCTGCGCGGGGTCACGCCCTGGTAAAGGTGCCCCAATTGGGCATCGTCGAGGTTGCCGATGACGTCGAGATCGGGGCGAATGTGACGATCGACCGGGCGACGATGGGCAAGACATTCATCGGCCGCGGGTCGAAGATCGACAACCTCGTGCACCTGGCCCACAATGTCGTGGTCGGCGAGCAATGCATCATCGTGGCGCAGGTAGGGGTGTCGGGCAGCACGACGCTCGAAGATCGGGTGACGTTGGCCGGGCAGTCGGGGCTCGTGGGCCACATCACCATCGGCAAAGGGGCGACCGTGGCGGCGCGTGGCGTGCCCACCCACGACATCCCGCCCGGCGAAGTCGTTTCCGGTTTTCCCGCGCATTCGCACAAAGAAGAACGCAAGATCATGGCGGCCATGCGCCGTTTGCCGGAGATGGTCCGGGCGGTGACGGCGATCAAACAGAAGCTGGGACTGGATAAGTGAGCCAAACACACAACGTAAATACGCGGATCTGGTGGCGTTGTCTGGTGCTGACGGCGCTGGTGGCGCTGTGCCTCGGTGCCGCCCCGGTGCAGGCCGCTGAACCGGATTTTCGTTTTCGTTATCTGGGTTCGACCATCGTGGCGATGCCCACGGGTTACACCCGCACCGAGGCGCTCTACGTTGCCGATGGGGCGCGCAGCCTCATGTTCTTCAGCTATCGCCTGCTCGGCAAGTTCCTCGAGGTATCGACAACGCGGGCAACCAACGGACCGAGCGACGACGATATGGCGTGGAACCTCAAGCTCAACATTCTCGAAGAGGACACCTACATTCCCAACATCTGTTGGGGGTTGGGCGACTTCCGCGAGAAGTTCGGCGCCAAGGTGCCGTTCTTCGCGGCCAGCAAGACGATCGATTCCTTCGGGGCGATCATCCATGTCGGCACGGTGAAAGATCCGACGACGAACAAACAGAACGTGTATTATGGCATCGACAAGACGATTTTTCCGCTGGTCACATTGATCGGAGAGCGTATGCTCGAGCGCAATACGGTTGGGGCAAAACTTGTACCGCAACCGAACCTCACGCTGTTGATCGCGCGTGAGGGGGTTGGCCGATCCGATCAGCACGACATCTACCAGGCGAGCTACCAGGTGAACTTCTGATGGCGAGACCGCAGAATACGATCCGGACCGAGTCGCGCGTTGACGGCATCGGTCTGCACACGGGGTGTCCCTCGCGGTTGCGCTTTCTGCCGGCGCCGCCCGGGCACGGCATCTGCTTCAAGCGCATCGATCTGCCCGAGCACCCATTGGTGCCGGCGACCATCGACAAGGTCACCGAGGTGTTGCGTGGCACGACGATCGGTCTCGATGACGTGCGGGTGGTGCACACGGTCGAGCACGTGCTGTCGGCAGCATACGGACTTTGTATTGACAATCTGTTGATCGAACTCGACGGCAACGAGCCCCCGGCCGGCGATGGCAGTGCCCGGGTCTTTGTTGAGGCGCTCGAGAAGGCCGGAATCGTGGCGCAACCCGAGGGCGCGGCCCCAGAGGTTCTTGCTCTCAACGAGACGTTCTTCATCGAAGACGGCGACCGCAGCCTGGCGTATCGGCCCAGTTCTCGCTTCGAGATCACGTTCACGATCGTGTATCCGAATTCGATCATCGGTCAGCAGACCCGGCACGTCGTTATCGACGATCAGGTCTACCGCGCTGAAGTGAAAGACTCGCGCACGTTCGGTTTCATCCACGAGTTCGAGGGACTGAAGGCCAAGAATCTGGCGTTGGGGGGAAATCTCGACAACGCGGTGGTGATCGCGCGCGATGGCAACATCCTCAACGAGGGTGGGGTGCGGTTCGAGCGTGAGTTCGTGACCCACAAGATTCTCGACCTCGTAGGCGACCTTGCGCTGATCGGTCGACCGATCCGCGGCCATATCATCGCCCACAAATCGGGGCATGCCTTCAACATCCGGTTTGCCCGGTTGTTGGCCGAGAAGGCGGCGGCGATGAAAACCAGGAGACCAGAGAAGATGCTTGATATCAACATGATCCGGCAGGTGATTCCGCATCGCTATCCGTTCTTGCTCGTCGACCGCATTCTCGCCTACGAGATGGGCCAGAGCGCGGTGGGCATCAAGAACGTGACGGCGAACGAGGAATTCTTTCAGGGCCATTTCCCGCGGCAACCGGTGATGCCCGGCGTGCTCATCGTCGAGGCAATGGCCCAGGTCGCCGGGGTCTTGTTGCTGTCACAGCCCGAACACAAAGGGAAGGTACCGTATTTCGTCGGTATTGACAATGTGCGGTTCCGCAAACCGGTGATTCCCGGCGATCGCCTCGAGATCTCCGTGAAGGTCTTGAAGGTGCGGGGCAACACCGGCCGTGTCGCGGCCGAGTGCCGTGTCGAAGACAAACTCGTGGCGAACGGCGAGTTGATGTTCACTATCGTCGATCCCGCGCAAGGAGCAGACGCATGACCATCCATCCCACTGCGGTTGTTGCCAGGGGCGCCGTCATTCACGACCAGGCCGAGATCGCGGCCTATGTTACGATCGGGCCGAACGTCACCATCGGTGCGGGCACGGTTGTCGGTCCGCATTGCCACATCGAGGGTCACACCACGATTGGGGCCAACAACAAGTTCATCGCCCATGTCAGCATCGGTTGTCCACCCCAAGACATCAAGTACAAGGGCGAAGAGAGTTTCGTCGAGATCGGTGACGGCAACATGTTCCGCGAGTTCGTTACCGTGCACAAGGGCGAGGGCGCGGGCACCAAGACGATCATCGGCAACGAGAATCTCTTCATGGCCTACGTGCACGTCGCGCACAACTGCGTGATCGGTTCGAAGAACATCCTGGCCAACTGTGTGACGCTGGCCGGGCACGTCAAGCTGGGCAATCGCATGGTCCTTGGCGGGTTGACCGGCATCCACCAGTTCTGCCAGATCGGTGACTATGTGATGATCGGTGGCATGAGCAAGATCGTCAAAGACGTGCCGCCGTTCATCAAAGTCGATGGCAATCCCGCGCGGGTCGTCGGGTTGAATGCCGTCGGCCTGAAACGCAACAACGTGGCGAAAGAAGGCATTGACGTCATACGTCTTGTTTACAAAGTATTCTTCCGCTCGGGGTTGAACGTATCGCAGGCCAACGAAGAGATGAAGAAGCTTCCCGAGGCACAGCATCCGCTGGCCCAGCAGTTCCTCGAGTTCGTGGCGGCATCGAAGCGTGGCATCTACAAGCGGGTGCGCGAGTCGATTACCGAGTGACGCTTCCGTGATCCCCGAAACCCGGTGCGGTCATCGGCCGCGCTGTGTTGCCTGGGGATCTGTCGCTGTTCTCTGGTTTGTGCTTGCGTGTATTGGCCCGACGGTCGCCGTGCGGGCTTGTGGCCTGGCTGAGCACGACTGGCAGATCCTCGGCTATCTCGAGATTCCGCTCGAGGCGCCGTTCGTTCTCGTCGCCGAGCAGCGGTGGCTCGAAGAAACGGTGCCATGCCGTGAGCCGGTGCCGTTGCTGTGGGTCTTCGACAAACCTGAGGCGGCCGCGATTTCGGGGCTTGCGCACTGTGTCTTGGCGAACTGGCAGCTCGATCGCCCCTTTGTGCGCATGGCCGCGTTGGCGGGCGGCATTCTCGAGATGGCGCGCAATGCCGAACAACGCGGCAAACCGCTGGTGATTGCCCAGGCTTGCCGCCCCCGGCTTCGCTTGGCCTGGCTCTACGATTGGGGCAGCGGTGGTCGGTGCCACCAGTGGTTGGTCCTGCACGATACGGTGTTGCGGGCGGTGTTGGCCGGCCACACCAATCGCTGGGCCGAGGAACATCCGCAGAGCCTGGCCATGTCGGTCACTTTCGATCAGGTTCCCTGGCCGACGCATGTCCTGAACGCAACCCTGGGACCCGACCAGGTGCAACCCTGGTGGTCGTATTCGAGTGAACCGCTGGTGCGCGCGCTCATTGAGGCCAAGGTGATTCGGATGCGCCAGGGTCCGCCGGATCCCACCGTGGTGCTCGATCGGCCGCCCTTGCCGGGCGACGCAGCGCCGGTCGCGGCCGGAGACGGTTCACCATGAGGGGCGGACGACGGTGGGCATTTCCGTGGAACGGCACCCAGAAGGAGCGGGCGCGGTTCGTCATGACGGTTGTGGTGGCCACGGCCGTGGTCGCCAGCGGGCTCGTGGTGATGCCGTCGTGGTCACAACCCGTGGCGAGTTCGGCGGCTCCACCGTTCGTCGCCGTCGATCTGGCGGCCCGGCTATCGGCACACCCATTGATGAAGCAATACGATATACAGACAATGCGGTTTCGCGACACGGCAAGCGCGTATCGGGATGTGCCGGCGATGATGCATCGCCAGCAGGAAATCGCCAGTGCACTGGCCGAGATCGCCGAGGCCCGCCGCAAACAGGTGGCGGGTGCTCTGCGCGGACCGACGGGCACGGCTGCCGACGAGTCCGCGTTCTTTGCGCAGACGCGGCAACTGCGGTGGCGGTCCGAGCAGTTGTTGCGCGAGCAGGAGGAACTGCGCGAGGCCTGTCGGCGGGGCGGGCAGACCCCTCCCGAGACCATGGTTCCCCTGGTTGCCCGGCTGGTCCGGGAAGCGCTCCACGGGGTCCGTTCCCGTGGTGAGATCGGCCTCAACCACCTGCCGTCGCCTGCTTTGACACGGACTCCGCTGGGTGGGGCGAATCTATACGCACAATATATGGCCATTCACAATATCGAGCTGTTGCGGCGGTATCTCGCGGCGTGTGCCGATCTGGCGCCGCTGTTTCCGGGAGTTGACGACCCGGTGGTGGCCATCGCGCCGGCCGGCGATGGACCTGGGGGAAAGGACCGGTGATGCGCGTGGGTCAGCGGCAGAGAATGCCGGGGCATGGGGTGGGCTGGTTGCTCGTCTTGCTGTTCTGCAGTGGGCCGGCGTGGTCGGCCGATCCGGGCCCCGGGATTACCGCGTCGGTGGGTCGTATCGGGGTTGTCGATCTGGTGACCGTGACCGCTCTGCATCCGGATCTGGCACAGTTCGATTTCGTGCGGGCTGGTTTCCGGCGGGAGGCGGGGTTGCCCGGGGTGGCGTCGGCGCCGGATCGGGCGTGTATTGACGCCGAGTTGGTGCGCGTCGCCTCGATGATTGCCGAGATTGATGCCTCGCGGGCGGTCCTGTTGCGAGAGTCGGCGCCTCCAGATCCGGGGCAGACGGTGATGCGGGAGCGATTGCTCGCCGATCATGCCCGTCGCAGTGCGTCGGCAACGGCCCGCCACAATGCGTTGCTGTGGGTGCGGGAAAATCCCGATCTGACCGGACCCGAAGAAACGCGGGCGTGTTTCGCGCGCATCGCCAGCGAAGCGCGTGGCGCTGTTGTCGCCGTGGCCCGTGCCGCCGGGGTGGCCGTGGTTTTGAATCGCGGCTTGCCCAACGCTCCCGCAGACGGCTGGCAGCAACGGGAAACCGCCGAGGCGGGGGGGCTGTCATGGTTGGAGCAGAACGTCCTGCGCTCGCTGCTCGGTTCGGCGTCGGCCGCGATGGCGAAACCTGAATTGCCCGACGCTCGCATGGTGCACACCTGGCTGGCGATCACGGCACGCCCTGATGTGCAGCAGCAGTTGCGGTTACAACCGCATCCGCTCGTCCTGTGGGGGGGGCTCGATTTGACGGCGTCGGCGGTGGCTCGTCTGCTGGCCGCACGGGGCGTCGCCACCCCGGCGATCGAGGTTATCTGCGCCCAGGTTGCCGCGGATGCGCGGTCGCTGGGTGGGCCTGGCGACCAGTAAAAATTGTTTTGCAGTCGTCTTCTTTTTTTTCCTCAGGGAGGCGAGAAGAAGACATATTCCAGGAACTCCCCCATACTGGTACCGGTGGGTTCTGCCTGGCCAAGCGATGGTGTTCTCGTGTGGGATGACGGCCGCGGGGTACGGGGCAGGGTGGATGCCCCGATCGGGCGGGGCATGGTCGTCGGCGCGCATGTGGTATGAGACTTGCGCGGTAATCGACCCGGGGAGTACATTGTTGGGTGTCGCGACCGACAACGCCAATGCCTCCCGGAGGACGAAGATGCCGAACAGGGCTACCGCCAGTCGTGGTTTTACCCTCGTCGAAATGCTCGTCGCTTTCGGCGTGTTTACCCTGTTCTTTGGCGGGCTGTTTGCGCTGTACCGCGTTGGCAGCAACGCCTTTTCGACCGGTTCCTGGAAACTGGCGCGCCAGAAGCAGGCGCAGATGTTTCTCGAGGTTCTGAAAGAGCGGCTCGAGCAAGCGTCCAATCTGGCGATCCTCGGCGGTGCGGCAAACACCGACCAGATGCAGATTACGGCTGCCAGTGTCTTCTTCCCCGGCAATGCCAACACGGCCGTGCCGCTCGATGTGAAGGCGTACACGACGTCGCGCAACATCCTGCTGTTCAGCGTGTGCAAACCCAACCTGGGGCCAAACACCGGGTTGTGGTGCGGGCATGCCCTCAAGATCATCCCCGGTCCTGGGGGCGGCAAGCCGGGCCACCTGCGGATCTTCAGTTCGAGTCAGGCGGGAGCGTTCTCGACCGGAATCGCCGCATTTCCGCCGACACCGCCGGGCGGCGGGGCGGCGTGGCTGACGGATCCGACCTCGTATCAGTTGGGTCCCAACGGCTACAGCATGAACCTCGATGATGTCGGTACCGTGTCTTTGTTGTATCAGACGTCCGATGCGCCTGGTTCGGCGTCGGGAACCAAGGTGATCAACATCAACGTTACCTTGTTCAATCCCAAGCACACGGCGACGACCCTGCAGCAGTCGATCCGGGCGAGGGTGCCGGCGGGTGTCGCCGTGGTGACGGCCGCGCTGGCCAGTATGGGGACGTGACAATGAATACAACATATTGCCAATGTGCAGGCGATCATCGTGGCCACATTCGGGGTATGTCGCTGATCGAGTTGGTTCTGGCGGTGACGATTCTGGCCGTTTCGTTTCTGCCGGTGATCGGAGTCATGGGCACGACGATCAAGGGCACGACCCGTGACGAGTTGTTGGTGAAGGCGATTCATCTTGGGCAGACGCGCATGAATGTGGTGATGCAGTTTCCGTATCACGGGATCGTCGATCTGGGTGGAGGTGGTGCCGGCCCGACCTGGACCTTCGGAACGGGGGCGACACAATGGCAGATCGCGACGAACACGTTGGTGTTGCGACTCGGGCCGGTGAAAGACGACGACACGCTGAACAGTGACCCCTCGTATGGGGCGCATTCGTTTCGCACCGAACTCACGGTTGCTGATGAACCACTGCAATTCAGCGTGGTGCAGAATTACAATGCCGGGCAGCGGGCGGCCAATCCGACGGTCCCGGCGAACTGGGGTTGGAGCACACTGAACAACAGTCCGGCGGCGCGTTTTTCCGGGGTAATGCAGAGATACACGCTGATCGTCCGGTGGGTCGACGACGAGAACAAGAACCGGTTCTATTCGCTGGTGGCGTTCAAGGTGCGATACCGTGAATAACAACATGGCAATACAAAATATGACATTTAGGCGGCGCGGCACCGCGGTGGCGATGGCTCTGGTCTTTGCCACCATTTTGCTGTTGATGGCCATCGGTTTCGTGCGGCAGTTGCGCCAGGCGCATCCGCAGAACCGGCTGATCGACGAGCGGGTCAAGGTCGAGTTGTTGGCCAACTCGGCCATTGACAAGGCGATTCTCAAGTTCCAGTTGTTCCAGGGTGATTACTATGCGGCGGTGGCCGCGAGCAAGTTGGGTTACCACCAACCGCTGCAAGACTTCTTCATCAATGACACGGGGTTGCGATACGTCAATTTCGGCGATGCCAGTTCCTCGTTTTCGAACCACACCATTGGGGTGGTCATTGCCAGTGTGAGCTTGCTCACCGACTGGAAGTGGAATACCGAGGCGTTACGGATCATCGCCAATGTCACCTATACCGACAGCGTTGGCCGCAACGTCGACAAAGACGTGGTGCGGATCGTGAAACTCGATCGTCGGTTGAACACTCCATGGGGTCCATAATTCAGGGAGGGAACATGTCGCTCAGGGTTGCTGTTTCGTTCGCGGTTCGTCTGTCCGTCACGGCTTTGTTCGTGTGCCTTGGGGTTGCCGACCCCGCATGGGCGCAGCAGGGGGCGCCGCGGATCGGTATCGTCGATCTGGCAACCTTGATCATGTTCCACCCGACCATGGCGAGTTACGATCCGTTCAGCAAGTCGTTCATGCGGCAGAGCGACACCAGGCCGGGGCGCGGTGATGCGGTGGCGCAAGAGGCGGCGAACCGGCGTGCCGGAGAGGCGAAGGCGAAGGCCGACGAACTGCGCTCGCAGTTGCGACTGGCTGAGGGGCGGTTGGCGGAGAGCAGGCAGAAATACGATCGCCTCCTGCACGAAATGGACGGCGCTTTCCGGGCCCGGTTGTCGGGGCTTTCGAAGGCCCAGTTGACGCAGGAACAGAATCTGCATCAGAGCAAGCGAACGCAACTGGATCAGAAGCGGGCGGCGGAGTTGCGTGGTCTCGAACTCGAGCGGACCCGGCTCACCGATGCCGTCGCCGAACTCGACTCGTTTGGGGAAGCCGGAACGTTGATGGGGCCGACCCAGACGAACCAGACCTTTCTGGCGATGCTCAATGATATCCGGCGGGTCACGGCCCAGGTGGCGGCACGGCGCGGGATCGAGGTGGTCCTCGATGCGAGCACGTCCGGGTTTCGCGGTTTGCCTGCCGATTCGCCGGAGCCGGGGTTTTCGGGCCGCAGTCCATTGGCGGTGTTGATGAATCAAGGGGTGCATCCCGGGATCCTTCGGGATGCGCCGGCATTGAAGGGCCAGATGGCCATGCAGGTCGAGATGGCGGCGTCGTGGTATCAGAATCGGGCTTTTGTTCTGGGGCCGTTCCGCCAGCACCTGTTCTCGTCGTTCGTGGTCACCGGTGGCATCGATTTGACCCAGGAGGTTCTCGTTGCGATTCTGAGCGAACAAGGGGTGCCGCAGAGCGTGCAGACGGTGGTCGTGCAAGCCCTGCGGGGCGGCATGTGAATGTATGTAGGTCGTGTTTACGTAGTGTGTCGACTGATGCGGCGTCGGTCGGGAGCGGAAACGGGAGAGGGGGCAAGGTCATGAACAAGCGCATGGGGTTGGCAGTTGCTCTGGTGTTGATCGCGGTCGTGCCGATGCTCGTGGCCCCGCCGGCGGTTTTTGCTCTGGCGACAGAGTACAACCGCAACGGCGAGGTCTATTTGCTCATCGGACAGGGCACGGCCAAGGGCGTGTATCGGCTGAACGATCCGGCGGGAGAGGGGCTGTTCCTTGGCTTCCTTTTCTATCCGCAGCCGAACCCCTCCATCCCATTCCCGGGCAAGACCGTGAGCACGGCGATGAGCATCTCGGTCGACCTCAATCGCAACGTGCGCACCTTCTGTCAAGTCGACGACAACAACTGGGTGTTGAAGTCCGGCAACATCCCGCGTCAGGTTGCCATGACCTTGACCAACGGCAAGAGCCAGGGACAGGCCGACTATGGCTGGCACCACTATTATCACGCGGATTGTCGTGGTTATTGGGGCGACAACAGCCAGGTGGGCAAGCCGATCTACCGGGTGGCGGGTGCTCCCTTTGCGGCGAATCCGGGAGCGGCGATTGCCGAACCGCCGGTGCATGAGCGGTTCCCGGCCAAAGATGGCGGCGGCAATATCTTGTATTACCCAGGCCAGGCCTGGTATTCCATCCCAAACGGGAGTTGGTATCAGGGCTGGGAAACCAGCGGCACGATCGGTGGCGGCGTGAGTTATCGCGTGGCCCGTGACGTGGTCAACATCAAAGCCCACGACTGGCACCTGTTGCGTTGGTATATCGGGGCCGGCAACTACCCGATCGATGACGGTATCACCTGTACATCATCCGATGTGTCGTGCACGCACTACTCGTTGTTCGGCTGCATCGATCCGTGCGGTCCGGCGGCCCCTCCGGGCACGACGCCGGCGAAAGACGTTTATCAACACATTGCATTTACGCCGGCGCAAGGCGGTCAGTTGTCGCGCACCTATATGTACTGGCGCGAGCAGACGACCCCCAGTTACTCGATCACGATTACCTACGGATCCGGTTCACCCGGCAACTATTCCGGTATCAAGATCGGTATCCCCGACGACGTCGGGTCGCCCGATCCGAAGACGGGCACGCGCTGGATCGGCGTGTCGTTGAAGAACCCGACCGAAGATTTCGTCTACACCCTGGGCAACAAGACGATCTCCCAGTGGTATCAGGCGCAGACGGGTGCCGCGCCGCCGAGTGGGTTCAACGTCAATGCCGTGACCGTTTCGAACCAGTGGAACCAGAAGGGCGGCATTGTCTATGCATACGACAAAACGCAGGGTTGGGCCTACAAGTTCCAGCGCAACGACACGGCTTATGCGGGTCCCGCAGACAACCTGAACCCGGCGTTCATCACGTCGTACGAGCCCATCAACCTGGGGTCCGACATCGATGACATCAAGGCCGATGGCTTCGGTAATCTTTACTACGGTAAGACCACGACGACGCCGAGTGCTGCGCCGAGCGGCTTCAATCTCGACAATGATGTGGTTGCGATGAAGGACCTGGGTCCGGATGGATACGGTTTCTACACCTACGAGGCCGTGTACTGCCAGGCGACCAACAAGTCGGTCTTTCAGCGCCTGGTGGTGAACCCGACGCCGGCGATCATCGGGTCAAAGAATCTTGGCAATACATATTATGTAAGATATCTCAAGGTGCCGATGACGAGTGCCAGTGCGGCCGAGTTGTTGGTGGCGCCCTATTACAACACGAGTGATCCGTCCGGCCCGGGGTTCACCAAGCGCATGACCGCACGTGGCGGTTCCTGGTTCCTGGGTTGGCAGAAAGACACGGTCAACTACCCCGATACGTCGGCGACCGCCGACAAGGTCGAGATCGGCGTCATCAACGTGCCGACGCCGCCGAAGATCTACTCATTCCCCGGATATGCATCGCGCCTCGATCTGGTCGGGCCGTATTCGTCGTTCCCTGTGCCCAACTATGCAATGCGTCACACCAATCAATCGTCGAATCTGTTGCCTGGCACCGTGGGGCTGAATCCGTCGACCCTGTATTTCTACATGGTCGAAAACTACCCGCTCGCCGATGGTCCGCAGGATCCGACGATTCAGACCGACTGGAACGGCAACGGTTATGCGGGCGGTTTCATCACCGCGATCGTTCCGGGCGCCAATGGTCTGGTCGAGTCGACGACCAACGGTGGTCGCCTGTTCTACCGCTGGATTCTGTGGACGGTGCAGGATTCGTTTGGCCAGGTCATCGATCCGGCGTCGTATTCCGACCCGCAGCCATTGCCCGATTATCCTACCGACCCTCAGGGCGATCGCATGTTCGGTTTCTATTCGCCGGTGGGTGGCAAGTACATCCTGACCTGTCAGGTCAAATACGACTGGTACAATTACGACAGTCTGCCATTCGGTTCGTTCATTCAGAACGTCGACTCGTGCCGGCGTAATGGGTCGGCCGCGGTGTCGCTGGGCAAAGGAACATTGGTCGGCAATATCCAGGCGAAGTGGCCGTTCATGAGTTGGGCGACGATGAGTTCGGTGCTCAACAGTCAGATCATTCCAGACAACACGTGGGCGGCCATTCCCATTGAAGTTCCGTTCAACCTGCCGCCGCCGCCACCCGTCATGTACAACGCCAAGATCGAACGTTGCGACAATCCGACGGTGGCACCGGCGAGCCAGATCTGGGCGGCGCGACCGTGTACCGGTGTGGCGACGACGACCCATATTGTCTATGCCGGCAAACAGGGCGGGGGCGGCATGGGTCCGAGCCAGTATGGTTGGCGGGTCGAGCAGAACTACCAGCGGTACATGTTCTTCGACATCAGCACCAGCAACCAAACGGCGAACTCGTCGCTGGCGGACTACAACTTCGTGGCGCACGAGTTGGTCACCAACTATCCGGGCAATCCGCTGTATTTCAGTCCTGCGAGTTATCCCAATCTGGAATTCCGCAATCGGATCGGCGACACCGCGTGGGCCGAAAACATCGTTACCTACGAAGGTTCTCTGCTGATGCCGTTGCCCAATGGGGGAACCCAGAAGATCATCCTGTTTGGCAACTCGACGAATCCGCGCGTGAGCTATACGGCACCGCCGCCGGCGCCGCCGGCACCCCAGCCGCCGTACGCCGGGGTGTGCGATGCGTCTTCGCTGATTCCGACCGATCCAAAGTCGGGTAAGTTGGAAATCAAGATGTCGCGTCGCTTCAAGTGGCGGGTGTTCCCCTACCAGCAGGTTGGCGCACAACGTATTTACTATAGCCCGACCTGGCTCTACTCGTATCTGAACATCACCGCGCAGTCCGACATCGTCACCCTCGATCAGAACGCGCCCGTGCTATTGCAGGATGCAACGGTGCCGCGCAACCTGTTCGGTTTCGCCGGTTCACCGCTGGTGGCCGGGGTTGGCCCGAATGCGGGCAACCGTGAGTTGAACAACAACAATGCCTCGGGTGGTATGGTCTTGTTCCAGTTCCGCGACAACAACGCCTGGGAGAACGGCACCCTGACCGGGTTGACCGAGGCGCAGTCGGCGCTCAATCGGGCCAGTAACGCGGGCTATACCGGGGTGAACATGAAGGCGACTTACGACCTGAAGCTGATCTACGCGCGCAACAACCGACGGACGTCGCTGCAGTACTTCGTGATCAGCGATCCCATCAGTCATAGTCCGGCCTCGACCGGGGTGACCGTTGGCGCACCGACGGTGGGCGGGGTGCCGGCGGCGACCCATTACACCTACAAGGAGGGCGCGACCGTGCGGGCCTTGAAGATGCGGTCGTTTGCCGCTTCGGGCATTCCGTACGGCGACAACCTGCCGGCCAACGCCAATCCGGTGGCCGGCATCGCGGCGACGCAGTCGGCGTTCTTTGCCCACCACTTCAACTGCGCGGATTTGTGCTTTACAAAGTATGGCAATCAGCTCTATCCACAGTTGCCGCCGAACTACGCCAACAACAGTGCAGGATATGCGCCGATTCCGTTTACGGTGGGCGTCTCCGACTGTTCTGGCAACGCGGCAACGTATCCGCTGAACCTGGTGGTCAACATCCGTGACAACACGCCGCCGCTTCCGTGGGCGACGATCATCGATCAGAAGGTTGGGGCGTCCAGGGTCTTCCCGGTCTACTCGCCGCCGGCGCCGTTTGCCTCGGTGACTGCGCCGGTGTTTGTCGACACCGACCCGACGCGTCCGAAGCAGACCGGGCCGGTCAGCATTGTCTGGACGCCGGATACGAACACGGCAGTGCTCGGCAACCTCGGTCTGACCAACGATTTCGGGGCGATGCCGCCCTATTTCGCGGGGTTGTGGACGACGAAACCGAAGCTGCTCAAGAGTGTCGGGGCATTGACCAAACAGGTCAACGACTCGACTCTGTTCGACCAGGCCAAGGCCGGGGTCCTGCCGGGATACGTCGAAGACAACGTCGAGTTTGTCATTACTCCGTATGTATCCGACAACGCGGGGACGGCCGTGGCATCGTTGACGCTGGTGTCGGTCGATTCCGGCGGCAATGCGGTCACGGTTTCGGCCAATAGCGACGCGGTTAACGTCGCGCAGCGGTCGGTCTTCTCGATCTTCCGTGGAGCCGATGGGGTCTTCCCGGTGGCGGCGCCGTTGACCATGGTGGCCGATGACAATGCCCTGCAATGGACCTACGTGGCCAATCGCAGCAACATCAACGACACCGCCTGGACGTATGGCGCGGTTGACTTCACGATTCCGCCGAACCTGACCGCGAGCCCGATGACCTACTTTGTATTGCCCGTGACGCCGTTGGCGCAGAAAAACCGGCGCACCATCAATACGACGGTGCTGGGCTTCGACAGTCGCATGTTGATTCGCACCCTCGACAAGCGCATCCAGAACAAGTAACCTCACGCGCTCCGCCGGTGCGGAGTGGTGTGGACAACAAGCCCCCCGGTGTCATGGCGAACCGGGGGGCTTGCCATTGGTCGGGGTCAGCGGGGTTGGGAAGATCGTCGCGTGGGTGGGCGCTGGTCTTCAGAAACCGTCGTTGGGACGATAGGTCTGAGCCATGCTGCGGGTGATGAAATAGAGAACGAAGGCGACGCTGAAGATGCCGAAGTAATACATTTCACTACGGTTGTCGAGGGCGGTGTCGGGGCGGACATCATCGGGTTTGCCCGGCAGGTAGCAGATGTTGAACTTCTGGCCGGCGACGAATCGTTCAGCGGCAGCGGGCTCGAGGCGCAGGCTGTTTTCGCGATCGCGCCCTTCGGCACGGTACTTGAACCGGACATAGCAATACGATTCGCGCACCTCACGTGAGATCACCGTGGCTTCGGTCCTCTTCGCGGCCTGCTTGAATTGGATGCCGGTGGTGATGTGCTGGTAGACGCCGAGAATCAGGGCAATCACGGCGACGGTCATGACCAGACGGGGCACTTGTTCCATGGGTGGCGGGCTCGTGGTGGGGTGTCGTTGGTGGGGCGATGCGCGTGGCCGGGGAGGATCAGTGGGTGTCGGGGTGCACCGAGCAGGTCACCTCGAACTCGTTACCGCGACGCACCAGCGAAAAGGATCCGCCCTGCGGGCAGGCCGTCTCGTCGGTAAGATAGCCGGACGCACGCAGGATCGTGAGATCGGGGCAGAAGGTCGGGTCGGCGGCGGAGACGTGCTCGAGGCAGTACATGCGGCAAGCGTTGTCGACGGCCTTGCGGGCGGCGGCACACCCACGGTCCCGGAATGCTTCGCTGACCCGGGCCATGGCCGGCTTGGCCGCGGCGGTCACGGTCGCGATCAACAGTGGGATAGCCGGCAGCAAGCCAAACAGAGCGATCGGGGATGACAGGCCGGCGAAAGCGATTCGCAACGGCAGGCGCAGGCGGACGGCGCTCAATTCGGTGGAGATCTGTATTTGCTGAATGACATGCCGCAATATTTGCAGGAGCGGCATGGCGGCGGTCAGTGGCATGGTGAAGAACTGGAATACCGGGGAGGCGGCGTTTTGGGGGCCGGGTTCGAGTCGCTCGGGTGCCAGATGGGCGGCCCATTCGCGGCGGATCTCGTCGAGTCGGGCGCGCAAGCGCTCGGCGACCGCGAGGTCGTTGTGTTGCAGGTCGATGACCAGCTCATCGTTGGCATCGAGATGCAGGCAGACCTGTTGCAGTGCGTCGTGCAACGTGCGCGCCAGGTCGGCATCGCCGTCGGGGATGCGTTGGTTGACCCAGGTGCTGACTGCTTGCCACCACGGACCGCCGCGCCGCGACAGCATGAAGAGCGGCACCTCTGCCAGAAGGCGTTCGATCTCGAAGGGCAGGGGTGGGGCAACGATTTCACCGAGCGGCCCGGGCGTGAGGTCATCGGAGGCGAAGACGAGCGCTCCATCGGCGGTGAAGCGGCCGGTGATGTCGTGCAGTTTGCCGAGACGGAGCCGCTTGCCCTGCGGGGTTTCTTCGACCCGGAGTTGTTGCGACGGATGGGCGGCGAGTTCGGCGAGCAGGCGTTCAGCATCCCAGTTTCCGAGCAGGCGGACCTGAAGCTGTCGTTGTCCGGCGGTTTCGGGTTCGGCCTGCGGCCCGAAGAACACCCGCAATTCCCGCAGCTTGGCCAGTTCGGGGGAGCCGGTATTCTTGACGATCCCGTTGGTGATCGCCGTGCGAATGGGTCCGGTGCCGACGAGCCCCGGCAGCAAACCGGCGATGACCTGGATGAACCCATCGAGGTCGAGGCGCAGGGCGAATCGGGGCGCTGTGTCGGTGATCGATGATGGCAGATTGGGACTGTTGGGGCCGGGTTGGTCCATGGGGGCGCTCCCTTCGTGGCGGCCGTTGCACGGCACGCTTGCGCAAAACTAGGGGTTGGTGACCTCGATACCGATTTCGGGGGAGATCCGGGTGGCGCCCACATTGTCGGTGGCCCGCGCCGTCAGTTTGAAGACACCGACCGGGGCGGTCGCCCATGAATAGGTGAACGGGTCGGTGGTGTCTTCGGCGAGCTTCTCATTTTTGGCGAAGAACTCCACTTTGGCCACGGTGCCGTCGCGATCGGTGGCGGTCACGGTGATCGGCACCGGGGTTCCGACCGTGAAGGTGCTCGACGCGGCCGGCGCTGTGATCACGACCTGCGGTGGGAAATTGGTGGCATCGTTGGGGTCGAGACAGCGACCCACGTAGAGGATGGTGTTGGTCGGTTCATCGCGGATGACATACATGAATGGCCGGTTGAAGCGCAACTGGAGCGCACCGCCGCCTGTTCCCGTACCGGTGTTGACGCCCGTGCCCGTGACCGTCGAGCCCCCTCCTTCGACGGCTGCGCCGGCGCCGGTGCCTTGCTCATCGACCGTGCAGAACGTTTCGTGGGCCATCTTGTTGAAGAAGAGGGTCCGGTCGCCGGTCATGCCGGAGAAGTTGGCGTTGGTGGCGCTGAATGCGGCGGTCATGCCCATGCGGGCCAGCACCTGATCGAGCGACAGCGTGGCATGGCACGAGAAGACGGGCAGATGCAACTCGACATCGGTCAACGTCAACCCATTGACGATTGCGGTCAGTTTGGCGCTGTCGAAACTGCTTTCGAAGGTGGCGAAGGTGTCGTTCGCCGGCAGGATGAAGAGCATCGACATGTTATTGTTGTTGTATTTCAACGACACCGCTTGATACGTAGTACTTTCGGAATACAGATACTGGTCGGTGCGCACCATGGTCGGTATCTGAACGGCATCGGTACTGGTGCGCGAGAACGTTTCACTGACCGTGCGCTCGCTCGAGAACGGCAGGGTCCAGCCGGCCTTGAACATGCTGATGCTGGTGAGGGCCAACTTGGTGTTGCTATCGATCGCCCCGGCTTTGACCACCTGCGGGATGGCATTCTCGGTGTGATAGGCGACGAGGCGGTTAACGGCCGTGCGGGCAGCTTCCGGATTGGTGGCGAAATTGACCTGGAAGATGGCGGCTTCATAATTGGATGCGAGTGTGTCGAGGAACGCATCGAGGAAACTCTGACCCCGTTGCCCCCACAGGGCGTTGATCACCTGGAGCTGGCAGTTGTCGGTACGCCGCCGGCCGGCGAGGGTAAGGGTCAGCCAGTTGGCGGCCTTGTGCAGTGTCGAGGTCGGCAGACTGTATGACAAGGTGGTGGCCATCTGCGAGGCAGTATCGCCGGCTGCACCCGCGTAGACCATGGCCATGGCCAACCAGGTGCTGATCGGCGAAACCACGAGATTGCGGGTCGACTCCTGCCGCGAACTCTGGTATAGGGCCAGCGCAAAAGTGCGTTGATCGTTGGCAAGGGTCGACTTATCGGTGTTGCTGACCACCGGCTCGCGTTCGCGGGGCAGGGCCGACATGGCGACGGTGCCCTTTTCGTCATCGTTGGCGGGGGCGATGAAGTTGCGTACCGCCGTCTTGGTGTCTTCGACGGCGTTCGTGCTCGTCTGGTCTCGCGGTGCGACCAGCGCGAGGATGGTGCGCACGAGGTTGTCGGGGGAGACCGCCAATTGGGTCGGGTTCAGGATGATCTGTTCAACCATCAAGGTGATCAGGTCCCAGCGCCAGAGGGTCCCCGTGGGGTGCACGAACAAGCGGTTGGTGCCGGCCACGAGGTCGGCAGACCCGCGGAAGCTCGTGTAGCCGCCAATGGTGCCGCCTTCGACCGTCAGTGAAGCGGTGCAGGGCCGGAGCGGCAGCCCCGAAAACTGAAGATTGGCCACGCCGTCGTTCACGGGGGCGGAGGCCGTGAAAACCGTGAGAGGTTGACCGGCGTTGGTGCGATCGATCGTGGCAAGTCGTGCGCTAACCACTGCACCGTTCTTGGCGTTGACACGAATCTCGGGGTTGTTGCCACGCGGATCGCCGCGTGGATCGATCTGGACCGTGAAAGTCACATTGGCGCGGCCCGAGGAGATGGCGCTGGCGTCGTGGGTTGCAGATGTGATGCCGGTTGGGTTGTCACCGACCTGTCGCTGACACCCAACGAAAAGGAGCGCCGCAGAGGCAATGAAGAGAAGCAGCGACACGATGTGGATCGAACGAACGCGCATGGGTCCTCTCCTGAGTTCGGGGTACCGATAGAGCAGTTGGCTGCCCATGGTATAGCATCGACATTGTTTCTGGCAAGCCGCGCGGGGATCGTGCAGGCGATCGGTCCCGAGTGTGACTGCAGACGCTCTGTTGCCGGGTTGACCGGCCGACGATGTTTCCGGCCGACCTTTGATATAATCTCTGCGGTTGGTCTTTCGGCAGGACGCCGAAACCGTATTGACCACAAGGAGGAACAACATGACGAAGTCGATGCTCGGCGAAAATGTAATACGTCGTATGTCTTTGTGGTTGCGTGGCGTCGCGTTGCTGTGGTTGGCTCTGGTGTTGAGTGGCCCCGCCGCTCTGGCGGCGGGTGGTACAGGTTCGGGCTCGATCGGTGATGCCTCGGAGGAGAGCCGACAGTTGTTGGCGAAGTTCATGGACCTGTCGGGCCTCGACCGGATGATCGAGCAGTTGCCGGTACTCATGCAGATGGGCGCCGATCAGGGGTGGCAGAACGATCAGCAGGCTGCCGTCCGCAAGAATCCCGGTGCCGGCGAAGATTTCGCCCGGTTCAAAGCGCTGCTGGCCGAAGCGTTTGCGCCGGCGGCATTTTCGGCGCAACTGCGCGCGCGGCTGGCGGCCGGTCTCGATGCCAAGACCCTCGCCGCCGTGGTGGCCGAGATCGAGAAGCCACTGCACCGAAAAATCTCTGAAATCGAGGTGGCCAACACGACCCCCGAGAAGATCGGGGAGATCCAGAAGTATGCGGCAACTCTGGCGCAAAACCCGCCGGCGAAACCGCGGGCCGAGTTGATCCGGCGTCTGGTGAAGGCGACGCGGGCTGCCGAGTTGCAGGCCGAGATGGCCGTGCGCATGCGCCTGGTTTTCGCGCGCATGGCATTGGCGGCGATGGCCGATGCGGCCCGGGCCGAAGCCGAAAAGAAGCTGCAGTCGGTGGCGGCGCAGATCCGGGCCGACAGCCTGCCGCAGGCCGAGACCGAGAACTTCGCCACCGGTCTGTATATCTATCGTGCGTTGAGCGATGCCGAGTTGGCCCAGTATCTCGAGTTTCACGAGTCGGCGCTGGGCCTGGCGGCGGTCGAGGCAGTCAACCGGTCGTTTGTCGATACCATGGAGGCGGCGACGCTGACCTTGAGCAAGAAACTGATGGAGGGTAACGCATCGCCACGGCGATGAAACCCGGCATTTTCACATATAAATACTAAGTATTGCTATTGCCAGGGTTCGGCGATGATGGTGCCGCGCTGGTGGCCGGTGGCGCGCACCGTCCCTTTATACTGATCGCCCTTGTTGTACTTCTTCGCTTGCGGCGATTTGAAGGTGACGAACCAGCGGACCGCGTCGCGGGTGTTGGTGACGAGGACGCCGTTGCCGGCCGGGTCGACGAAACTGATCGGGCCTTCGAGGTCGATCTTGCCGGTGGGCAGACGGAAACGACCGCTTTGTTCGTCGGTCGATGCAGGGCGCGCGGCGGTGTCGTCGCGACCGGACATGAACAGGCGGTGGATGGTCATGGTGGCGACGAGCGAGAGGACCATGATGCCGATAAGGACCAGCCAACGCCGCTTTTCGTCGTCGGCCTCGGCGGACGCGCGGGCAGCGGCCGGGGTCGGGCGGGGCGGTGGGGCGTTGCGGGGGCGGCTGCGCACGGCCTTCTCGCGGGCGGTGCGCGCGGTCGCCGTGCGTTCTGCGACCCGGGTGGCGAAGTTGCTGCCGGGTTCCGCCAGCTCGGTGGTGTTCAGGGCGTCTTCCCAGATCGTGCCGGTCTCACGACGCGGGTTGCCGTCTTCATCATGCGTGGCCTGGAACACTGCCAGCATGCCGTCGAGCGAAAGGTTCGCCGCAAGCAGATAGCTCGCCAGGGTTAACAGCTCGCGGTCGCGCTCGCGCCTGACGAAGTCGAGCAGCAGGGGCTCGGCGGTCGAGAAGTCGAGGCGCGGCATGAGCGACAGGCCGAGCAACCGTTGCTGGCGCTGCGCGGCGAGCAGCATGACGCTGACATGCTGCACGGCCTGCTCTTTGTCGCGTTCGAGAAAGACCTCGAGGGCCGCCGTGCGGATCTGGGGGTCCTGGTGGTTACACAACGCCTGCAAGCCGGCATCGAGACGCGGCGGGTCGAGATGGCCGATGGCTCGCACCGTCTCGGCGATCACCCCGGGGTCATCGGCATCGAGCCAGGTGGTGAGCAGACTGGCATCGGCCCGGGTACCGCTGCGGCCGAAGAGCGCGATGAGTTCGATGAGAATGCGCCGATCGATGCGGAGCTTCATCAAGCCGGCGAGCGCGGTGCGGTGTCTGGCGAACGCGTCGGCATCGCGACAACCGATGATGAGCCGACGTTGCTCGGGCACCGACAGGGCAACGAAGGCCGAGGGTTGGAGCGACTCGCCAAGTTGGTCTGCGGCTGCGGTCGCGGTGGCACCGGGCTCGGGCGGTGTCGCTCGCGCGGGTTGCGCTGCGTTTGCGGCAATGCCGCGCAGTTGTTGGACGACGGCGCCGACTTCGGGGTCGAGATCGGCCTGGGACGCGAGGTTTTCGAGGGCGACCCGGACCTCGGGGTGGTTGGGGTGATCGACCAACCAACGCAGCGCTCCCAGGCGGGTTTCGCGATCGTCGCTGGCGAGCCGGCTGAGCGCCATGCGGATCTGCATCAGAGTCTTGCGCTGGGCCAGTTCGGTCTTGAGGCGCGCGAGATACTCGTCGATCGGGATCTCGAGGATGCCCGAGTTCTGAATGGAACGAACCAGTTGGTTGAGCAGGCTCTGCAGGATCTGTTGCTTGAGGCCGTGCGACAGCAGGGCGATGGCGAACACGGCCGGCGGCAGGGCTGGATCGGGGTTGGTGGCAATGGCCAGGCCGGCCATGACCATCAGGGTTGGCCGGGTTTCGCGGCCCAGCAGTTGCAGCAACAGCGGGCGGGCAACGTTGGCGGGACTGAGCAGGAGTTCTTTGAGGGCGACATGGCGCGAGGCCGGATCGGGGGCGTTCACCAACACGCTGAGGTGTTCGCGGGCGGCGTCCCGATCGATGTTTGACAGCCACCGCAGGGCGCGGGCGCGCACGCACAGATCGGGGACGGTCAGAAGTTCGGGAAGTCGCTCGAGCAGGAGACTCGGGGCCTGGGCTCCGAGAACATCGAGTGTCGCCAGAACCACGGGGGCCGATGTATTGCTTAAGTATGGCAACGCCGGAACCGCATCGTCGGGATCACCCCAGCGCGCGAGAAACTTCAACTCGGCGGCCAGGATCTGGGGGTCGACCTCGTCGCGCAACCGTTGGCGGACGAAATCGATGGCGGCCGGTTCGGGGTCGAAGCGGCTGGAGGTCAGGGCCCTGATTTTGGCCGTCGGATCGGGGCTTCCGTAACTGGTTTCGAGGACATCGAGCGTCAGCGGGGCCAGCGGATGGCCGCCCTCGCGCCCGGTCCGGTCACGGTTCTGTGCGGCGAGCGCTTCAGCGGCGTATCGTCGGCACTCGACGTTGTCGTCAGCGACCGCCAGCGTCTGCAGTTTGTCGACGATATGGCCGGGAAGTCCGGGCTCCGCCAGTTCCTGGGCAGCGATGGCGCGAACTGACGCATCGGGGTCGTCGAGATCCCTCAACAACCACGATTTAAGGTCGAGAAGATCGTTGGCTGGGCAGTCGCTCATCGCTGTCATGATCGGTCCGGTCGGTTGGTTTCCATGGTCGCTGCAACCTCGGGTCCAAGTCAAGCAACGTGTACCCGCCGGGTTGCATTTGGTGCAGTTGTTTGGCATGTTGGCGGCCATGGCACACCCTCAACGCATCATCCTCGGACTGCTCCTCTTTGTTTTCGGCGTCGTGGTCTGCGCCTGGGCCGAAATGGTGGGTGGGCCGCGGCCGGTCCACGTCGAGTCGGCCGGCAGCAACCGATACGACGTCGTTGTCGTCGGGGGCGATGCGGAGGGGGTTGCCGCGGCGGTCGCGGCTGCGAGGGCCGGCGCCCGTACCCTGCTCATCGATGTGCGGCCGCAGTTGGGGGGATTGCTGACCCAGGGCTGGTTGAACACCCTCGATCTCAATCTCGGACCCGACAACGCCGTGCTCAACGGGGGCTTCTTTGCCGAGTTCCATGGGCAACTGGAGGGCGCGGCCTTCACCGTGCAGACAGCGGTGGCGGCACTGGATCGGTTGGTCGCCGCCGAGCCGAATCTCACCGTGATTCGCGGGGCGCGGGCGGTGTTGCCGAGCGTTAACGGGGTGCCGCGGCCGTTGGTGCAACCCGGGCAGTCGGTGGCGACCGACAGCCTGGCGCATGCGTTTGCCTCGGTTTCACCAAGACCATTGCTGGAATGCGGGGCGGTGGCAAGCACAGGGCGGTGTGTGTCGAGCAGCGACGACGCGAGGAAAGAATTACGAAGTATTGATGGTATATTGCTTCTTGGCCCCGGGATGAACGAGCCGCAGCGCATTGACGCCGGCTGTGTCGTCGATGCCACCCAGGATGCCGACCTCGCCGCCGCGGCCGGAGCCACATGGACCTATGGCATGGAAGACTACACCGGGCGACAGACGACGATGGCGGTGACCGTCGTGTTCCGCCTCGATGGGGTTGGTGACGAGGGCTGGTCGGCGCTGGTGGCGGCGGCCCGACAGAACAAGGCGCTCGGGTGGGGAGCCGGCACCTGGAACGTCTGGGGCTTTGGCGATGTCATGAAGCGATATCGCCCGTCGACACCGCGCGTTGCCGTGCGCGGTCTCAATGTCGGGCGACAACGTGACGGCAGCGTGCTCATCAATGCCCTGCAAGTGTTTGGGATCGATGGCCTGTCGGTGGCGGCCCGCCGTGAAGCAAGGCGTCTGGCCGAGGCCGAGATGCCGAACCTGGTTGCGTTCTTGCAGACCAATGTGCCGGGGTTGGGCAGTGTCACCGGAAGTGCACTGGCTCCAGAACTGTATGTGCGCGAGACACGTCATACGAAGTGCTTACATCGTCTTTCGGTCGATGATGCTCTCGAAAATCGGGAGTTTCCTGACACCATTGGCTTTGGCTCGTATCCGCTCGATGTGCAGGCCACCGATGCGTCGTTCACCGGCGACATTGTCGGTCGGCCGGCGCGGTACGGAGTGCCGCTGCGCTGCCTCATCCCCATTGGCGTCGAGCGGTTGTTGGTCGTTGGTCGGTCGGCCGGCTTCGATTCGTTGCCCCACGCGAGCGCTCGCACTGTGCCGGTCGGGATGGCTGCCGGGCAGGCGGCGGGGGTGGCGGCGGCGCTGGTGGCGCGGCAGACGAAGTCGACGGGGCGACTGGTCGAGCCTGCGTGGTCTGCCGAGGTGCGCCGCCTGCTGACGGCGCAGGGCGTCGTTCTCGACGGCCGCTCGCCGGGTCCGCCGCCCGAGACCAGGCACTGGGCCTATCGTGGTTTGCAGTTTGTCCGGCGCTTCGGTCTGGCGTCAGGAGGATATGAGAACGATTATCGACTCGATCAGCCGATGAACGGGCGGCAGTTCATCAATCGTCTGTGCAAGCTGACCGCCGGGCGTGTCGACAAGGGTTTGCGTGTTGAGTTGTATGCACAGGCTGCGCTGCATGAGCGATTGTCGTTGCCGGTCGCGTGCGCCTGGTTACGCCGGCACGCATTGGCGACAGGCCTCGCCGGCGTCGGGGCGGCCGCGCACCGTGAGATCGACGACGGCGTGGCCTGGTGTCGGGCGCGGGGCTTGCTCGAAACCACGTTGTTGGCCCAGGTCGATGCGAACCACGGCGAACTCAGTGTTGGTGCGGGTTACATGCTGCTGCGTGCGTATTGCGAGCGGCTCGATGCGGTTGTTCTGACAGGGGCAGATCGCTGATCAACGTGCCGCTTTGGCGCGCAGAGATGTCGTGAGGGGGCGCCGCCCGCACACGATGTGCGTAGGGCCCGGGGCCTTCACGGGAGAGTGACGAAGCCGACCTGAGCCGTTGCGAGCGGCATGCCGTTCTGATCGGCCATGGTGCCACCGACGTAATTGATGACGTAGGTGCGACTCGCCGACAGGTTCTGGCCCGGCAGGAAATCGATGGTGCAGGAGAGGCCGTCGATCGCCCATTGGGGCGGCGCGAAGACCTGGTCGTAGTTGTGAGTGACGCTCGAACCCACGCGAAAGGTGGCGCTGGCCATGGCCGGTTTGGCGGTCGGATAGTCGAAGGTCAGTTCCAGTCGGGACGCCGAGGTGCGCACGGTCGAAGTGCTGACCTGGCCGTATTGCCAGAGTCCGACCATGGTGCCGTCGGTGCTGCGGGCAACCCACTGCGACAAACCTGCCTTGCGGGTGCGGAATCGCCACGAGGTTCCGGTGGCCAGCGTCGCGGTTCCCGTTCCTGTTGCTGCCACGACATGGGCGCCGGTGACCGTTACCTCGTAGATGTGCCAGGGTTTCAGCCTGGGATCGGTGGCCCCCGGTGTGAGGGTAACCGAGAGTTGGCGACCGGTGCTGTCGAGGCTCGTGGTGGCAATGCCCGCGAGCCCATTGAACGTGATGGTGTGATTGTCGGACAGACTGCGGGTGATCAAGGTGAACGAGGAGGGCACGGCCATGATGGCGTCGTTGAAATAGATGGTGAACGTTGGGTTTGCAAAAGGAACGCCCTCGGTCACGTATTGCCCAAGTGTTGCTTCGTGGCCGTCGATGAAGGCGGTTACACGTGAAACGTAGAGGTCGGGCAGGACGCCGGCGGTGCCGCCTTCCTGGGCGGTGCCGGTCACGGCAGCGTTGCCGTCGAGGGGAATGGCGGTGACGGTGTACCGGTAACTGGTGGCGCCGAGATACGATGAAAGGGTGACGGCGATGTTTACGTTTGCGCTTGTCGCCGTCACGGTTGCGCCGCGGATGGCGCGCGAAACGGTGAGCGACAGCGGCAGATTGACGCCGTTGATGTTGGCCCGAACCGACAGCACCCAACTCGTCGACCCGACGGCATTGGAGTTGAGTTTGCTGACCTCGACCGGTGCGGGCGGTTCGAAGGCGATGGTGCTTGCGGTCATCGAGGCGATGATCATGCCCACTTCCTGGCCGTCGTTGAGCAGCAAGGTGAGGCGAATGCCATCGGTGGTGAGGGCTGCGCGTTGCGATGTCAATACGGTGCGGTTCACGGTGATCGTGGGCACGATCGTGACCAGATTGGTGTTGATCGTCGTCGTGGGGTTGTTCGTATTGATCAGGTTGGTCGGGGTCGTGGTCTCGAGGCTGTCGAGTCCGTTGGATTCGCAACCGGCCGAGAAGGCGACGACGACGAGCAGTAGGGCGAGCGACCAGAATGAGCGGTGGGCAACGATCATGGTGTACCTCGTTGTGCGCCAAGAGTGGGCCGACACCTGAACCACGATGATCGGTGCCTGGGGCGTCACCCTGCAACGCTCCTCGAAAACCGCAGTGGACGTGCGGTTGCCCGGCGCTGGGACCACGATAGCACGATCGGCAGGTGGGTACAAGAGGTGAGATTGCGCCCGGGCCGACGCCGGGCCAGGTAACGTCTCAGTTACTGGTGGCATTGGCCGGCGAAGTTCGGAGGCCGCAACGCGGCCGACCGCGGGGTGTGAGGCTCGCGGACCTGTGCCGCGAGCCGAGCGGGCCGACGTGGAACGGGCCCGACGCGGAGCGGCGTGCCCCCGCTCACTGAGATGTTGCCGGGCCAGGCGCCGGCGCTTGCTGAAGTGGGAAGCGCGCGGTATGCTGACGGGGCACTTCAGTCCTCTTTGTGGGAGGTTCTTGCCATGGCTGCACCGATGATTCAGGTTGACGAGCGTCCCCCGTTGTCGACGGCGATTCCGTTGAGCATTCAGCACTTGTTGGCGATGTTTGGTGCGACGGTGCTCGTGCCGTTTCTGTTCAATGTCAATCCGGCGACATCGCTGTTGATGAACGGTGTCGGTACGCTGATCTATCTCATCGTGGCCAAGGGGCGGATTCCCGCGTATCTGGGTTCGAGTTTCGCGTTCATTGCGCCGGTAAGTGTGGTGCTGGCGAGCAAGGAGCTGGGAGGGTACGCCGGCGCCCAGGGTGGATTCATAGCGTTCGGCCTGTTTTTCATCGTCGTCTCGCAGGTGGTTCGGGTGGTCGGCACCCGCTGGCTCGATGTGTTGTTTCCACCGGCGGCGATGGGGGCAATCGTTGCGGTGATCGGTCTGGAACTGGCGCCGGTGGCCTGTGAGATGGCCTGGCTGAAAGAAGGCGTGGCGACGCCGAAAGGCATTCCGCCCGAGAAGGCGGTTTTTGTGGCGCTGTTGACGCTGTTGGTCACGGTTCTGGGGTCGGTGTTGTTTCGTGGGTTTCTCGCCGTCATTCCCGTGCTCATCGGCGTGGTGAGCGGTTACGCGGCATCATTGGCGCTGGGCATCGTCAACCTCGAGGCGGTGCAGAGCGCGCCGTGGTTTGCCGAGCCGCATATGTATGCGCCCCCGTTCAACATCGGTGCGATTCGGGGCATC
>CAZADH010000006.1:0-34070 GCA_964483805.1 uncultured bacterium
ATGGACATCGCGAACGCCGAAACGCTCACGCGGCTCGGCGTGGCGCCGAACCGCATCGGCATCAGCTACCATCCGACGACCTCGGGCGACTTTGAAGACTGGTACCGCGGCGCGACGTCCCGGCTCAGGGAATACCAGAAGGCCGGGCTGCCCGTGACGGTCGAAATCGGGGGAGGCGACTGGTTCTGCGAAGAGCAGCCCCTCGGGCGGCCGCGCCCGTGGCTCGACGTCAGCTCTCGGTCTCGCCGTCGGCCGCACACCCCGTTGGTTTGTCGAGCATGCGCGGCACGAACTCGCGCTCAGCGGCCGGTTGCGCAACAACCTCATCACTCTCGACCCGCTGTTTCTCTTCGGCACCAACGAAATCATCGACCGTGAGCGCTGCGACACCACGGCGACGACCTGGCGCATCGGTGGCCGGTTCCGCCGCCGTCTGGGCGCCGGCACCTGGCAGTATGCGTTCTCGACCGGCGGTCTGCCCCGCACCAGCGACAAGACCACCATTGCCAACTTCCGCACCCGAACGACCGACGAGACGACGGACGAACAGCGCACCCTGAACCTGCATCGTGCCGAACTGACCGTGCACCGGCCCGCCCCGAGCGGACGGTGGCTGTTCGCCGTCCGCTTGACCTTTCCCGACGTCCGTCTGCGTCAAGCCGAGCCACCCACCACGACCCCCGCGCCCGGCCCGGTCGGCCCCGCACCCGCACCGGCAGCCAAACCCGAGGAACGCGTGCGCGGCGGTTGGCAGATCACGATCGGCCGCGAACTCAGTTGGTAGAGACGGCAGGAGCATTACAGAAACAATACATCGTATGACAGAGCGGCCGAGGCTATCCGGCCGCGGCTCGACGGCGTCACCCTGCAGCGCTGTCCTGAACCGCCTACGCCGACCGCAGATACTCCCGTAGGGCCCCCACGTCGTTGGGCAGATCGACCGACAGCAGAGGCCGGTCGGCCACCGCGGCCAGCGCCGGCGGCAACGGGATCTCGCGACCCAGCGCCCGCGCCACCGTCTCGGCAAACTTCGCCGGGTGGGCGGTCGACAAGGCGATGCCGCGTTCACCCTCGCCCAGTTGGTGCCGCAACACACGCAACGCCACGGCCGTGTGCGGGTCGCACAGATATCCCCGCGCGTCCCACCAGCGCATCTCGTCGAGGATGGTCGCATCATCGGCCACACTGCCGCCCCGCACCATCGCGCGCAAGCCCCGCTCGTCGTCGCCGAACAACGCGACGATGCGCTCCCAGTTGTTGGGCGCCCCGACATCCATCGCGTTCGCCAACGTTGCCACCGACGGCCGCGGTCGATACGCACCCCCCGCCAGATACTGCGGCACCACGTCGTTGGCATTGGTGGCAGCAATGAACCGCCGCACCGGCAAACCCAGGCGCCAGGCGAGCAACCCGGCGGTCAGATCGCCGAAGTTGCCCGACGGCACGGCAATGACCGGCACCTCGCCCGTGCCGACCTGGCGGCGCCAGGCACCGACGGCGCCGAAGTAGTAACAACTCTGGGCCACCAACCGGCTGAAATTGATGCTATTGGCCGAGGTCAGGCCGAGCTTCGCCGTCAGGGCGGCATCGTTGAAGCACTCCTTCACCAGCGCCTGACAGTCGTCAAACCGCCCGGCCACCCGCACCGTCCGCACGTTGCCGCCCAAGGTGCAGAACAGCGCTTCCTGCAACCGCGAGATCAGCCCCGCCGGATACAGCACGACAACGTCAATATTTTGTATGCCATGAAACGCATGGGCCACCGCCGCCCCGGTATCCCCCGACGTCGCGGTCAGAATGGTCAACCGCCCCTCGCCGGCAACGCGCGCCAGCGCCTGGGCCATGAACCGCGCCCCGAAATCCTTGAACGCCAGGGTCGGCCCGTGAAACAGCTCGAGCACGGCAATGCGCGGCTCGATCGGCACCACCGGCAGGGCGAAATCGAACGCCCGGCGCACCATCGCCGCCACCTCGCCCGGCGCGAACTCATCGCCGACCAGGCGGTCGAGCACCGCGATCGACGCCTCGACAAACGGGGCCGCGAGCAGCGCGTCGATCTCGGCCGCCGTGAAGGCCGGCAACTCTACGGGCCAGTAGAGCCCACCCTTGCCGGCACTGCCCCGCCGCGCCGCGTCGCGAAACGACACGATCTCAGACCGATCACGCAGATTGTGCAGACGCATGCTACTCTCCGTTCAAGTCAGCACTCGGGCGCCGACCGTATCGAGCGCGCAGATGCGCCCATCACTGGCCACCCCGGCCGCCCCGAAGGCCGAGACCATCGCGCCACGAACGCGGCGCCCGACCTCGTGATTGGCCACCACGGCGAACATCGACGGTCCGGAGCCCGACAACGTGCAGCCCATCGCCCCGGCTGCCAGGGCCGCCGCCTTGACCTTGGCGAACCCACGGACCAACCGGCGCCGATGCCGCTCGATCCACAGATCCCGCAGGGTCAGCCCGGCCAGCTCGCGATCGCCCGCATGCACAGCATGCACGAAACCGGCAAGGTTCTGCCAGTAGGCCACCGCATGGCCCAGCGGCAACTCCTTGGGCAGGATCGCACGCGCCCGCCGGGTCGGCACGAGCAGTTCGGGGTGCACGACGACCACCCGCCAGTCGGCGAAGAACGGCAACGACGTCGGCCGTTCGCCACCCTCGTGCCGCGGCACGAGCAACTGCAAACCGCCGAGCAGGCAGGGCGCGACGTTGTCGAGATGCGCCGCGCCGCTCACCGTTCCCTCGGCGCGACCACACAACTCGAGCAATACCTCGCGTGACAACGGGTTGTCGTGAAACGCATTGAGCCCGACCAACGTCGCCACCACGGTACTGGCCGACGAGCCCAGACCGCTGCACAACGGCAGGTTCTTGCTCAAGCCGATCGCCACCGGGGCTGCCCGCATATCGCGCTGTTGCAGGGCGCGGGCGAACAACCGGTGACATGTCCAGGCCAGGTTTTGCCGGGGGTCGGGCGGCAACCGCGACGCATATTCGCCTGCAACCGTCAAAGTGACGCCGCCGCGTGTCTTGCCGTGCGGCCGCGGCCGCACGGTGACAATGTCGCCCCAGAGCGTGCCGTCGTCGGGCGCCACCGCGGCGCCGAGCACATCGAACCCCGCGGCAAAATTGCCGATGGTCGCCGGCGCGTACGCTCGTATTGACGGCGTATTGCTATCTGGCCAGATGGCCGTCGCGATCGGGGCACCCATCACTGCGACTCCGTATGCCAGAACACCGTGCGCAACAGATCGGCGAACACGCCGGCGGCCGTCACTGCCGGCCCGGCCCCATAGCCACGCACCACCAATGGGATCGGCCGGTAGCGGTCGGTCAGCAGGCTGACCGCGTTCTCGCCGTCGCGGATGTGGTAGAGCGGATCGCTCGCGTCGACCTCGGTCAGGCCGACCGAGAGGCCGGTGCCGTCGATGGTGCCGACGAAACGCAACGCCCGCCCGGCCTGCTGCAACTGCCGCACCCGCTCGGCGAACCCGGCATCGAGCTCACGACAGCGCTCCATGAACGACTCGACACTGACATCGCCAGCAAACCCCACCGGCAACGGCGAAGAGATACGCACGTCGGCCAGCTCATACTGCATGCCCGCTTCCCGCGCGAGAATCAACAACTTCCGCGCCACGTCGAGCCCCGACAGATCGTCCCGCGGATCCGGTTCGGTGAAACCGCGGGTGCGCGCTTCGGCGAGTGCCTGCGAAAACGTCATCCCCGCCTCGTCGAGCCGCCCGAAAATGAACGACAGCGACCCCGACAGCACGCCGCGGCAACTGTGCAAACGATCGCCGCTCTTGATCAGGTTTTTCAGGGTATCGATGATCGGCAGACCGGCCCCGACATTGGTCTCGTAGAGGAACTGTCGCCGCCGCCGGCCGGCGGTCTGTCGCAATACTTTGTAGTACTCCGCCGTGCCCGAGTTGGCTTTCTTGTTCGAGGTGACCACGTGCATGCCGGCCTCGAATACCGGCAGATACGACTCGGCAATCTGAGCGCTGCCCGTGCAGTCGACGAAGACCGGGTTCATCAGCCGGGCCTCGCGTACCTCGCGCAACATGGCGTCGAGGTCGAACGGCCGCGACGACTCGGTCACGAGGCGCCGCCACTCGCGCAGATCGAGACCCTGGCAGTCGAGCCTCAGGCGGCGGGAATCGGCCAGACCACACACCCGCAGATCGACGTCGTCTTCGGCGAGCCGCGCCTGCTGCTGACGCATCTGCTCGACCAACTGTCCGCCGACGGCGCCCAGCCCGACGACAAACACCTGGATCACCTGGCGCGTATTGAAAAAGTATTGATGCGCTGCCCGCATCGCCCGCTCGGTATCGGCTTTGGCCACGACCGCCGAGATGTTCCGTTCCGAAAACCCCTGGGCGATGGCCACCACATTGACGTCGGCCTTGGCCAGGGCCCCGAACAGGGTGCCGGCGATTCCGCGCCGCGAGCGCATCTGCTCGCCGACCACCGACAGAATCGACAACTCGGGAGCCACCTCGGTGGGATTGACCAGCCCGGCCGCCTGCTCGAGCGCGAACTCGGCGTTGAGGGCCACCACCGCCTTGCCGGCCTGGGTCGCGCTGACGCAGAAACAGATCGAGTATTCCGATGACGATTGGGCGATGAGAATCACCGAGATCTCTTCACGCGCCATCGCCGAAAAGACGCGGGCGGCCACGCCAGGGACACCGCGCAAGCCCGCCCCCGACATGCCGATCATCGCCACCCCGCCCAGGGTGCTCAAACCCCGCACCGGCCACCGACTCGGACCGGCCTCGGCGCGAATGCAGGTGCCCGGATGCGTGGGGTTGAAGGTGTTCTTGATCCAGGTCGGAATACCGCGCCCGACCACCGGCGCGATCGTGCGCGGGTGCAGGACCTTGGCCCCGAAGAACGACAGCTCCATGGCTTCGGCGTAGCTCATCTCCTCCTGCACGAAAGCCTCGGGAACAACACGGGGATCGGCTGTAAATACACCGTCAACATCTGTCCAGATCTCGAGCACGTCGGCCTTGACCGCCGCCGCCATGATCGCCGCCGAGTAATCGGACCCACCGCGCCCGAGGGTCGTGGTCTTGCCGCTTGCCGTTGCCCCAAAGAAACCGGGCATCAGGATGACCCGCGCCGCGTCATCGAGCACGCGGGCAAACCGCTTCTCGATCTCGCCCATCAACGGCGAGGCGTTGCCGAACACGCTGTCGGTGATGACGAACTCCCGCGGATCGACCCGCAATACCGCCAACCCCCGCGCGGCCAATACCGCCGCCACCAACGGCGTCGAGGCGCGCTCACCCAGGCTCGAGAGGTGATCCATGACACTGTCGGAACACTCTCCCAGCAGCCTCACGCCGGTCAACAAATTGGCGTATTCGGCCGTCACCGTGGCGATCTCCTGGTCGGCCTGGCGCAACAGGGGTTCCGACACGTGACCGGCCAGATCGCGGCGTACGGCGGCATGCACGTCGGCAAAGCCCCGCACGTAGTCGTCGACCACCGCGCCACCCAGCACCCCCGCGACACTCGCAACGAGATGGTTCGTCACTCCGGTCACGGCCGAGACGACCAACCCGACCCGCCGCGCCGCAGCCGCCTCGGCCACCAACCGGCCGACCTCACGAATCCGATCGGCATTGCCGACCGATGTCCCGCCGAATTTCATCACTTTCATGCTGTGGGTTTTCCTCTGTGTTGGTTGTAAATCTCGGCCACCGCCGCGCTGGCAACGGCGGCCGCGGTGGTTTATCGTGCCGACCCGGCTGGTTCGCTGCCTCCCGACTGCGGCTGAGTGGTCCCGCTCGGCGGCAGCGTCTGCGGCACCGTCACCGTGGGCAGGAAGATGATATCGTCGCCGGTGTTCACCTGCGCATCTTCGCCAGCCGCGCTCAGGCGGACGTCACCATTTTTCTGTATAACGTATTGCAATTCGCAATGACCCGTCAGGTCAAAACAGATCCCCGGGTGCCCGGTCCAGGATGCCAGGGCCGCCAGATTTGCCGGCCATGTGCCGCACTCGGTCCGATAGGCGGTCACGCCATACGCCGCCGCTACCCCGCGCACCCGCTGGCGCGACATGAACTCCTGTTGCAGCGCCTTGCTCATGTTCGGAAACGAGATGCCGACGAGCAGATCGAGAAAGGCATACTCCGGGTTCCACAGGTAACCGAACCAATGCCATCCCGGCGTCGAAAACCGGTTCGTCAACACCTGGTTGCGCTGTGCCCACACCGGCGCCTGGGCGACGATTTGCGGATACGGGCCGGTCGCCGCATTCATCAGCGGCTGATACAACGGATCGAGAAAACTGTCGAGCAACCCCGGCTGGGCCAGTCGCGCCGCCAGGTGCACCGGGTTGCGGCCGAACATGGCCTGACCCTGCCCCTGGTTGATCGCCAGGCGCATCTGCTCGGCCATCGACGGCAGCATCGAGCGCTCGAAGGCGAACGACTGGCTGATCGGCGCCAGAGCGGCCTCGATCGCCTCGATGCGCGCGATCATCTCGATCGCCCGCGCTCTGGTCAGCTTCTGCGCCGGCAATACGTCGATTAGCCCCGCGGCAGCGATGTTACGCACCGCGCAGGTGATCATCCGCGCGATCAGCGTCAAGCCTTGCGGGTCGCGGGCCTCGGCGTGATTGGCCATGAGCAACACGCCCAACAACGTGGTCAGCGCCTCCTGGTCGCGTCCCTGCGCCGCCTGCAACCGTGCGAGTCCCTGCCAGAAACGCGCCGCTTCACGCAACTCGCGGAAATTGACGATCGGCGACGCCAGACTCGACGGGAACTTGTTGGGCGGGGTGGCCGGCGGCGACGCCAGATCGTGCAGGGTGCGCCGGCAGATTTCCGCTTCGATCGCCGCAAGGCCCGGAATTTGCGCCAGGGCCGTGGCGATCTCGGTGACCGGCTTCACCTTGCCCGCCGGCGCCCAGATATCGAACCAGCCCGCGCCAAGTGCTTGATCCCAGTGTTGCGGCGGGGTCAAACTCGCGATGAATCCCACCGACAACCGCGACGGCCCGCTCTGGCGGTTGCTCGGGTTGTTGATGTATCTCATCACCGCGTTGACGTCATACGCCAAGGCGGCAAACAGATAGATCCGCCATAGCAAAATCGCCCCCAGCACGGCGCTGACCAACAGACAGCCGTGCCGAAAACTGAACTTGTCGGAACTCGCGGTCAACGCCCGTTCACGTGGATCCATACCGGTCTCCTTGCCCGTGACTCTAGCAAACGCACCGCCATGACGCATGCGGCCGCCCGACAGGATACCACACCCGCCCGCGCCGGATGCGCGCAGTGGGCGTTTGCCGCCATGGATGGCGGTCTGAAACGCAGTTTCAGACGGTGCAAACGACCCGTGGGTTACCCGGGCCTTGCCGCGTACCGGGCCACGACCACTGCGTCGGCAGGAATCTCCGCATCATCGGCCGACGCCAGGGCCGACCGCCCCCAACCCGGCACCCACAGGATTTGCGCCTGGTCGGCCAGCAACGGCAACCCGTCGCGCACATGCCTTGGGATCTTGCGATCGATGCACCACCGCGCCAGCCGCCGCGCGCTCGCCGCTCCCGGTGGATGAAAGCGATCGCCCGGCCGTCGCCCGCGGATCCGCAGCGGAAACTGCAATACATTGTCGGTCATAAATACAACGTAATCGATGGCGCCCCGCGGCATCCCCCGCCGCAACACGAACCACCGACCGGCAACCTCGACCGGCTCATCCCACGACAACGCGCAGTCCGGCACCAGATCAACGACCGGCTCGACCATCAAGCGATCGGCCGTGCGCACCAACGTCATGCCGGCGACCCGCAGCCGCCGGCCGGCAGCGCCACGCTCGATCAGATCGCGCAGGCGGGCGATGACGCCACGGTCGGGTTGACGCCCTGGCGACGCGGGCAGGCGCCACCACCAGGCGTGCAGGAGGTCGGACCACAGATGCCCCGGTGGTGCCGGCTGCAGCAACAGGTCGGCCCCTACGATCAACCGCCGCGCCCACCGTCGCGCCTCGCGGCGCCGCTGAGCCAGCACTTGCCGCTGATCGGCGGCAAACCGCGCCAGGCGAGCGGCCGCCCCGCCACGCATCTTTTCGAGCATGGGCAGCACATCACCGCGGATGGCGTTTCTCAGATAACCTGGGTCGCTGTTCGATGCATCCTCGCGCCAGCCCTGCCCGCGTTCCCGCAGAAACCGGCGCAACTGGTCACGACGACACGCCAACAGCGGTCGCCAGAGCACGACCGGCCCGCGCTCGGTCATCAGCCGTTTCCGCCCGGCCATGCACCGCGCCCCGACCGGGCTCGTGCCGCGCAACAAGCGCAACAGCAGAGTTTCCGCCTGATCGTCGGCCGTGTGGCCGACGGCCACCATCGCCAGATCGTGCTCACGTGTCCAGGTCGCGAAGGCCGCCAGCCGCTGTTGTCGCGCCCATGCTTCACGGCCGCCGACCCGCGCCGCCGACGAAGGATCCCCGAGTCGCACCATGGCCATCGGCAATTGCAGCGACTCGGCCAGCCCCCGAACCCACTCGGCATCCGCCGCACTCTCGACCCGCAGGCCATGATCAACGTGCAATACAACGAGTTGCTCGCGCGGGCAGGCCACCACCTCGATCAGGGCCAGCACCAGGGCGACCGAGTCGGCCCCGCCCGACACAGCGACACCGAGCCGCGGCGCCGGCGTGGTCGCCGTGGCCCGCCGTGGCAGCCGGCAGGCCGCAAGAATCTGCTGACAATCGGCGTTGTGCATGACCCGGAGTTTACCACGGGACCAGCAGCGCCGCCGACACCCACTGCGCCATCCGTGGCGGGCGGGTCGTTTGCACTGCGCGAAACTGACGTTTCGCGCTGCCATCCGTGGCAGCAAACGCCCACTGCGCCATCCGTGGCGGGCGGGTCGTTTGCACTGCGCGAAACCGTTGTTTCGCGCCGCCGTCCATGGCGGCAAACGCCCACTGCGCCATCCGTGGCGGGCGGTGCCAACGGTTTGTCGACGCCTGTCGTCCGCAACCCGCCTGACGGCGAAGTAAAACCGCGAAACGAATTGACGACGTCAAGACAATATGCGATGATGCGCGAATCGCCGACCGCGGAGAGTTCTCGTTTTCTTCCAGTTCTGCTTTTTCGGGAACTTTGTCGCCAAGCGTAATGTCATAACTGCCCGGAAAAGCCACTTGCTTGCGTGCAGGTGCAAACAGTCTATCTGAGCGAGGTAACAAATCAATGCGTCGATTCATCATTCTGTTGGCTCTCGTGATGTTGGCAACCCCGTCGTGGGCGCTGAGCGATCCTTCCAAGTCGCTGCTCGATCAACTGCGCGCCAAATACCGGGGCGCTCCGGTCGCTGCCCCCGACACCACCCCGGCCCCGACCGCCGATGTCGCACCCACACCCGATTGCACCGCGGCCGCCCCGGCCACCTGCTGCGGCAAGTGCGACAAGAAAGCCGACCCGAAGTGCGCCGACAAGTGCAAGAAAGCGTGCGACAAAAAGTGCGCCGACAAGTGCCCCAAGGATTGCTGCAAGAAGGCCGACAAGGCCTGCAAAGCCAAATGTGACAAGGCCTGCAAGAGCAAGTGCCCGAAAGACAAGAAGCCCTGCTGCCCTGCGTGCAAACCTGGCACCCCGTGCGACAAATGCCGCGCTGCTTGCGCAGCCAAAGCCGAGTGCAAAGCCAAATGCCCCAAGGCGAAGGCCGACTGCAAAGGCAAGTGCCCCAAAGCCAAGCCCGAGTGCAAAGACAAGTGCGACAACGTGAAGAAAGACAAGATCCGCTGCTGGCAGTATCGCCCCTGCGACAAGTGCCTCGAGGCGATGGCCAAGTGCCCCAAGTGCGACAACGCCAAGCACAACATGTGCCAAGAGTGCCGCAAAATCGCGCGCTCGATGGGTCACTGCAAGCGCGAGAAGCCCTGGGGTCACCACCATCATCGCCGCTTCCACAAGCCCCGCAAGGTCGCCGACAAGACCGTCGACCAGGCCAAGCCCCAGGCCAAGTAATTCCGCTTTTCTCGCCTGATCAACCGATCATCAGGCGACCGCAAACCCCGCCCGGCATCACTGCCCGGCGGGGTTTGTCTCTTTGCGGAGCAGCCCGCAACGCGTGCTTCGTGTCGCCGCAGACAAAAACAGCCCGCGCACTGCGCGGGCCGCTGGATCGGTAGCAAGGGAGGCTACTGAACGCTGGATCGAAACGGCTATTCCTGGCTCATATTGAAAAGCACCATTCAGACCTTGATACCATTCCTGATACTCAAGATTCCTGGGTGCGCAGCCAATTTCACGTCGTTCCCCAGACGATTGCTGGTCACTTCATGCCGCTGACGTTTGCCACCGCCACGACCAAAGTTCGGGCTGAAGCTCCGACCAGGTGATGGTATACTGACAACGAGTCTGCAACAGGAGCGATGGTCAGTTGAACAAGAAATTCGAGATCGTCTTCGCCGGTCGTGAACTGAAGATCGATGCCGTAAGGCCCCGCGATCTGGCTGACATGATCATGGCCATCGACGAAATGGTGACGGCCGCGCGGTCGTCACCCTCGAACGCCGGCCACTCGGTCGCGATCCTGGCTGTGCAGGCCGGCAGTATTCGCTTACAAGGTATGGCTGTCGATGACGACAGCGCGGAAGCGTATCGCCGCGTGGCCGGAGCCGTAGCCAGGCGTGACTATTCGGCCATTCCAACCCCGTCACTCGAGGGTCTTCGACGCATCGCCCACTTTGCCGGCCGATACCGATGCTCTGCGTCGTTCACCGCCGGCCGCTCGAGCAAGCCGATCGCGACCGTCGATGCAGATACCAAGATTCCGCGCCACGCCCCGGTGTTCGGCGAGACCACCGTTTTCGGCACCATCATCCGTGCCGGGGGAAAGAGTCCGACCGTTCACGTCGAGTTGTCCGACGGGCGGATCCTTAGCTGCACCGCCTCGAAGAAACACGCCAAGGAGCTCGGTGCAGTTCTGTATACCACCGTAGGCCTCCGTGGCCATGCCACGTGGGACCCCATCACCATGCGGGTAGAGTCATTCGCCATCAAGAGCATCGAACCCTATCGTGACGGATCTGTCGTCGATGCGTTCGCTGAACTCTCAAAGGAACTCGGTGGTTTTTTCACCGACGTTGAGGATATCGACGGCTACGTGAAGAGCATTCGGCATGGGTAAGCCTCTGGTCGTCTGTCTCGATACCAACATCATCATCTGGGGTGTGAAGGGTGAGAGTTCGTCGGGCCAAGGGCCCATGGTCGGGCGAGCGAAAGCGTTCATTGCAGAACTCGAGGCCAGCAAAGCCCGGATCGTCGTCCCCGCAGTCGTGGTCGCCGAGGCTCTCATCAAGGTGCCGAAGATGCATCATCAGCGGGTTCTCGAAGTATTCGAGCGCCGCTTCATGGTCGCCCCTTTCGACGCGCGGGCCGGTTCATGCTACGCTAGCCTGTTTCAGACCTGGCTCGAAAAGAACAAGAAGCACACCAAGCTGAAGACCCCGAAACGCGACATCAAACCCGACTTCATGATCGTCGCTACTGCAATCGCAGCCGGAGCGACCAAGCTTTACTCGAGCGACGCCGGGATGAGAGCCTTCGCATTGGGGCACATCGACGCGGAGGACCTACCTGCGATCCCGGTCCAGCATGTGATCGACGAATTCTGACCGCCAGCAGGCGGCGATGTTTTCCCGTTTTGCGTTCCGTAGCAGACCGCAGCCACACAACGTATGTATCTGTTGTTCGAGCGTTCTCGATGCGGTGTGAGCGAAGCGAGGTTACCGTGAAACCGAGACCTGCCATTGACCGCGAGCTGATGCTCAGCCGATTGCGAAAGGTCACGTACGAACCGATCGACGAAACGAGCTTCTCGAAGCACGGTATTCCATCTCTGACAATCGCAACGAGTGAGGGCTTGCTGCGTCTCGATCCGCAAGATGGATCCGACGGGGTCCACGGCCCGATGTCGCTGACGCAGATTACGACCGCCTTGCAACAAGAAGACGACCTGGACGTCACGACGCTCGACGGATTCAAGGTTGCCAAGAAATACTGGTATTACTTCGACGGGGAGCAGATCCGACTGGCCTTTTCCAAAGACAAAGCATGGGAAGCCTACGTGTCCGACCAAGAGGACGTGGTTCGTTGGGAGGATCTCGCCGACGAGGAACTCCGCGCCATTTATGCACAACTGTTCCCTGGCTGATTCACACACGGATTGACCGCGAACTCGCCCGCCGACAGCGAGGCGTTCATGCTGGACTCAAACGTCCTGGGCTCCCCCGGGGAATCGGCCAAGTCATGTTTTCCGGACGATACCGAGCACCCAAGCGAACGGCCTGTAAGCGATTTGCTGACGTGTGCACCGACACGGAACTAAGCCACAACAAGAATCAGATCGTCATTCCATCGTCGGCGGATCCTGTGGATGTCCCGAAGAAGTCACCCGAGGCTGCTTACTCCTATGGGTGACATATTCCCACCATCCATGGAATACATTGTAAACCATGACGACCCACCCGCCATACCATGTCATGATGAAGAAATTGTTCTTGTACTCCTCTTTCATCCAGGCCCAGGGGGACGCGATGCACATCCAGAAAGAAAGTAGAACCGCCAAAACACTGATCTTGTGACACAAGGACCCATTGGGTCCCCCTTGTCGCAAATAGTGCGGGTCATCAGTCACCCGCCAGACGCTCAAGGGAAACCACGTGACTGCGACAATCGCAAAGATCTTGATGACAGTGTCCATGCGTTCAAACCCTCCGCCGATCCCTTGCACAGCATCATTTCACACGGATCATCGAACAGCGTCGGCCCCCGCTTTGATCGGCAATCGTCAATCGCTCGGAGGGTTGCGACTAATCGGGAAGGCCCGGAACCGTCGGCCAAGTGTCGACTTTCCGGGAATCGTAGGATCTGGAAACGAACTTGATAGCCGAGTTTTCCACGGTCATGGCTTTGGCCGAACCGCAAAGGCTATATCGCACCAATATGCGTAGTTTTGCACATCGTATCCGGGATTGCCGTCTTTGAAACTGAACAACCAAGCATCCGACGTATCTTTCGAACCTGACCAGACCTGATAGGCCAGATTGCTCCTGAATTCGGGAGAGAGGTGAAGAGGCCACGGTCCAAACTGCATGCTCCCGTCACTTGAGTGACCGATTCCCCCCGTGCGGGTTGTGGATGCGATATACAGACCCTGCAACTCCAGCAAGGTCGGAGAGCGCCAACCGCCGCCGAGGCCGCTGATCCAATCTTGAGCGGCATTCCAACTAGTTCCACGATCCTCTCCTTCCAACCATTGCAGTTTTGTGAACGAGTCCGTAATTACGCCAGTTTCATCTCGTGAAAAGCGCCCTGGTGGTGTCGCCGAAAACTCTGTCGACGGGGCTGACTCACCGCCAGAACCGATGGACGTGAGGACATAATAGTAGACCACGTAGTTTGTAAGACCAGCGTGCGTGTAGGGGTTTGTCACCCCGACAATCTTGGTTCCTGTCATAGGCGGCACGCCCGATGCCGTGCACCAGTATAGATTGTAACTGGTCGCGCCGCTGGCAACCGTCCAAGCGATCGTGTTGAAAGAGTCACTAGCCGTGATCGCTATGGTCACAGGCGCGTGCGGAGCCGGCGGCTGTGGCGTTGCGGAGAACTCGGGAGACGCAACCGACTCCCCACCACTGTTGGCTGCTGTTACTATGTAGTAGTAAACTTGACCATTGGTCAGCCCAGTGTGCACATAACCGCTACTGACACTCGCGACCATGTTGCCGGTCACGGGAGTCACGCCGGACGCCGTCGACCAGTACAAGTTGTATTTAGCGGCACCACTGACAGCCGACCACGTGATCGTGTTTCGAGTATCGCCGGCCGTAGCCCTCACGCCTCCCGGAGCGACCGGCACCGGCGGTGGCGGTGTTGGCATCGTGATGCGAGTGAGCTCGACATCAAACGTGGTCGCTTGGCCAGCACCGAATGAGATCGTGCGCACCTTGGTCTCGTATCCAAGTTTCTCGAACTGCACTTCCCATGAGCCCTGCGGCATGTTGAAGACTTGGTAGAATCCGTTGCGATCCGAGGTCGAGACGTTGCCCCAGCAAGTCACCACCACATCGGACAACGCTGTGTTCGAACCAACGACGTAGACCTTGCCGCTAATCGAATTGGGCGCAGCCTGCATTTGCAGTTGCGGCACCGTGGTGTTGCCGCCCGCAGGAACTGTGATCTTACCGGAGATGCCCCGAAACAGTGCTGATACCGGCCCTTTCTCGCACCAAACCTCTTGCTCCCCGGCTGGGACATTGATCAGCTTGTAATGGCCATTGGCATCAGCGGTCGTCGAAATACTCTTGTTGCTGCCGAGATATACCTGGGCGCCCGCGGCAACTTCCGCCCTAATCGCACCGCGGCCACTGGCCGCCGGAGTAACGATCACAGCGTCGCCTTCTACAGTGCCCGTCGGGCGCTGCACACCCTGCAATACAACGTGCGCTGTATCGACAGCGCGACCATAAACGACCAATGCGTCACCTGTTGTACGGTCGATTCCGCCAACGGCCGTCACAACCTGGGCGACCAAATCGGGGGTCGCCAGGGCAAATCTCGTCGGGGTCGTGCTGATCTGCTCGACGACTTGTCCAACAACATCTTGAGGCATTTTCGATCCCGTCGGATTCACAACGATCGTGTTCATCTGATTCGCGACGAGATCCTTCGCACCGCGAAAGTCCCCGAATCCACCAATGCTGCCGTCGGCAATGTGGACCTTCACCAGGGTGGGTTTCGCGTCCAAGACCGCGTCGACGAGAACTGTCCCCTGCGCGTCGGCAACCGCGTTGACTACACGAGTGGTCGTGCGCGTTGTCGTGTTGCCAACATTCAACGCAATGAAGGTGACTGTCACCGCCGGGGTTGCCTTGCCGGCGGCACGCACAGGTGGCTGTGTCCCCACAGTGTCGGCTCCGGTGACAGAGAATGAAAGACGAACCTGCGCGGAAGCTCCGGCGGAGGGAGATCCGGCATCAATCGATGGCCCGACCGCGGAGCGGCCCTGTTGATTCTGGCATCCGAACAAGATGCCGACCATTAGCACCACCGCAGCGAGCAGAAAGATTCGGTTCATATTGATCCACTCCCTTGCTCTCCGATTTGCGACATCATACCGCGGTCGACGCCGATCAGGAAGCCCAGGTTAGAGGCGTCGCCCACGGCCCATTCGGGTCTTCCCTTTTTTCGATGCAATCAAACCACGGATCAATGAGGTTATGAGCCATGCTCACCTCCCACGACAGATTTGTGATGGGCCCAGCATCAGGGCGGACTTACGCTGATTCCAGTGGTCCGTCAATTCCAAGGACATCATAGAGGGACATCCGGAACTGCAAAGATTGCCTGAGTGCGACGGCGAGTTCCTCGCTCGTCAGGAGTTTCGAGACCACCGCGATGCGCTCCTCGCTGGACATGCAACCCATCTCTTCCGCGATTGTCTTCTGGGGGGACATGGATTTCCTAAGCGTCTCGAGGCGCTCCTCGAGGGCAACGTGAACCTCGGGCTTTGACAGGGCAGTGGGCCCCGTAATTGTGTGCCGCTGGATGAAATCACCTTGTGCCTTGCCCAGAATCTCGCTCGCCCGCAGCCTGTCGCGAGTCCTTATCGTTGGGTCGCGCATTATCGCCGTCCACCACTCCTGGCGCTCGCGGGCAGTCGAGAGAGCCATCGTTGTCATTTGCTCCGAGAGTTGGCACAGAGCCGACTGCATGCCAACATTTGCCAGCAAGCGCGGTCCAATCCGGTTCGCTGCGCCGCGATAACCAGCTATGCGTGCCGACTCACTGGCGTTGCCGGTGGCTGCGTACGTTTCAACAAATCGCCGTTGACGCTCGGTGAGTTTCATCGCGGCGGCCTCAAAGTGGCAGTATTTGGAAGCTCGCGGGGCCCCGCGTAACATGTGGAGCAACGGAAACACCGACCCCTGGTTCCGCTGCCGGGGCTTGTGTCGGTCGTCAATACTCGAATGTGTCTGAAGTAACATCGGCGACATGGCCGGGGCTTGTATCCATCGTTACTTTTGCTACCATGGTTACGTTCATTACCGTTGTTACATTGTCCATACATTCTGCGCCCACTCATTTCTCTAAACTTCCAGCCACGGAGGGCGTCTTGTCTTGGGAACTGTTTGAAACGAAATACACCCCCCGTGATTCGACTTGGTGAATGAGGCCGGCAGATACCATTTCCCGAAGCATCTTGCGGACTGCGCCACCATTTCCGCCGATGGCAGTTGCGATCCCCGACGCCGATAGCGGTTTGGCGGCGAGGGCCTCGACGATGGCCCTGCGCCCAGCAGTCATCAGGCCATTTTGGGGGTCGTCTGCGTCACCCGTGATGGTCCACAACAGGCCTGCTCCTCGGCTCACGGTCCACAATTCGTCTCCAATGTCGCGCCCTCGAACGGCCAACACGCCAGTTCCCTTGGGCCCGCCCGGAACTCTGGTTAAGGCAAACAATGTGTCGCAGGCACCGGTCAATCCGGTTGTTCCTGCCACTGAATCGAATACATCGTCATACTTGGCTTTGCTGAGATGGTGGACGACAAGAACGGCTGCACCTTGCTGGTGCGCTGGGGTTTGCAGGCCGCGCATGAATGAGTAGTCTTCCGCGTAAAGGTCGCTTCCCTTTTTCGCGGCCCCCCTAATCGCTCCAAGGGTGTCGACGATGACCAATCTCGTGTTTGGGTGGTCCTCGAGCCAGTCGGCAACAACAAGGTCAATACGCCCCCTCGCCCGGATTAGCTCAGGGTTGTCACTGTAAACCAAATGCAGATTCCGGGGCGCCGGTGCGCTCATCGTCATGGCGTTGACGCGACTCTTCATGCGCCGATTTGAGTCCTCCAGCGCCATGTAGAGAACTTCGTGCGGTTGCTCAATCTTGAACCGGCCAAAGGCAATCCCGCCGCCCGCGACAGACAAGGCTAAAGATAGAGCGGCAAGTGACTTTCCCATCTTGGGTCGACCCGCAAGTATCGCCAAACCTTCCGGTAGCAGACCGGGAACGACCCAGCGCAATGGGGCGATTTCCTTGGTTTGCAGGTCAGCTGCCGAGATTGTAGCCAGATTGAATCGTTCGCGGGTTTGGTGCGGCACCGGCGTTAATAGGGCGGTGCCGTCAATTTTGGATCTCGGCGCATTCATCCCGGCGGAGAAACCGGACTTGATGGTCGCATCTGCACCAGGACAATTGCACGCGCTCGCAGCCTCTGCCAGGGCCTTGAGCGCGTCATGTTCGGCGATCTCGCCGCCGGCGACCAGAGAGCCCAATTTGTACGCCGCGGTATTCAGGGCCGTGTTTCGCCCAGTTTCTGGCGCCATCCCCGCAAGGTTGGCACACTCAGTTTCGAGAGCTTTCCGGCCATAGGCCGTGGTCTGATTTGTGGACGGGTGCAGGGAGGAGTGCATACCCGTTGGTAGTTCGACAGAGGGTTTGCACAGGGTCACGAACCACGCCGGAGCCACTGCAACCGGTGCCAACGGATCGACCCACTCATAGCGCCTTCCACTGGCGTGGACGCTGGGTGACACGACAACCTGGCCACCGGTGACGCGCAGGTCAAGACCCGGGGGCAATTGGTGGCTCGTTCGCTTCTTCGCGCCTCCAACGGCATTCCTGATTTGTTTCAAGTCGTCGAGACTTACCCCAAAGAAGCGCTGTTCCCCGCCGCCACCGGTCCTTTGTGTCAGTGTTTTCGGCAATATGTTGTGTTGTTGCTGCAGTCGGGCTAACGCCTCGAACCCATTGACGCCATGGTTGTCGATGTCCAGGACGAGAAGGCCGAAGCCGGCCTCGGGCTGCGACGAAGCGCCTGTTGCGACTCCAATATTTGCGATCGGCCACTGTGTAAACCACTTGCGCAGCGTGGTCTCGGTCACGGACACCTTGGACTCATCGTTCCAACCAGCAATCCGCGGGTGTTTGCCTGGGTTTCCACAGTCTTTGCCACAGGTGCAATTGCCATTCACCACGCCGTGGACTGGTAACGGCCGCCACCCTCGGGCCAGATAGCCCAAGGCGGCCGCCAAAATTTCGCTCTGCTCATTCTTCATGCTAGTTTCCTCGGTTCAGACACTAGATTGGTCGCGCGTCCCGGGCCATGAGCCTCGTGATCTGAGGCTGCACGCCAACGGAATGCGCAACCACTTGTCATTCCAGCCACTCGGCAAACCACGAACGACCCTCGTTTTCTGACTCATCCGGAACATCACGCTTCACGAAGGCGGGAGGAACACGCTGGCGACGCGCGACAGCCCGAGTCCGGGAGATCGGCCCACAGATTCCCCGAATCGGCTGCCAGTCGCCGACCTCGCGAACCTCACACCGGACAACGAATCCGCGGGAACGAAGCCAGCTCGCGAACCGCGATGCGGCCGGCCGGAGTTGATACAGCCTGAATCGATAGGGACGCTTGGGCGATCCACGTTTTGTCCACAGGACTCTGATCTCGGTTTGCGAATTCACGTCACAGCCCCGATCTCAGAACCGTCGCAGCAGCGGACCCTGACAGCAGAACTGATGACTTTCGTGCTCGGATGTGCATACATTCATCGCTCACATGCGCAGGAGCCCACGCAGTGCTGGCACTGTGTTTCCGCATTTGACCTGACTGCCTCAGCATTCAATCGGTCGATCAAGGCGCGAATGGATGCAACGTCCCAGGCCGTCATCCGTGAGCCAAGCTTGATACCTCGGGGAGCTTTGCCGATCGACACCCAGTACCACCAGGTCGACTTTCCGATCGGGATGACCCGCAGGATTGCGGGCAGTCGCATGAAACCCGTTTCTGGGACATTGCCATTGTCCAGATTGCCGTTGTGCATACGTCCTCCTGAATCTAGGTTTGATTCAGGAAGTCTAGAACGGACGCCGCAAACGAGTCGCGCCGCAAAACGGCGTCATTCTCTTCCGGAAGGTTTCCTACACGATTCCTTTCCGAACGTTTTCCTGCCAACCGCGTCTTCGATTGCAGACAACACGGAAGGCGTCAGGAGCCACTCGGCCAACCCAGCCGTGGTCTTGCGCACATTGTCGGCACTCCCGAAGTCGTCGTCATCGTCAGCATCATCGGCAGCACCATCATCTTCTATACAGGCGACGGGGTCGTTTCTCAGAAAGATCCAATGGGCCATTTTGGCGGGACCAATCTCCAATTCGTTATCAATCTCCCACTGCCGCAGGTCAAGATACGGCAGCACAGCAAGCTTCAACCACTTCGCTGGTGATAGGATCATTCGACGGGTCGTGAATTTGCCGCGAGGATCGTCACCGCGAAGCCTCCGTATCATTGCATTGAAGTGTTTCGTGAGCTCCCTATCCGGAGTATCAAGATCGACCTCGACAATGGCTTTCCTGCTACCATGCATGTGCCAGTACGCGGGCTGGTACCAAACGTCGCCTTCAGAATCCCCGTCGAGAACTGGGGAAAACACTTTTTCCGCCGGCCCACTACCTCGCAATGCATCCAGCCGATCGCGAACGCCAACGTTGTATTCTCTCTCGCGGTAGAAGATTTCGCCGACTGTCATAGGTCTCACTGACCGTTGCGTCCAGGAGCTACGACAACATGACATCAACATTGCTTTTGTTCCAGGACTCACATGACTCCAGTCGAAAATCGGGTTTCTGCGAACCGCCTCGCGAAGTGCCTGTGCCTCCTTCTCAAGCATCCATTCCGTGCGTATGATCGACCGCACTTGCAGTTGGAGGAACCAGCCAGACAAGTCAAGGTTCTTGGCGCCAGAATAGTTCCGGATGCGGAACCATTCAGGTTTTTTCTTGATGAGGCCTGCCACGTCCGGATACCTCCTACTTCTGCTCAACGGCACATGAATCAAGCACGGCATTAGCCAGACAGCTGCGCCTATCCGAGACTGCCGAAGTCCACACCGACACGGGCGGGATGTTCATCGTGGGTCCATTTGTGTGAATCCGGCTCGTGATCGGGTCGGTCTGGGTGGTTGGGGCGGTGCTGGTCATGTCGTCAACCTCCGTTTCGCGGCGTCGCGCCGCTCTGGGCCTGTAAGGTCACAATCTGTGACCTTACCTCGCTTGAGTCACCAACCCGCAACTCGTCCAGGTAGTCGGCCCACCGCTGCATCATCGCGCGTCGTTGGTCGAGGTGGGTGGTGCGGTTGTACGCCCGGCCGAGAGGGTCGCGGACAACATGTCCAAGCTGATGCTCGATGAGATGCGGGGGGTATTGCAGGACCTCGTCCAGGAGGGTTCGCGCGACCGCCCGCCACCCGTGCCCGGTCATCTCGTCGTGCATGATACCCATTCGGCGGAACGCGGACAGGACGCCATTTTCAGACATCGGCCTTGATACTGAATGGCCACCTGGAAACACGTATTGGCCGTCACCGGTGAGTTTGCGCAGTTCTCGCAGGATCTCGACCGCTTGCCGGGCCAGAGGGACAATGTGCGGGGTCTCGGTCTTGCCAATCGTATAGCGCCACTCTTGAGTATCAAGGTTGATACTCAACCACTCGGCGCGGCGCAGCTCGCCCGGGCGGACAAAGAACATGGGAGCTAGCTTGAGAGCCGCGCATACGATAGGCGACCCTTGATACCCAAAAATGGCCCGGAGAATTCCGCCAACCTTTTGGGGATCGGTCGTTGCCGCAAAGTGACCACGCACAGGCGCGGGCAAAGCCCCGCTCAAATCTCGGGTCGGGTCGGATCGCACACCGCCGGCCTCGATCACAACTGCGTATCGGAAAACCTGGGAGATGTTGCCGAGGACGCGGTGGGCAGTCTCGATCCGGCCACGCGCCTCGATCGGTCGCACGACGGCAAGCACGTCGGAGGGGCCAAGGCCACCGATCGGCCGGTCACCGATTACCGGGAACACGTCTTTCTCGAGCCGCGCCCAAACGCGGGTTGCATGCATCGGAGCGAGGGTCGGCGACACGCGGTCAAACCACTCCTGGCTGACGGCCCGAAAGGTCGCGGCTGCCCCCCTTTGCGCCTCGGCCTCCGCCATGCGCTTCTCGACTGGCGAAACCCCTTTCGCCAAACCTGCCCGGATTTCCTCGCGCCTTTGGCGAGCGGCATTGAGAGTCACCGCCGGATATCGGCCGAGGGATAGAAGGCGATTTCTCCCCTCAAAGGTGTATCGCAACCGCCATCGCTTCACGCCACCAGGCAACACCTCAATGTATAGACCTCCGCCGTCCGACAAATAGACGGCTTTGTCGGTGGCTTTGGCTTGTCGAACCTGAACATCACTGAGGGGAGGCACCTTCTTCACGGTCGTCACCTCTTGAGTATCAGGATAAATATCAGGCAGGTCTTGATACTGTTCGGCTTTCGGGGCCTGATACTCTAGATGATACTCAAAAAATCGAGATTTCGCCAAATCAACCCGGACGAACACGGACGACCAATAGCACGAAACCCCGCTTCATCAGCGGGGTTTCTGTACTGTCCTGGACTTTGCCAGATCATCTATCGGTAGCAAGGGAGGGAGTTGAACCCTCGACACTACGGGTATGAACCGTATGCTCTGACCAACTGAGCTACCTTGCCATATCAAAAACCGGGTCCGGATAACCCAGACCCGGCTATTGAGTCGGTTGCGGGGGACGGATTTGAACCGCCGACCTTCGGGTTATGAGCCCGACGAGCTACCAGACTGCTCCACCCCGCGACGTATGTAAAGAGGTGCCGGGAGCCGGAATCGAACCGGCACGGGTGTTACCCCACCGGATTTTAAGTCCGGTGCGTCTACCTATTCCGCCATCCCGGCGGAACAGTGTTGATCTTAGCACTGACGCGTGTGTTTGTCAAGCCCATTCGCACAATCGTCCGCCGTTTGGTCTCAACCATGCCGATCGGCAACGATAGGTGCAAGCTCTCCCGTCAATCCAGGCGTCTCACCAGCATTCGCGGTACCCTCTCCCGTGAGCACACGGTCGCACGGACTGTTGATTGGCATCGCAATTGTGGTATCCTGTTCGTGTGTGGGCAACGATGCATGTGCCAGGAGGATCGGCCTGATGTACCCGCGGAGCACCTTCCCAGCGTCGGTTTCTGCTCCCGTGCACCGGGCGGCTGCTATTCGCTCGTCGCGGTCTGCCATGACCTTGATCGAAATCGTGCTGGCCATGCTCATCCTCGCCTTCGCCTTCATTCCGGTCATCGGCGTCATTGGCAGCGGCAGCGCCGACACCGACGTCACCAAATCGTACGTGTTCGCACAGACCCTGGTCCGCAACATCCTCACCAGTTGCCTCGACAGCATCCCGTTCGCCGCCATCGACACCAACGGCACAACGACGGTGAGCGATTCCGACGGCCAGACCAACACCGATATCGGTCTGTTTCGGGTCACCGGCAGTTTCACCAACGCCTCTGCCACAAACTTCCTGCGCGATCACTTTGGCAATACCGCCGATCTGAACGGCCGGGGCGACGTCACCGACGAACGCGGCATCATCTACCACGTCAACCTGTTCGCGTTTCCGATCACCGACCCCGACGCCACCATCTCGACCACCACCGAGGTCCTGTTTCTTGCGCGCAACAGGCCCGAATACGAGAACCAGGTGACGAACACCCCGGCCCGCAACATCTGGTATCAAACGGGCGCGACCGGCCAATTCGTCGCGGCGGGCACGCGAACCCCCTACGAATTTACAACGTCAATACAAACCTGGGACGCGCGACGCATGAACCTTCCCGTCGATCCGAGTGGCCAGATCTGCACCATGAAACGCCTGCTCGTGCGGGTTCGCTGGGTCATGCCCAAAGGGGTCGAACGGCGTCTCGAGTTCTACACCTGCAAGGCGAACCTCTTCTGATGCAAACGCCCAAGCTGCTCAACGCCCGTCGCCACCGCACCGGCATCGCCATTCCCGTCGTCCTGATCTTTGCGATGATCATGGCCGTGTTCGGGCTGTTCATTGCCAAGACGAACCAGCAACAATACCGCCAGGAGATGACGGCGCATCACCAGTTGCAGGCCCATTTCATCGCGCGCGCCGGTATGGAACACGCATTGCTCAAGGCACGCTATCTGCATCGCGAATTGTACGATGCCGCTGCCATGGCCCAGTACCGCAACCCGCTCTTCAATTTCGCCGCCGGCATTTCGAGTTTCAACCCCGGGCCGGTCTTTCTGTACCATTCGGGCGAGGGCACACCCACCGGGTTCTTCACGCCGTCGGTCACCTTCTCGACAGCACCGACGACCAGTCCTGATGCCTGGTTGCAGACATTCATCGCCGACGTGCAATCCGACACTGGAATCACCAACGGCGGTACCGTCAATGCAATGTTGTCAATGAACCCCTTCCCGGCGAACATCCGCAGCAAGATTCGCGATCCGTTTCAGGCGCAGTACGCGGTGACGAAAATCGACGTCCTGGCCAAGCAGATTGACACCACGGCGGGCGCAGCAAACCACGAGATCGTCGAGATCACCGTCCGCGGACAGGTCAATCTTCTGTTGCCCGACGGCACGCCGCGCCTCAACCTCGACACGGGGCTGCCGGCCGAGTGGACGGAAGAACTCCGCAAGGTTGTGAGCGTCACCCGCCAATGAGAATACACGCCGCCCCCGGTCTGATCCTCGGCACGACAACACTGAGCGAAACTCGGGTCGAGCCTCGCTCTCGTGGCTATACCGTCATCGAACTGATGATCGTGACCATCATCATGAGCCTGTTCTTTTTCGGGCTGTTCGCCTTGTATCGCGGGGGGCAAAGCGCCAGCACCCAGGCCGTCTGGATCCAGAAAACCACCAACGACATGCGCGATACGGGCAAGCGCCTGCAGAAGATCATTCAAGCCTCGAGTTATCCCTCGACCTTGGCGTTTCCGGGGGGCATCTTCACCAACCGCGACCCGGCTTTTGCACTGCACTATTCGTCGCGAGCCATGCTCAACGTGGCCACCGAGGCCAAAGCAGTCAGCGCTCCCTGGCCTACACCCGGCACCCAGGTGATCCGCTTCACCGAGGCGTCGGCCGAGCGCGTCGGCTACGGCGGCACCGCGTCGCCACCCCACTTCATCCATCACGTCATCAGCGTTGCCCAGTCGGGGCAAATGTTGCATCACACCTATGAACAGACCTTGCCACTCCAAGCGCCACCGAACTATGTTGGTGCTCTGACCCCAGCCTGGACCATCATCCCACCTGGCGGCCTGACCTCGGCCAAGGTGATCCTCACCGATGTCGCCACAGTCCGCGTCACCGGCACCCCCGACCCAACCAATCCCGGTCCGATCACAATTACGATCACCTGTCGCTGGCCCCGCGGGCAGACCACACGGCAGGAGTCGATCACCGTCGTCCCCAATGTCGGGTGCATTTCGCAGGCGACCAGCGGCAGTGATTGGTAGGCCCCCTTTTCTGCTAGAATTAGAATTGCAGTGATTTCAGTTCTTCCATATTCCCAGTCTCCGGAGGTTCGTCGAGTGAAGAAGTCGTTGCACCTGTTGTTCGCCGCCGTCATCGGTCTGGTCGCGGTTTTCGCGCCGATCCCGGTATCTGCTGCCGATGAGGCACCGACGTTCGGGTTCATCAATGTCAGCCAGGCCTTGCTGTTTCACCCATTGATGCGCCACTTCGACACCACGCACAATCTCTTCCGCCCCGAGGCGTTGAACCGCAAAGAGCTTCCCAATCGCAAAGACGATCTGGCCAAAATCGAGAAAGATCGCGAGGCGCGGGTCGAGGCGCGGGCGAAGCTCGAGAAAGAGCTGCAGGCCGCGGCGAAACAGTTCGGTGACGAACTGGCCGCCCTCGATGCGCAAAGCACCCAGGTATCAACAACCAAGGGCACCGAACTGAAGAAAGCCCAGACCGGCACCGTAACCAAGAAACGCGGGCAGATCGAGACCGATTTCTGGAAGGTGCGCGAACGCATCCAGGGCGAGATGGCCAAACTCGACGGCGAGCTCGAGAAACTGGGTGAGCGCGGGCGTACCCTTCATCTGACCACCCCCGAAGAGACTGCGACCATCTTCAAGGTCATTCTCGATGACGTCTACAACAGCATCGATCAGGTTGCCAAGGCGTACAAACTGGCCTTCATCTTCAACAGTTCGTTCATCGTCAACCGGGTTCCTGCCAACCCGAAGTTCAGACCCGAAAACCCGATGGGTGCCTTTTTCGATCGCAAAGAGAGTCTCGGCAAAGAGGGGCTTTACAAGCATGGCGCCGAGGGTATCCCGCCATTGATGATGACGCTTCGCTACTGGACCGGCTGTGGTGACTGGGTGTTCAAAAACACCAACGACCCGCGGCTCGACCGTCTGTTCATCCGCGGTGGCCACGACATGACCGGTGCTGTGGTCGACGCAATCTATCAGAAATACGGTATCGACAAGGCGCACCGAGAAACGGTCGTCGAGTTTTTCAACGCGATTTCGCAAGACAAAGATCTGAACCCGAACGCCCAGTGAGTTTGACGAGTAGCCTGGATTGATCGGCGCGAAGGGCAGCCACGAACCCCGAGCTGCCCGGCGGCGTCTCTGTTTGTAGGAGCGAGGAGGGAGTAGGTTATGGAGAACAACAAACGTCGCGGATTTCTGGCGCTGTTACTGGCAGTGTGTGTGCTGCTTCCCACGCTGGCGCAGGCAGCGGATGAGCCGTACAACGGGATCTCGTACGTGCTCGTACCGCGCGATTATAGCGGCCGCGAGGGCGTCTACCGCCTCAACGGTCGCATTGCGCCGTACAATCCAATTGGTGCGGGCGGGCAGCGGCTGTTCAATTTCTCGTTCACCGGTGGTACCAGCACGGTGAACGGCCTGGCGGTCAGCCCCCTGGCCAAGCTGTATCTGTTTGTTTGTCCGCCCGCGACCGGCATCTATACCGATGTCACGCAGGTCGGTTGGTTGCCCGCAGGGACCTTCGCCGCCGATTCGCCGGCGTACATCAAGCTGATCGGCCAGCCCCACGACACGACACAACTTTCTCCCGACGTCAGTTCGACCATGGGCCACCTCTGCTTCCCATGGGGAACGACCAATTACGACAACGACTTCTGGGATTATGGCCCCTCTTCGGGGTTCTCGACCCACAACATGTATAAAAAGGGAACCTTCACCGACGACGTCGGTAACGGCTACCAGTACAAATTCACCGCCTACGCGCCGACCACCCACACCAATGTCCCGCTCTGGAACGGCCCGGGCGGCGTCGGCATTCCGCATCCCACCGATACCTACAAGGTGGTACTGCCCAACAAGTGGGGCGGCATTTCCTGGTACTGCTTCGGTTCGCCCAACGCTCCCGCAGCGCACAAAGGCAAACTCCTCGATGGAACGGGCGGTCTCCCGCTCTACACCCAGCAGCAGTTCCGCTTGTCCCCGTACAGCCCGGGTCCTGCGTGCAGCCCGTATTGGGACGCCATCTACATTTCGGCCGTTGTGCGTCGCGTTTACAAGAAGCGCGACCGCTCCCTCGATCTCTACTCGTATCTCGACAATGCGGCACCGCCCAATGGCATGCCGGCGCTCGAACCGGGCGGGGCTGGGGTGTTGACCGCCACCGACCTGCAGATCACCGAAGAGTATGGCAAGTCGTGTGCCGACGGTTGTATTCCTGGTGGCGACCTGAATCCCGAGGCGGTCGCCAAGATCGAGTCGAACGTTCTGGTCATCACCTCGACGACCGGTCGTCGTTACGGTTTCAACCCGAATGGCGACAAGACTTCGGGCACCGCGGGAACCAACACCGCGTTGCGCGTCGTGGCTGACGGTCGCACCTACGGCATTGCGATGAACGGCACTGGGGTCGTGCGCAACATGGCCCATCTCACCTCGCGCGGCTTCAACCTGAACGGGATCAAGACCATGGGGGTTTCGTCGAACTTCAATCCGTTCGTCGCTCCCGCTGTTGGCGTCAATACATTGTCAACACCGCCTGATTTCATTTACGGTTCGCCCGCCGACAAGTTCGTCGTCCAGGATTCGTGGTGGGGCAACGGTGGTATCGCCTACGAGTATTACAAGCAAGACAACGGCACGAACCTCAAGGGGCACATCTACCGCTACGACTACCGCAACAGCGACACACCCAACCGTGAAGACGTCGGCTTCTTCTCGGGCGACATCGATGCGTTGGGTGTCGACGGTTACGGAACCCTGTACGTGCTGGCCACCGAACTCGATTGCGCCAACTCCCCCGACTGGCCCGATCCGGCCGGCGTGCCACTGGGGTACACCATCGGCGCGGTTTGGCCGAACGCCGCGATGCTGGCCGATCCCAACTACTTGACACACCAGTGGTACCGTGTCGACGGTTCCGGCAACAACGTCACCATCGCCGGACCCAGCGCGGTCAATGACTTCTGCGTGGTCACCTTCAAGCAGCGGATCAAGAAGCAGGGGCGTAAATACAAGACCAATATCGGCGGCGGTTTCCAACCTCCAGAAGACTGGGGCTTCGTCGATGTCGGTTTTGACGAGATCCAGCGCAACCTGCGTTTTGACGGCGGTTCGAGTTACAGTTGGGCCAATGCCTGGAACCACAAGCTCACCTCGATGGACAGCCGGTTGGCGGCAATCGAGGGTGAGTTTGCCGTGATCAACATCGCCACCGCACCAACCAACACCATCGCAGCCTCGTCCGGCCGCTGCGGTGTTGTCCGCCTGAACAAGACCACCCCGACGCTGACGATCGATCCGGGTCAGGTCATCACCGAAGACCGCGACTGCGTGTTCAAACCCGAAGGTTACAAGCCGTTGCTGAGCGGCAACTACACCGATCTGAAGGACATGGGTGTTATCGTCGGCATCGGCCGCACCCGCGTCAACATGTTGCCGCCATATTTCTTCAATGAAGACGGCCTCGGCGCCGACGGCGGTTTCACCGATTCGTTGTTCGAGACCGACAGCGGCACCCACAAAACCAGCATCAAATGGAACGTATCACTGGTCGACCAGTCTGGCACGCTCATCAAGCAGTACGTGACCAATGCCGCATCGAACTACGCCTCGACCGACCCAGGTTTCGTGGGCGCCCCCTGGAACGCCACGTTTGACCGGTTCCAGCGGTATAAATACACGTTCCCTCAGCCCGGCAACTACAAGGTCTGGTGCGAGGTTACCCACAAGTATTTCGATTACAGCGCTCTCCCAACGGTCAACCCGCGGCCCAGCGATCTGGTCACCTGTATCCGCGACGTTACCATCGTCGGCACGCCGGTCCTGTTCAAGGTCGAGAATGCTCTGGCCCTCAATCCCGAGCCACGCTACCTTTCGAATCTCCGCCTCGACAATCTGAACTACGCGCAGAAGACATTGCCGGCGTTCAACATCAGCGCGACGGGCAACGCCAATGCACCGGTTTACGATGTATTGCGCGGCGAGCCCCTCACTGGCCTGAAACTGTCGTTCGACGTGCAGATGGTGCGCGATGCGAACCGCGACACCTCGGGGGCGTTCTCCACCTTCGACGGCATCGGCGCCTGGGATTACGACTCGATCTTCGTGCCGCCGACGGTCGGCGGGCACGTGTACAACCATGTCGATGCAACGAACTTCAACGACACCTTCAACCCAGGCCGCCTGGCGTTTTCCGGTCTGGCCGACAAGAGTTCGTATGGAACCCGGGTCGACGAGGTGACGCCCTCGACGCAACCGTACATCGACAACAACGACCTGCGCGCCATGAAGTGGCGCCTCTATATGTATCCGGCGTATTCGCTGACCAACTCGAACGGCACGGCCATGGGTCCGACCTCGTGGTCACCGCCGGTTCCAGTGCCACCGGCGACGCCGGGAACGGCGCTGTCGGTTTCCAGTGATGCCGATCCGGCACTGGGCCTGCTCGTGTTGTCGGGCAACTGCTTTGGTGCGACAGTCAGCCGCAATGCGGCCACCCGCAACTACCATGTCATCGTGAACATTCCGCCGACGGTCACGTTCAACACCCCGGCCGATCCCGCCTGTTACGTTCTGCGCCCCGAAATCGAAGCGCCGCGTGTGAAGTGGCGCAACGTGCAAACGGTCAGCGATGCCACGAAGGGTCAGTATTACAGCATCGTGCCCGACCTCGATGCGGCCGGCAACCATCGCACCGAGGTGATCACGCACTATCCGCGCATCGGCGATGGACGTGTCTTCAACAATGAATCGTTCGAGTTCACCCCGGGTGGAGCGATTCTCGACCACTGGACAGTACGCGTGCATGACAACCTGCCGGTCGAGTCGATCCGGGAAATGGCCTCGATGATGCGCATGCAAACGACAGGCGATCCGGTCGAACCGGCCACATTCGGCTTCACGTTGCGCGACGACAATCCCACAGCCGAGTTTGTCGGGTTCGGTGTCGAATACGAGATTCCCACCGCTCCGCGCGACCCGTCTCTGAAAACGTGGGCATCACCCATCGCGCCCACCACGGCATTGACCGGGTATTATTCGAATCCGTACGCGTTGCCGCCGGGCCCCGATTTCGCCCTCAATTCGACCTACCGCATCACCGCCAGCTTCACAGGGATCATCGCCCGTTACGGTGACAACGGCGCCCCCAGCCACAGCGATCTCTTCAGCCCTGACTGCAACTACACCAACTGGATCGGCAGCCTGACGCTGAGCATCAAGGGTGACCTGCGCGACGGTTACGAACTGACCGGCAACACCATGAGCGTTCACAGTTACGGGCGCACGGCGCCGCCGCCGTTGAACGCCACCAGCACTTCGCTGATGCGCTTCGACAATGACCCGCCGAGCCTGTATCTCGACATCGTGGCGGCGTCCGAGAACAAGCGTTGGGAGTTCCGCGCCATCGAGAATGTCGTCGACACCCGTTGCTATCCGAAAGTTGCGGGCGAACTGAGTTCGATCGGGTTGTACAGCGCAGCCCGCACACTCGACGGCACGCCGCTGCCAGCAACAACGGTGGCCACCGAGACGGTTCCGGGCAGCAGCGACTACCCGGTGGCCGGCCTGGGCGTGCCCCTGGTCGATATTGCCGCATGGCCCAGTGCGCGCACGAAGATCCCGGTGGTAAAAAAGTCGACGCGCATCATGGTGAACGCCATGGTTCTCGACAATGTCGACTATCGGCCAACCGGTGAACCGCATGTGTTCCGCAATGCGCGTTTGATTGTCAGGAACAACGATCCGGTCGACGGTGTGCGCACGCTCTTCGATTCGTCGGCAAGCACCGAGACGGCATTCCCGCTCGATCCCGACACCACCAACCCGATCTGCAACTTCTCGCCGTTGCCCCCGCTGGCAGGCATGCCGATGGCACCGTACGGCGTTCTCAATTCCCGGTTCTACATCGACGTGCCGCAGCGCGTGTTGCCGGCCCAGACCCCGACCACAACCCAACAGCTCGAGTTGACCATGTCGGCCACTGACTCCTCCGGTAACGTTCGCACGCTGCGCGTGCCGATCATCGTCGTCGAGACCAACTTCGACGCCCGCGTGCTCGAGAGTTCCGAGAGCAAGCGGTAGCGGTCTCGACCCGGGGGTCTGCGGACCCCGGGTCGGTTCTCACAGTGAACCGTGTGTCCAGGGCAACCCGGCGGCATGAGCTGCCGGGTTGTCTTTTGTATGGTCATCGTATGGCGTTTTTCCGGTCCTCCCTGCTGTGTTGCACGTTTCTGGCGCTGCTGCTGGTGTTGACCGAAGCGCCTTCGCCGGCCTGCGAGAGCGGGTTCTTCATTCCGGGCGAGTTTTCCGATCGCGTGCTCAAGATCGCAGCTCTCATCGATGAAACCCGGGTCAGACGGCAGATGGGCCATCCGGACCCCGAGGCCAACACCACGCAGATCGCCACCCGCTGGGTCGACTTCTATCTCGACCATGGCCCGACACCACCGGCCTCGCTGACGCCGGCGACTCCCGGTTGGGCCACCACCACCCGCTCGCTTGGTTACGCGATTCGCGAATTCTGCGATGCCGCCACCGATGCCACGGTCACCGCCGACATCGGCAGAATCATGATTCCGTTGCAAATCCTTGGTGACTTCGACCGGCTAAAGGAAATACATACATTGTATGCCAGCGCCGCCGAGCAGATTGCGCGCCTGGACACCATGATCGCCGCGGCCGATGACACCGCCGCTGCGGCCATGCTGCGAAGCTCGGATGAAGACCATGCCACGGCCACCTTCGTGGCCCTCTGCCGCCTGCTGGCCCCCTTGTTCAGACCGTATCCAGAGTTCATCGGACCCCTCGGCGCCGTCTCGCGCCTCCTGGTGACCGACGAGGCCTTGCCGAATCAGATCGCCGACACCGCCGCCCGGACCGCACTGGCTGCCGCCGTCATCCGGGAGCGCCATCGCCGGATGCGGCAGATCCTCGAGTGGGTGCGGCCCCACGCCTTTCAGTGATGCGTCCTTTGGTGCGCCGCGATCGAGACGGCGGGCGACCTGCCGCAGACGTGCCGCAGCCGGTTTGCCATTGCCGGCGACTTCGCGTAACATGCTGCGCATTCCCAGCAATTGCGTTCTGCTGACCAAGTATTCGAGGAGGCCCCATCAGATGATCCGCTCATTCCGCCGGGTTACCGGCTTCATGCTTGCCACCACGCTTTTCACATCGGCTCCTGCCTTTGCCGCTCCGCCGGCGGTCGCACCGGCGACGCCCGCCCCGGCCGCCGCGAATGCCGCAACGACCGCGACGCCCCCGAAACCCGATGTTGCCATCGCCCAGGTGGTCGGCTTGTCGAACCAGATGATGATCACCTTCATGGAGCGGTTCAAGGCAGGCGCATTCGACAAGTGCCGTGAGATCGCGCAGCAGATGATTCTGGGTGAAGAGAAGTACCAAGACACGGCGACCCAGGAGTTCAAAGCCTTCAACAACCCGTTCGAGAAGATGCTGCGCGAGCGGCGTTTGCAGCGCAGCGGCAAGACCATCACGGTGAACTGGGTGCAACAACCGATTGCCGACGGCCATTACTTCCTGGCGTTGCTGGCGCTGCAGGCCGGCGACCCTGAGAAGGCCGCGCAGGAAATCGACCGCGCCGTGTTCTGGAACCCAGTGCGGGCTGCGTTTTTCAACGAGAAAGCGTTCATTCTGCTCAACCAGAAGACACCGCGACTCCAGGATGCCCAGGTCGCCTACCTGTTTGCCCTCGAACTCGCTGACAATCTCGAGGATTTCGCCGCCGCCCTGCGGGGCCTCGGGTTCATTTATGTCGAAAAGAACGAAGCAGACGTGGCACGGGCGTGTTATCTGCAGTCGATGGTATACGAACCCAAGAACGAGGCGGCCCGCAGCCAACTGGCACTGCTGACCGAGCACTTCCCGGGTATCGCCGAACGCGTGACACCGGCCGAGGCCCCGGGCATTCTCGCCAAACGCCAGATTCCCAGCAAGATCGACCCATTGCCCATACAGTTGTTGTCGGAGATGGCGGGCCGCGTCAGTGTCACGAGCAACAAACGTGACGTGTTGGCGATTCTCAAGCGCATTCTCACGCTCGATCCGAGCAACGCCAAGGTTCGCCAGCAATTCGAAGCCCTCGGCGGCAAGTAGCCGAGCGACACCGGCAGAGACCCCGATCCTGCCGCACCATGCCCGACCCCGCGGCCCCTCGGCCGCGGGGTTCGTGCTTGTGCTCACCCGCTGCGGATGCCGATCAGAACCTTGACGGCCCGAGGGGCCGATGGTAGACTGGGCCGCGATTTAAAGCCACTTTCGGAGACCCAATGATGACCGATGCCGTGCACCTCTATCCGATGTCCGAACGGCTCAATCTCGTGCACCGCCGCGACTTTGCGCGACTCCCTGCCAGCGGCTGGTCGATCAAACCGCTGCTGGACGCCCTGCCAGGCATTCACGCCGGCAAGAAGTTCCGCCAGGCCATCGACGCTCTGGCCACGGCGGCCAGGAATAAACACTTTGTATTGCTCGGCATGGGGGCCCACGTCATCAAGTGCGGCCTGACCCCGTATCTGGTGCGCCTCATGGAGGCAGGGGTCATCAAGCACATCGCCCTCAACGGTGCCGGCGCCATTCACGATTTCGAACTGGCCTACGCCGGTGAAACGAGCGAAGACGTGGCCGTCGAACTGCCCAAGGGCCGGTTCGGTTTTGTCGACGAGACCGGGCGGTGGATGGCCGAGGCTCTCGTCCGCGGCACCGAGCGTGACCTGGGCATGGGCGTCGCGCTGGGCCGTTTCATCGATGGTGATCCCGGCCGGTTTGCCCATCGTGACGCCAGCTTGCTGTGGCATGCCTATCGCCTCGACGTGCCGGTATCGGTGCACGTGGCAATCGGCACCGACATCGTGCACCTGCATCCCGCCACCGACGGGGCCATCCTCGGCAAGGCCACCCTGGCCGATTTCAACCTGTTCTGTGCCGGGGTGACCCGACTGGCCGCGGGTGTCTACTGGAACCTCGGCTCGGCCGTCATCCTGCCCGAGGTCTTTCTCAAAGCAGTCTCACGCGCCCACAACACCGGCCACCACCTCGAGGGCATGACCACGCTGAACATGGACATGCTCATGCAGTATCGCACCGCCGAGAACGTCGTCCGGCGGCCGAGCCTGGGTGTCGGCCTCGGCCTGCACCTGACGGGCCATCACGAGATCATGGTCCCGTTGCTGGCACTGGCCGTCCTCGAAGACTTGGCCGCTTCGGCCCCGGGAGCCCAGGCATGAACCTCGAACGCCACCGTCTGCTCGAGATCATCGAGCGGTTCCATTCTTGTCGCCTGGCCGTTCTCGGCGACGTCATCCTCGATCAATACTTGTGGGGCAAGGTCGATCGCATCTCGCCCGAAGCACCGGTGCCGATCGTGCGCATCGTCCGCGAGACCATCCGACCCGGCGGCGCTTCGAACGTCGCCGCCAACCTCAAAATGCTGGGTGCCAAAGCGTACATGGTCGGCGTCGTCGGCGACGACGGCAACGGGCGGCAACTGCGCGAACACCTCGACGCACAAGGTATTGACACCACCCACCTCGTCATCGATTCGTCGCGGCCGACGACGATCAAGACCCGTGTCGTCGGCCAGAAGCAGCAAATGCTGCGCATCGACCGCGAAACCGAAGACGAAGTCAATCCGGCGGTGCGTGAAGCGATCCTGGCACGGGTCACCGG
>CAZADH010000006.1:34080-67041 GCA_964483805.1 uncultured bacterium
CTGATTCCCGAAGTCGCCGGTCTGATCGTTTCTGACTATGCCAAGGGCGTAATTACAAAAGACCTACTTCCCGAGGTCATCAAGCGTTACCGGGCCGCGGGCAAGTTCGTGGCGATCGACCCGCGGTTGAAGAATTTTCCGATCTACACCAACGCCACCGTCATCACCCCCAATACCAAAGAGGCCGAGTCGGTCATCGGCAAGGTGTTCGCCAATGAAGACGCGGTTCTGGCCGGCGGCCGCGAACTGCTGAAACGCTCGCGCGCCGAGGCGATCCTGATGACCCGCGGCGAGCACGGCATGACGCTGTTCAGTCGCGACCGCTCATCGCTGACCATCCCGACGCAGGCCCTCGAGGTCTTCGATGTGAGCGGCGCGGGCGACACCGTGATCAGCACCTTCAGCCTGTGCCTGGCTGCGGGCGTTTCCATGGCCGAGGCGGCCGCGGTCGGCAACCTTGCCGCCGGTGTCGTGGTCGGCATCGTCGGCACGGCGACCGTGCGGCCCGAGCAGGTCATCGCCCACTGGGAAAAAATCAACTTCCGACCCGCGGCCGAGACCCCGGGCCACCCGCGAAACTGAGTGCCTGCCATGACCACCACCGAGATCATTCCCCAGGCCACGATCGACCGTCTCCGCGCCGATGCGGCCGACCTGCAGCGCACTTTCGCCTCATCGCTCGACACCCTGGGCCCGTCGTTTGCCGCCGCCGCCGATCTGCTTGCGACATGCTTGCAGCGCGGGGGCAAGGTGCTCGCCTGCGGCAACGGTGGCTCGGCCGCCGACGCCGATCACCTCGTCGCCGAACTGGTCGGCCGCTTCGGCTACGACCGCGACGCTCTGCCCGGCGTATCGCTGACGGTGAACAGCGCCACGGTCACGGCCATCGCCAACGATTATGGTTACGAGCACCTCTTCTCGCGCCAGGTCGCCGCGCTCGGTCGGGCTCCCGACGTCGTCGTGGGCATCTCGACCAGCGGCCGCTCTGCGAACGTCCTCGCTGCACTGGCGCTGGCGCGGAAGAACGGCTTGGGCACGCTTGCCTTCACGGGTGCGGCCGATTCGCCGATGGCCCAGACCGCCGACGTGGTGCTGCGACCCCCGGCACACGAAACCCCGCGCATCCAGGAATGGCACATTCTCCTGATTCACAGTCTGTGTCGCGAGATCGAGTTGCGCCTGTTCCCCAAGCCGATACCGCGGCTGCCCGCCGGCAAGTTCGTCGCGCGGGCCGACGTTCCGGCCTTGGTGGCCGCCCGGGGCAAGCGCCGCACTGTATTTACAAATGGTTGCTTTGATATTCTCCACCCCGGGCACGTGCATCTGCTTGCCCACGCCCGCAGCCTCGGCGACCTGCTCATCCTCGGGCTCAACACCGACGAATCGGTGCAGCGCCTCAAAGGGCCGACCCGGCCGATTCATGGCCTGCGCGAGCGGGCCGACGTGCTGATGGCCCTCACCGCCGTCGACTTCGTCGTGCCGTTCGCCGAAGACACGCCGCTCGAACTGATCACCGAATTGACCCCGAGTGTGCTGGTCAAGGGGGGCGATTACACTCGTGACTCGGTGGTGGGCGCCGATCATGTCGAAAAGCACGGCGGCACCGTCGTGATCGTGCCGCTGCGCGAAGGGCATTCGACCACGCGGATTCTCACGCGCAGCAGTGGCCCCGGCAACCACAGGGGTGGCGCTTGACCACACCGGCCAACCTCACCGCACTCGGCGTCATTCCGGCGCGCCTCGGTTCGACCCGCCTGCCGCGCAAGATGCTCGCCGACATCGCCGGGCAACCGCTGATCGTGCGCACCGCCCAGGCCGCCATGGCCACGGGCGCATTCACCCGCGTGCTCATCGCCACCGATGCCGACGAGATCAAGACTGCGGTCACCGCCGCCGGCTTTGCGGCCCACCTGACCGACCCTGCCCTGCCCTCGGGCACCGCCCGCGTCGCCACCGTGGTGCAGCAACTCGATGCCGCCGCCGACCCGGTGATAGTGAACGTTCAAGGCGACGAACCGTTGCTCGACCCCGACAGCGTTCGGCGACTCGTTGGCGTGTTCCACGACGACCCCGCCGTCGAGATGGCCACATTGGCATGCCCGCTGCGTGCCGACGACCACGACAACCCCAACGCGGTCAAGGTCGTGCTGGATGGCAACAGCAATGCATTGTATTTCTCCCGCAGTCTCATCCCGTTTCCGCGCCATCGTGAGGGGTTTGCCCCGTTGAAACACATCGGCGTCTACGCCTGGCGTCGGGCTACGCTGCTGCGGCTCGTCGCGCTGCCAACGTGTCCGCTCGAGAACATCGAGAGCCTCGAACAACTGCGCGCCCTCTATCACGGCATCCGCATTCGCGTGATCATGGCCGACCGCGAGACGGTCGGTGTCGATACCGAGGCCGATCTCGCCCGCGTGCGCGCGGCGTTCGCCGACCGGGTTCGCCCGGGCTGATCCCACCGATTCATCAGGAGGATTACGATGTCCCGCTATGTCTTCGTCACCGGTGGCGTGTTGTCGTCTCTCGGCAAGGGCATCACCGCGTCCTCGCTGGGGTGTCTGCTCAAGGCCCGCGGGTTCCGGGTCACCATCATGAAGTGCGACCCGTATATCAACGTCGACCCGGGCACCATGAGCCCGTATCAGCATGGCGAGGTGTTCGTCACCGAGGATGGGGCCGAGACCGACCTCGATCTGGGTCACTACGAACGCTTCATCGACGCCAATCTGACCCGGCACAACAACATCACCACGGGTCAGGTCTATTCGCAGGTCATCACCAAGGAGCGCCGCGGCGACTACCTCGGCGCCACGGTGCAGGTCATTCCCCACGTCACGAACATGATCAAAGAGATGATCCAGCGCGCCGCCCGCATCAGCAACGCCGAAGTCACCATCGTGGAAGTCGGCGGCACCGTGGGCGACATCGAGGGCCAGCCGTATTTCGAGGCGATCCGCCAGTTGCGCAACGACGTGGGCCGGGCCCAGGTCTGTTTCGTGCACGTCACCTACATGCCCTTCAGCAAGAGCATCGGTGAGGTCAAGACCAAGCCGACGCAGCACTCGGTGCGCGAGTTGCGGGCGATCGGCATTCATCCCGACCTGATCGTCTGCCGCGCCCCGTTTGCCCTCAGTGACGACGTAAAGAAAAAACTGTCACTCTTCTGCGACATCGATGCCGACCATGTGATCGACAACCTCGACGTGCCGACCTTGTATCAGGTCCCCCTGGCGCTCGAAGCGCAGGGACTGGCCGGCAAGGTCTGCAAGCGCCTGAGCCTGCCCGAACGGGAACCCGAACTGACCGCCTGGCGCGCGATGGTCGAGGCCTGCCTCGCCCCCAAATCCCGGCGCGCACGCATCGCCATCGTCGGTAAATACACGCAGTTGCAGGACGCCTATCTATCGGTTCTCGAAGCGATTCTCCATGCCTCGATTCCGTCACCGGTGGGGCTCGACGTCGTCTGGGTCTCCTCGGAAGACCTCGAGTCGAAACCGGTCGAAGAGGTCATGGCCGGGATTCACGGTCTCATCGTCCCGGGCGGATTCGGCGAACGCGGCCTCGAGGGCAAGATCGCCGCCGTTCGCTATTGCCGCGAGAAGAAGTTGCCGTTCCTCGGCCTGTGCCTCGGGCTGCAGTGCGTCGTCATCGAGTACGCCCGCCATGTCGCTGGTCTGAACGACGCGCACTCGACCGAGATCGACCCGGCCACCCCACACCCGGTCGTCGATCTCATGCCGACGCAGAAAAACGTCGAGAAGGGCGGAACAATGCGGCTTGGCGCCTGGCCCTGCCGCATCGAACCCGGCACGTTGGCACACCGGCTCTATGGCGAACAACTCGTCTACGAGCGACACCGCCACCGCTATGAGGTCAACAACGAGTATCGCGCCCGCCTCGCCAACCAGGGGCTGGTCATCTCCGGCACCAGTCCCGACCAACAACTGGTCGAACTGGTCGAACTGCGCGATCACCCATTCTTCATCGCCACGCAGGCGCACCCTGAGTTCAAGTCGCGGCCGGGCAATGCCCATCCGCTGTTCGCCGGCCTGTTCAACGCTGCCGCCGATCTGGCGCAACGCTGAAGCCCGGCGATCGAAAGGTCAACCATGCGTCCGCGTTTCTCACTCAGACAATACCGGGGGTCGGCACCCCTGCTGGTCATCGCCGGCCCCTGCGTGCTCGAGTCACCCGACGAAGCCCGTGAAATCGCCCGTTTCTGCGCAGCGGCATGCGCGCAGCTCGGTCTGCCGTATGTTTTCAAGGCGAGTTTCGACAAGGCCAATCGCACCAGTGCCAGCGGTGGGCGCGGTCCCGGCCTCGATGGCGGGCTGGCGACGCTCGCCGCGGTCAAAGAACAGGTGCAGGTGCCAGTCCTCACCGACGTCCACACCGCAGAGCAGGCGGAGCCCGTCTCTCATATTGCTGATGTATTGCAAATTCCGGCGTTTCTCTGCCGCCAGACCGATCTCGTCGTCGCGGCGGCGCGTGCGGCCTCCGTGGTGGCGGTCAAGAAGGGGCAGTTCCTGTCACCCTGGGACACCCGCCACATTGCCGCCAAGGTCCGCGGCGCCAATCCCGCCTGCGAAGTCGTGCTGACCGAACGCGGAGCGAGTTTCGGCTACAACAATCTCGTCGTCGACATGCGCAGCTTTCCGGTCATGAAGGAATGGGCCGACCTGGTGGTTTTCGACGCCACCCACTCGCTGCAACTGCCTGGCGCCGGCGCAGGGCGCACCGCGGGGCAACGGGAGTTCATCCCGCATCTCGCCCAGGCGGCGGTGGCCACCGGCGCGATCGACGGTATTTTCCTCGAGGTGCACCCGGAGCCGTCACGGTCACCGAGTGATGCCGACAATATCCTGCCTCTGGCCGAGCTGCCGGCCTTGCTCGCGCGCTTGGTCGCCGTGGCCCGGGCAGTGGCCACCGCCGGCGCCCCCCGTTAAGGCCCAACCATGAGCAACCCCAGTGAGAAAACCTTGACCCCTGCTCAGATCATCGAGGTCGCCCGCGACGTTCTGCACGCCGAGGCCCGTTCGGTTGCGGCCGTCGCCGAGCGCCTCGATTCCCGCTTCGCGGCTGCGATCGCCCTGGTGCTCGAGAGCCACGGTCGCATCATCGTATCGGGAATGGGCAAATCCGGGTTGATCGGCCGCAAAATCGCCTCGACCTTCAGCTCGACCGGAACGCCATCGTTTTTCCTGCACCCGGCCGAGGCACTGCACGGCGATCTGGGCATGGTGCGCGCCGAGGACGTCATGCTGCTGCTGTCGAACTCCGGTGAAACCGAAGAGATCATTCGTCTTATTCCGTATTTACGTCGTATTGGCAGCCGCGTGGTGGCCATCACCGGGCGCCTCGAGTCGAACCTCGGTCGTGCCGCCGACGTCACCCTCGATGCCGCCATCGACCGCGAAGCCTGCCCGCTGAACCTTGCCCCAACCAGTTCGACCACCGTCGCCCTTGCGCTGGGAGATGCCCTGGCGGTGGCCCTGTCGACGGCCCGCGGTTTCAAAGAGCGCGATTTTGCGCGCCTGCACCCTTCGGGCAGCCTGGGTCAACGATTCATCAAGGTGCGCGACCTGATGCACGCCGGCGACGAACTACCGCTCGTGCGCGACCAGGTCCCGCTGCAAGAGGCACTCACCGTCATGTCGGCCAAGCGATTCGGGACGCTCTTTGTCACCGACGGAGCCCAACACCTGCTTGGCCTGGTCAGTGACGGCGATTTGCGCCGCTATCTGCAGAAGGCGGGCGGCAACATTGGCGTCGCCGTCGGCACCATGATGACGCGCACCCCCACGCGCATCGCATCGAGCCAACTGGCCATGGCGGCCCTCAAAATCATGGAAGAGAAGTCCATCACGGTGCTGCCCGTGGTCGATGATGACCGCGTCGTCGGGTTGCTCCACCTGCACGACATCTTGCGGTCGCGGGTTGTCTGAATATGCCGTCACGTTTACGCCGTTCCGCCGCACCCAGACCGACCGACGTCGACCTGGCCGCCCGTTGTCAGCGCATCAAGCTGCTGCTGTTTGACTGCGACGGCGTGCTGACCGACGGCTCGATCATCTACAGCGACACCGAGGAACTCAAGGCGTTTCACGCCCGCGACGGCATCGGCGCCGCCCTGGCCACACGCGCCGGCCTGCCGATCGGGTGCGTGACCGGGCGCTCGAGCAAAGCCCTGGCCCGGCGCGCCGGCGAGTTGAAATACGCGGTATTGCTGCAGGGCATCGCCGAGAAGCGAGCGGCCGTGGCGGCCGAACTCGCGACCCGGGGCCTCGCCTGGGAAGACCTCGCCTATGTCGGCGACGATCTCAATGACCTGCCGGTGTTGCTGCGCGCCGGATTGTCGTTGGCGCCCCGCGACGCCCATCCCGAAATCTGCGCCGTGGTGCACCACGTTCTCGCCTTCGACGGCGGACGGGGCGCGGTGCGCGACGCCATCGACCTGATTCTGCGCCACTCCGGGCGGTTGCAGGCGGCGCAAGACAGCTATCGACACGAGGGAACCGGACACGATGGCCGCAATTGAGCGATCGTTCACCGATCGCCTGAAAACCTGGCGCCGCGAACTGCGCACCGTGTTGGTGCGCGGCGTCGTTGCGCTCATCCGGAGGCAGCCCGCCACCGCGGTCCCGCGGCTGCGTCGCCTGCTGAGGCCGGCCTTGACCACCGTCTTCGCCCGCGAGATCGCCCGGGCCCGCGCCAATGTTCCCCGTGAGTTCGCGGCGAACGCCGATGCCGTGGTAGCCGGGATGATCGACAACCAGGTCACCCACCTGCTCGAGGTCTTTCTGTTCGAAAGTCTAGCCCGCCATCACGGCCCCGAGCGCTTCATCCGCGTGCACGGGCGCCCGCATCTCGATGCCGCGCTGGCAGCGGGGCGGGGCGCCATCATCCTCGCGGCACACTTTGGCGGATGGGAACTCATCGGTTACTGGCTCGCGACCAACGGCTATCCGATTCACGCCCTGGCCCGCCCGCAAGCGGTCGATTCGATGACACGCTTCATGAACGGCTTCCGCGAAGAACGAGGCGTGCAGGTATTGATGAGCGACAGTCTGGCTGCGGCCGGCCGGGTACTGTCGGGCGGCGCCCTCGTCGGGCTTCTCGCCGACCTCGATGCCAAAGAACACGGCCTGCCCGCCCAGTTCTTCGGGCAAGCCGCCTCGTTCTACCCGTCGCCGGTTCTGCTGTCGATGCGGTATCGGGCCCCTCTGTTGCCGACATTCATCGAGCGGACACGCGACGGCACCCATGAACTGCGCTTCGAGGAGCCCGTCCGCTGGGAAGCCGGCGAAACCCTGCCCGAGCGGGTGCAGAAGTATGCCTCGCGCTACGAGGCCGCCATCCGTCGGCGCCCCGATCACTGGGTGTGGTTTCACCAACGGTACGTCGGCGTCACCCGGCTCCACGCGCCCACTGCGGGCGCCAACGACCGGAGCGAATCCGCATGAACCGCCTCTTTGCCAGTCCGCTCACCTGGGCCATCGTGTTGCTCATGTTTCTCACGTTCTTCTATTACGATCGCGATTTCGGCGAAGTGAAGACCAAATACGTGAAGCAACGCATGCGACTCACCCGCGTTCACTTTTCGGAACTCGACGGTCCGTTCGAGTCGGTGCGCGTCTTTGCCGACCACGTCGACATGGACGACAATCAGAGCAACATGTTAGCCTCTGGCGTCAAAGCCATTTTCTACGACCGCGACATCGCCACCCGAACCTCGTTGCTCGTCTCGCTGAATGCCGTAAAAAACCCCTTTGAAAGCCGGTTCTGGGGCAATGTGCGCCTGCGCTCGACCGATCTGGAGAAACTCGACTGCAATGAACTGCGTTACTTCCCGTCGCGCAAGGAGATCTTCACCCAGGACCCGGTTCGCATGGTGCGAGGCAACGCCATCATCACCGGGGTCGAGTTGCGCATGAACACCGAAACCAAGACGGGCACGCTCGACCGCAACATTCGCATCGAGGTGTATCCGGCCTCGATGACCGCCACTGCCCCGGTGGCGGCTACCCGCCTGCCGGCCTGGGCGACCCCGCAGCATCAACGCGACCGCGTGGCTACGGCCACGGCGACCACGGCGACGGCGACTGCTTCGATGTCGGCGTCGATCGCGACCGGCACCATCGCGTCGGCCGTCGCGGTCGGCTCTCAGGCCATACTGGCGACAGTGACCGCACGACTGGCGACCTCGTCGCCCTTTGTGGGTTCCGCCACCGTGGCCGTTGCCTCGCCGCCAGTGGTTGCCAGTGCGCCGGCCGTGCCCCGCCCCTCCGGACCACCCGATCGTTGGGCCGGAATCCGCGTGTTCCCGCCTCTGCAACCCCAACTCGACCGTCCGCGACACCGCACACCCGCATCGGGCACCAGTCTCGCGTCGGGTACGGCACGCCCCTCAGGAGGTAAACCCCATGGCCGCTAACCGCCAACACTGCCACCGCCTGTGCGTCGGCCTGGTTTTGTTGCTGGCCACCTTCTGCCTGGCCCCGCAACTGCTGGCTCTCACCACGATCCAGGCCGGCGACATGGAGATCACGAGCAAGTTGATGACCATGCAAAACGGCATCTACGTCGCCCGCGGCGGCCTGACCGCAGTGCAAAAGGGCACGACGATGACCGCCGACCGCGGCGTCTATGACCGCAATATCGAAGTGGTCAAGGCCTTCGACCGCGTGGTGGTGAAGCAACCCGACTCCACGCTGCACTGCGATTACCTCGAAGCCTACGTCAAAGAAGACCGCATGCTGGCCCAGGGCAATCCGCGTCTGGAACGCATCGTGGTGCGCCAGAGCAAAGACGACCAGAGCGGTGAACTGCGCAACCGCAAAACCCGCGTCATCCTCACCTGCAACGAAGTCGAAGGATTCAACAAAGAGAACCGCTTTCTGGCCAAGGGCAACGTGCACGTGATCGAAGTCGCCTACCGTCAGGGTGAGACCGAAGAAGAGGCCAAGGCCGCCGAGAAAGACCCGCTCTCCGATCTGACCTGCGAGAGCCTCGAGATCTTCTCGGCCGAAGACAAGGCGATTGCGCGCAACAAGGTCATCATCCTGACCAAGACGTTGCGGGCCACCGGCGACAAAGCCATCTATCTCGACCGCGAGAATCGCCTGATCATCGTTGGCCACGCGCATGCCTGGCAAACCAGCAAAGAAACCCCCGACGCCCAGGAACAAGTGAGCGAGATCTACGCCAAGAAGATCATCTACTATCCCAACGAAGACCGGTCGATCGCCGTCGGGGAGGTGCATGCCACCGTTTATCCCAAGGGTTCCAGCGGGCGCGACGACAAAGACAGCAAAAAGAAGAAGAAAAAGAAGGGCGAAGGGGAGGAAGGAGCCGATGCCGACGGGCCGCCCGGAGCGCGCGGCGCCAAAGGCGGCGCCGAGGGCGAGGGAGCGGCCGAGAGTGGCGACGGCACCGGATCCCCGGCCGAAGGCCAGGATCTGAATGAGGAATCCGACGCGACCACGCCCACGACCGACCGTTTCCGCCCGCCCCCTTCAGCCGGCGCCAGCAGCGACGACCGCCCCGGCAACCGTGGCTCGACTACTCCCGACGATCTCCCTCCCGGGGATTACACACCCATCGGCGGCGAATCGGGACCGGTCAACGTTCCCGCCAACCCAGAGGATACCCTGTAATGCATTGTCAATACATCGCATGTCACAGTACCACAGGCCGACCCGGCCGCAAGGGGGCACGGTTATGGGCGTGAACCCAAGCGACGCCGGTACCGTCAAGACCGCGGCGACCGCGGGCGAACCACCCCAGAAACAGGTCGTCGACGAGATTCGCGCCGAAGCCGTTTGCAAGACCTACAACCGCCGCAAGGTCGTCGACCAGGCTTCGGTCGACATCAAGAAGGGCGAGGTCGTCGGCCTGCTGGGTCCCAACGGCGCAGGCAAGACCACGACGTTTTATATGGTGGTCGGCCTGATTCGCCCCGACTCGGGGCGGGTTCTCTTCAACAATCGCGACATCACCCACGTGCCCATGTACCAACGGGCACGGCTCGGCATCGGCTACCTCGCCCAGGAGGCCTCGGTCTTTCGCAACCTGTCGGTGCGCGACAATATCTGGCTCGTGCTCGAGCACCTGCCCCTGACCGATGCCGAGCGCAACGACCGCCTCGATCGCCTCGTCACCGAACTGGGCATCACCCACATCCTCGACAGCATGGGCTACGCACTCAGCGGCGGCGAACGACGGCGCGTCGAAATCGCCCGGGCGCTGGCCACTGAACCTTCGTTCATCCTGCTCGACGAGCCGTTCGCCGGCGTCGACCCGATCGCCGTGCAAGACATTCAATCGATCATCGTGCAACTGCAGCGCAAGGGTCTCGGCTTGCTCATCACCGATCACAACGTCCGCGAGACGCTCGCCATCGTCGATCGGGCCTACATCATGAACCTGGGGCACATTCTCGTCTCGGGGACCGCGGCCTTCGTCGCCGAAGACGAGACAGCACGCAAGTTCTATCTCGGCGACCGCTTTCAGCTCGACCAGATCGAGAAGAATCTGTAGTGTATTGTATGCACACCATGAACACATTTTGCGCGCGCATGCGGGCACTGCCGGGGGGTATCCAGCAACCTCAGCAGGCGATCGGCACCGCACGGCACCGCGTCACCAGGCCAGCGTGAGCACCCGCAAGCAACGAGGTCTCGCCGCATGATGCAGGTTCTCGTCCTGCTGTTCATCAGCGGTTTGATCGCCTGGCTCGGCGACACGCTCGGCACGCGTATCGGCAAGAAGCGCCTGAGCATTTTCGGCCTGCGACCGAAGGTCACCGCCTTTCTTCTGACCATCAGCACCGGCGTGGCGATCACACTCCTGACCCTGGCGTTCTCGGCCATGTTGTCCGAGAATGTGAAGATCGCGCTGTTTTCGGTGCAGGAACTGCAGACCGAGCGCCAACGGCTGGCCTCCGACGTCGTCTCGCTCCGCCAGGAGCGGGCCCGCATGGCTTCCGAGGTCGCCTTTCTGGCCGAGCGGGTGCGGGTCAAAGGCAGCGAACTGGTGGTGTTTCGCCGCGAAGAAATCATCATGCTGCGCATTGTGCCGGCCTCGGCGCCCACCGAGATCATCAAGAACGAGCTGCAGGAGTTTGTCCGCCGGTTGGCCGATTTGGCACAGAGCAAGGGACTGCAGGTGGAGTCCTCATCGCTTCTGCAGCCCGAGAACCGCGAACAACTCGACCGCCTGGTCAGCCACCTGGCCGGCGCCCCCGAAGAGATGGTCATCGCTGCCGTGGCCAAAGAGAACATCAGTGTGGGCGAATCCCTGGGCCAGGTCGGCTTTCTCGTTCGCCCGAACAAACAGATCTTCACGGCTGGCCAGGTTATCGCGAACACCCTGATCGATGGTGGCGCCGACCGATCGGTCATCGCCCGCGAGTTGCTCGGTTTCATGGACGAGATCAATCACGAGGTGGTACGAGCGGGCATGATCGAGAACCCTTTTACCAAGAGGTTCGGCGACCTGACGTCCGATTCTGCCATGTCGTTGTTCGACATGGTCAACAGCATCAGCAGACTCCAGCGCCGGATTCAGGTCGAGGCAGTGGTTGGCAGCGACACCACGGTGGTCGGCCCCCTCAACGTCAAGTTCCGGCTCAACGAAGAGTCCGAGGACCCCGGCGCTTCGGGATCGGCCGGCCTCGACCTGCCCAACACGCCCCCCGGTCGCTGACCTGCGCCGCGCCACCCGGCGCGATCTCCGGCCTCGGTCATCGCACCGGCGAGCCTGCCCCGATCACCACGAAGCAGCTCCGCCCGGCGGGCGACCACTTCCCAGGGGCAAACGGGACGCGCTGCCTGGGTTTGTTAAACTCACCGCACGTTCGTCTCGTGTATTGCTGCCAGTTTCCTCGTCCTGCGTGTGCTGCGACAGCAGCGGTTCTGGCAGAAATGACACAACCGCCGCAGTCGGGTCGACTGCGGCGGTTGCGAAAGAACTGTATTTACAGATTATTTACTTGCGGTCTTGCCCGGCCTGATGGAACATCTGGTCGAGAGACGGCCCGCCCGCCGCACCCTTGCGCCAAGCGGCATCGGCCCACTCGGCATTCTTGCGGTTTACGTCGATCGCCACCTGCGTTGGGCTCACGGGTTTGCCGAACTCGCACTGGGTGGCATAACCGGCTTTGACCAGGCTCTCCGGGGCGTCTTTGGCCGCGGCAGGGCGAACCGCCACGGCACCCTCGGTCACGGCGAGAATGGTCTTCATCCGCGACGTCACATTGATGTCGAACTGGGTGCCGCGGATGCCAGCCACGAGACTCGGCGTCTCGATGACGAACTCGGTGCCGCGCTTCACGAACTTGAACCATGCCGCACCTTTGAAGACCCGCAGCGCATTCGCTTCGATCTGCACCTTGGTCTGCGGCTTCATGCGCATTGTCGTGCCGTCGTTATAGACGACCACAGCCCGGGCATCGGTCAACGTCTCGATCTCGTCACCGGCCATGACCGGGAAGATGTCGGTGGCGACTTCCGATACACTGGCGCCGGCCCGCACCAGACGAACCTGGCCAGACAGGATCTGGACCTTGACGTTGAGTGCCTGACCAACGGGGTCGGCGCCCAAACCAGACAAGGAAAACCAGGTGAGGACAAGGACGGAAAGAAGAATGACTCGGGTACTCTGCTGCTTCATACTCGCCTCCGGATCTCGTTTGGACCGCTGCTGAAAGGCATCAACAGCGAAGAATCGAAGTGATTTGGCTCAATTATATTGATTATTTCGGAAGGGTGTCAAGACTCGGCATGTGATGTCGCACAATGCGTTCGAGCTCACCGACCGCGCGGGTCAGGTCGTCGTTCACCAGAACGTATTGATACTCGCCCTTGTGCTCCATTTCGCGCACCGCATTGGCCAACCGCTTGCGCACCACCTCGTCGGCATCTTGAGAACGCGACCGCAACCGGGCCTCGAGCACCGCGAGGGACGGCGGTTCGATGAAGACCAGTACGGCGTCGACGAAATGACGCTTGATCTGCCGCGCCCCCTGCACGTCGATATTCATGAGCACGGGATGGCCCAAGCGAAGCTGCTCTTCGAGAAATGCCCGGGGCGTCCCGTAGTAGTTGCCGTGAACCTCGGCCCACTCCGCAAGCTGGTCGGTATCGATCATCGTGCGCATCTCGGCGGACGAGTGGAAGAAGTAATCGACGCCATCTTTCTCGCGGCCACGCGGCGCGCGCGAAGTCGCCGAGATCGAATACACAATGCCCGGAACGCGCTCGCGGATCTTGTTACACAGCACGGTCTTGCCTGCCCCGGAGGGGCCGGATACCACAAACAGAACCCCACGCAACCCTGTGTTCATCAACGAACCGTTGTTGACGGGTTCAGCCGGCGACCAGCAGACTCTTGCCGGTCATTTCTTTGGGTTGGGGCAATCCCATCAGATTCAGCACGGTCGGGGCGATGTCACACAAACGCCCTTGCTCGACGAGACCGAAGTTGTCGCGCGAAAGGATGCAAAACGGAACCGGATTGGTGGTGTGTTCCGTGAACGGCTCTCCGGTCTCGTGATCGATCATCTGCTCGGCGTTGCCATGATCGGCGGTCACGAGGCAGGTGTACCCGGCCTGATAGGCCACCGGAATGACCTTGGACAGCACACCGTCAATGGCCTGCACGGCACTCACGGCGGCAGGCATGATGCCGGTGTGGCCCACCATATCGCAATTCGCGAAGTTGACCAGAATGAACGGGTATTTCAACGACTGAATGCGTTCGAGCAGCACATCGCCCACCTCGAACGCCGACATTTCGGGTTTGAGATCGTAGGTTTTGACCTTGGGCGACGGCACCAGGAACCGATCTTCGCCGGGAAACGGCTCTTCGATACCACCGTTGAAAAAGAAGGTCACGTGGGCGTATTTTTCAGTCTCGGCCGTATGGAACTGGGGAATGCCGTTTTTTGCCAACACCTCGGCCAAGACATTCTTGGGGGTGGTCGGCGGGAACGCGACCGGGAACGGAAATGCCTTTTCGTATTGCGTGAACGAGAGGTATTCGACATGCATCTCTTTGCGCTTGAACTGCGTGAATTCGGCGTCGGTGAACACATGCGACAACTGCCGCATGCGATCCGCCCGGAAATTGAAGGCAATGATGCCGTCGCCCTCGCCGATCGTCGCCACCGGCTGGCCATTTTCTTCGATCACCACGGGCACCACGAACTCGTCGGTGATGTTGGCACGATACGAGGCTTCCATGGCGGTGACCGGGTCAGGAGCCCGATTGCCGACGCCGTGAACCAAGGCCAGGTAAGCTTTCTCGACCCGCTCCCAGCGTTTGTCGCGATCCATGGCATAGTAGCGGCCACCGATCGTGGCGATCCGCCCAACGCCGATCTCGACCAATTTCTCATGCAACTGCTTGATGAAGTGAATGCCGCTGGTCGGGCTGGTGTCACGACCGTCGGTGAGGGCATGGATGTAGACCCTGCCCAAACCGCGCTTTTTCGCCAGTTCAACCAGCGCGAACACGTGTTCGATGTGGCTGTGGACGCCGCCATCGCTGATCAGGCCGATCAAATGGAGCGCTTTGTCGGCCTTTTTGACCTTGTCGATGGTGGCGACAAGCGCCTCGTTCTTGAAGAACGAACCCTCTTTGATGGCCAGGTTGATGCGGGTGAAATCCTGGTAGACCACGCGCCCGGCCCCGATGTTGAGATGGCCGACCTCGGAGTTGCCCATCTGGCCCTCCGGAAGCCCGACGTCAAGCCCGGAGCACAGAAGCTTCGTGCATGGACGTTCTTTCATGAGCTTTTCGACAAACTCGGGGTGGGCCTCGGAAATCGCGTTGTCCGATGCCGCCGGAGCAATGCCAAAACCATCGAGAATGATCAACAGGACCCGGTTCTTGGGTTCGGCCATACCGTCATGCCACCTTTCCCGCTACGGGGTAACCAACTCGCGTTGCCGGCACTCTTCGTTGTCGGCCCTTCTTGCCTATGTGGGACCGGATTATAGCGCGAGCGCCGGAGGCCGTCAACAACCTGGCCCCCGGCGCCCGAAACCGTTTCTTGCGCCCAACAACCGACGCCTACTTCAAGAACCGATCGTTGAAGCGGCGAATCGAGTCGTCGTAACCGACGACGGTATTCATGCGGTTGACCACGGGCAGCATCTTGTCGATGAAATCGCCCAACTTCGACAGAACGTTCATGTATTTGCGGGTCGAGACATAGACGATATCACCGGGTTGCAGCATCTGGTCTTGCGTCACATCGCCGCGAAAATAGAGCCGCCGCAGATCGACCTCGATCGGCTTGGGCAGGTTCTTCTTGTCGGTGTAATCACCGCGAAAAATCATCGCCGCCTTGACATGGTGCTTGTCTTCGAGACCTCCCGACAACTGGACGGCGTCGATGATCGACATGCCCTTGCGGAAGCGATAGCGCGCCGGTTGCGACACCGCGCCCAACACGTAGATCGTGTCCTTCAACTCGGGAGTCACCTCGCCACGGCGGGGGACGATCAGGATGTCGTTGTTCACCAAATCGATGTTCTGGGCGATATCACCCTTCGAGATCAGATCCTGCAGGTTCACCGCAATCTCTTTGCCGGAGCGCTTCAGTTTGGTGTCCCGCAAGAAATCGAGCGTCGGCGTCGTCATGTACGTCGACTGAAATGACTTCGGATCGAACTGGTTGTAAGTCATACTGTTCATGCCGGCCAGTGAATTGTCTTCTTCGAGGCCGCCGGCCTCACGAATGACGTCGAGAACGCTCATGCGATCGCGGATCATCACCGTTCCGGGTTTCTTGACCCCGCCAAAGACATAGACTTTGTCACTCAAGACTTGTTTGACAATGCGCGCCTGGACGCGCGGCCCCTTCAGGACCTTCTCCGACAGCTCCTTCGAGAGTTTCCGCTCGAGATCGGTAACGGTCAAACCGCCAACGGTGTAGAACCCGAGCAGAGGCAGATCGATCTTGCCGGCCGGATCAATGAGAAACTCCTGGTCGATCTCGCTGAGCCCTTTGTTGTTCAGCACTTTGATGTGCACAACGTCTTCGGCGCGCAGCGGGGAACTGGCAATCAGATTCTGCTCGGCCCAACCGGCCGTGGCCATCATGCACAATGCGACCAACACCAACGATCGAACAACTCGACGAGTCATCAGGAAACACCTCGTTTCGACGGAGTACACGGACATGCCCTGTCGATTGGTCTCAAAAGGGCCCGGCCACAAATCTAGCATTCACCCTGGACTCCGTCAAGATAAAGCGCCACCCTGAGCCCTTCCTGCGACCCGCTGGTTTGACAAACGACCGCGCAGACACCTAGAATCGCCAGCAACTGCGACGGGGCACACCGTCCACCAACCTGCCGAATTCCGGCGCAACGACCGCAACGCACCGAGGAAACACCTGCATGTTGATTGTTGGCCTGGGAAACCCCGGGAACGAGTATCGCGACACCCGCCACAACGTTGGGTTCATCGCGATCGAGCGACTGGCCGTACATTATCGCACGACCCTTGGCTCTGAAAAGGGCCGGGCCCGGGTCGCCGAGTTTGGTTTCAAGGGCCAACACCATCTGCTGCTCGAACCGATGACGTATATGAACCTTTCGGGCGAGGCCGTGGTTCCTGCGTTGCGTCGCGCCGGCCTCGCCGCAGCGGATCTTCTGGTTATCGTCGACGACATCGCCCTGCCGGTGGGACGTGCCCGCCTGCGTGCGTCTGGCGGCGCGGGGGGCCACAATGGCCTCACCTCGATCGAACAACATCTGGGGACCACCCAATACTGGCGTCTCCGTATCGGTGTTGGAGCAGCACCCGGCCCGGGTCGCATGGTCGACCACGTGCTCGGGCCCTTCTCCCCTCTCGAACGCGAACTCATCGACAAAGTCGTGCAGTTGCTTCCCGAAGGCATCAGCATGTGGTTGGCCGGATTCGGTGCCCGAGCGATGGAACGGATCAATCGCATCGACACGGCGGCCCCCCCACCGGTGGCCAAGGAACCTCCGACATCCGCAAAGGATGCGGACTCGGGACGCCCGTCCACACCGCCGGAACAACCCAAACCCAGGCGCGACCCAACGGGCGAACCCGAAAATCGCGAAGGATGACTGAAGAGTTGGGCCCGTGCCTTGCATTTGGCTGACGCGTTGCATATAATTGATCAGAATCAAGCCAGGGAGAAGGCGCAATGCCTGATGTCGTCGAGTTAAAGCAGCACCAAATCGACGCTTTGCGCGAGTTGGGGAACATCGGTAGCGGCAATGCCGCGACCGCGCTCGCTCAGTTCCTCAACCGCAAGATCGACATGGCCGTTCCGCAGGCCAAGATCGTGCCCATGGCCCAGGTCCCCTCCGTCGCCGGCGGCGCCGAAGAGCGCATCATCGGCATTTTCCTCAAGGTCCTGGGCAACATCTCGGGCAATTTCCTTTTGGTCATCCCCGAAAAGACCGGTTTCCGCCTGCTCGATCTGCTGATCCCCGCGACAGAGGCACGCAAGGTTGGGCAATTGGGCGACCTCGAACGCTCGTGCCTGCGTGAGATTGGCAACATTCTCGCCGGCGCATTCCTGAACGCCCTGTCATGTATCACCCAGACACCCATGCTCAACAGCCTGCCGTCGTTGGCCTACGATATGGCCGGAGCCCTGATTGATTCTGTTGTTGCCGAGCATTCGAGCGTCAGCGAGCATGTCCTGATGATCGAAACGTCGTTCATCGACGACCACGAAGACCTGCGCATTCACATTTTCCTGCTTCCGGCCCCCGAATCATTGAACAAACTGCTCGAACTCCTCGGTGTCAAATAGGCATGGGTGAAATCTATCCCGTCGGGATGGCGGAACTCCGGATCGCAAAAGCACCCGATCTTCTCGCGGTATACGGGGTGGGTTCGTGCGTCATCGTCGCCATGTTTGATCCCAAAACAAAGATTGGTGGTATGTCTCACGTGATGCTGCCCGACTCGGCCGGCCTCGACCAAAGCCGCATCAATCCACGCAAATTTGCCGACACCGCCATTCCGCTCCTCTTTCAGACTCTGTCCCATGCCGGTGTGTTTCGCGGCAGCATCTGGGCCAAAGTGGTCGGTGGAGCCGAGATGTTCCCGCCAACAGAAGACTACAACATCCAGATTGGCGCCCGCAACGCTGCCGCCTGTATCAAGGCCCTCGATACACTGGGTGTGCCCCTGCTCGCGCAAGACGTGGGCGGCGCCATCGGACGGTCGGTCGAGTTCGACCTTTCATCTGGAACTCTCTTCGTCACCACGCTCGGCGAAGAACGCAAGGAGATCTGAACCCAGTGGCGCGATTGCCTCTCACCCTCGGCATGTTCCTGGCAATGTCGGTCGCCAGCATCGTGTTTATCTTGTGTCTTTTGGCCAAGGTCACCTTCGCCACCCTCATCGTGCGCACCGTTGGTTCGTTCCTGTTTCTGGGCGTTCTCGGCGTGGTGCTCGGCAGCGTTCTCGAGGTCGTGCTGGTCCCCAACGTTACCGAACGAGAACAGGAGCGCGTTCGTGACGAAATGGCCATCAAGAACGAAGCTGCCGTGAAGAACCTCGGCGATCTCCTGACGCCGGCCCCGACCGACACCCACGATCCCAATGCCCATACCCCGGGCGCAAAGACGGCCGCAGCTCGCGGCAGCGCGCCCGGTGGTTTCGTTCCCATCAGTTTCCCGAAGGTCGCAATCAAAGAAGAACACACTGCAGCGCCCGGTGCGCGCACTGCTTGATGACAGGCGCAGCCAAGTAACGGAGGATGACCGTGAGTGTCGACACCATGACCGCCGAACAGCAAGAGCCGCGGAACAAGAAACCGACGATTAAAGTCGGCGACGACGAAGACCAGAAGATGTGGCTGCAGTACAAGCACACCAGGGATCAACGCATCAAAGACACGTTGATCATGAAATACGCATCCTTTGTCAAATATGTCGCCGGGCGCATCGCCATCAATCTGCCTGCCAACGTCGAATTCGACGACCTGGTCAGCTACGGTATCCTTGGTTTGATCGACGCGATCGACAAGTATGACCCGGAGCGCAAGGTCAAGTTCAAGACCTACGCCAAGACCCGCATCCGGGGTGCGATTTTTGACGAGTTGCGCGTCCTCGACTGGACGCCTCGCTCGATCCGGCAGAAAGCGCGCAAACTCGAGAAGGCGTATGCCAAGCTCGAAGGCAAACTCGGTCGTTGCGCCACCGACGAAGAGATCGCCGAGTATCTGAAGATCGACATTTCCGACCTGCACAAGTTGTTCGATGAAACCAAGAAGTCGCTGTTGCTCTCCCTCGATGAGATCTTCTACGACGACGAGGAAGGCAGCTCGCGCTTCGACTTCGTCGAAAACCAGAAGAGCGACAACCCCCAGCTCAAGATCGAAGAGTCGGAGATGCGCAGCATTCTTGCCGACGCGATCAACCAACTTTCGGAACGCGAACGTCTTGTCATTACATTGTATTACTATGAAGATCTCACCTCGAAAGAGATCGGCAAGATTCTCGGCGTGTCCGATTCACGGGTCTCACAACTGCACACCAAGGCGGTCTTGCGCCTGCGCGGCCGACTGGCACGTATGAAACGGTCGCTCGTCGAAGAGTAGACGGGGCGCCTCGCGCGCCCGTGCCCAAAGAGAAGCCCCGCCTCGAGAAATCGAGGCGGGGCTTCTCTTTGGGGGCTCACCACCCAGGGGCCGGAGGAGCCCCCAGGCCGGCAGCGATCAGGCGCGGGCTTCTCCGTCTCCGGATTTGTCGGCATCGCCGGCCGGAACCGGATCGGACTCGATCTTGAACTGCGAGATCAACAGGTTCAACTCATTGGCGCTTTGGTTGAGCACCCGGAAACGCTCGTCGTCACCGAGCGACCCCAGTTTCTTCGAGATGTCGATGCTCAGCGTCTTCGATTTGGCCAATGTCTCACGGAACCGCCCAAGCATGCGGTTGATCGCGCTGGCCACCTCTTTGAGGTTGTCGTTGCGGCGCAGGTGGATCTCGAGGGTCAGATCGCCATCGGCAATTCTGTTGAGACTCTTTTCGAGTTTGTAGGCCGGGCCGGCAATCTGGTGTGAATACATAATACTTACAATGAAGACGATGATGACGTTGACCAGCACCAACAACAACAGGCGGGGCCACATCTTCGTGAACGTCTGGCTGAACAAGCCCAGAACAGTCTGCTCCTGATCGATCGTGGCATCATTCTTGAGATAGAACGTGGCCAACACATAGAGGTTGCACACGGTGATAACGCCAATCAGAAACGTGAGCAGGAGGATGGTTCCGGCAAACTTGCTCTGCATCCCCTTCGCAATGAAGTAATTCTTTCGCTGGGTCAAGGTTTTATGCCTCCTTCACCGGCATTCAACACGGGAAAAGTCTACTCCAGGGCTTTCCGAAAAGTCAACGCGCAGACGAGGCCCCCGGGACAACCCCGGACCAGGCCTGGAATTCATCGTGGTATCGCCGCGCCGGACGGGTCAACAAACCCCACCGTCGGCACGGGCTGCTCAGATGGGGGCCTCCTGGAGTTGTTTGGCCGCATCTTCAGGAGACGTGGGATTGATGTAGAACCCGGATCCCCATTCGAAGCCGGCAACCCGCGTGAGCTTCGTGATGATCTCGAGGTGCCAGTGGTAGAAGTCCCGATAGGCGTCGGAACACGGCGATGTATGCAGGATGAAGTTGTAGGCAACACCCGGCAGCAACGTCTGCAAGCGCTTGAGACAGGATTGCAGCATGGCAGCAAACCCGGCAATGTGGTCGTTGTCGAGATTCTCGAAGAACGGCTGGTGACTGCGCGGGACGATCTGCATTTCGAAGGGGAATCGCGACGCAAACGGACAAAAGGCCAGAAACAGCGGGTCAGACGCCACCACACGGTAGGGATTCTCGAGTTCCTGCCGGATGATGTCGCAGTAGATGCACCGGTCGTGGTAGTGGAAGTACTCGCGCGCGCCGTCGATCTCTTCCTCGACCCGCTTGGGAATGATCGGCGTCGCCACGATGTGGGAGTGCGAGTGCGAGAACACGCTGTTGCCGTACCCTGAGTTCTTGACCACCATCAGGTGCTTGTAACGCGGGTTCTTTTTCATCTCGAGCAAGCGCTGTTTGTACGCCCAGATGACTTCCCGAACCTGATCGGTGGACACGGTGTGCAGCGCCTGGTCGTGGCGATTGGTCTCGACGACGAGTTCGTGGATGCCGATCGAATTCATCGTGTCGAACATGCCGACACCCTCGCGTTCACATTCGCCGGCGGGCACCAGAATCGGCTTCTGATCGGGGATTACGCGCACCCACCAGCCCGGCTGATCGGCCTTCGTCCCACTTTTGCGAAACGCCAGGGTCTCGTGCGGGGTGCGTTCCTCATTGCCCTCGCAGAACGGACACTGCGCCGGATCGTCTTGGTGGACCGCAACGCTCTGTTTGAACTGATCAGGGCGGCGACTGCGCTCGGGCGCGATGATCACCCACTGTTTCAGGATCGGGTCTTTGCGCAATTGGGGCATCGCAGTTACCTCCTGGGCGAGGGCGCCGCGCCGACGTCGGCAGCACCGCCACGGTCCGCGGCCAGCAAATACTGGGTCGCCAGTTCCGGCGGTGTCGGGTTGATATAGAATCCCGACCCCCATTCGAATCCGGCAACTTTGGTCAAGCGGGGCATGATCTCGAGGTGCCAGTGATAGTAGTCGGCACAGTGTTCATCACACGGAGAGGTGTGGATGATGAAGTTGAGCGGTGGATTGTGCAGAACGTGAACCAGTTTGCGGAAGCTGCCGACCAGCATGTCGGCCAGCGCCTCGACCTCGTTCTCTTCGAGGTCACCGAAACTCGCTTTGTGGTCTTTGGGCGCAATGCAGGTCTCGAAAGGAAAGCGGGAGGCAAAGGGGGCGAACGCGACAAACGACTCGTTTTCGTGAATGATGCGCTGGCCTATCGACAATTCTTGTCGAATGATGTCGCAGAAGACGCACCGCTCTTTGTAGTAATAGTACTGGCGGGCGCCTTCAACCTCTTCCATGACGCGCTTGGGGATGACAGGCGTGGCGATCAACTGCGAATGCGGATGATCGAGGGAGGCGCCCGCCGCCGCGCCCTTGTTTTTGAAGATCAGGATATAGCGAAACCGGCGATCGCGCTTGAGATCGAGATACCGGTCGCGATACGCCCAGATGACCTTGACCATGTGATCGCGGTCGTAGCCTTCCAGATCGAGGTTGTGCTGCGGCGTTTCGATGATGACTTCGTGGGCGCCGATGCCATTCATCATGTCGTATAACCCAAGCCCGGTACGGTCGAGGTCGCCCTCGATCTGTAATGCCGGGTAGCGGTTGGGCACGACCCGCACCTGCCAGCCCTTCTCGTTGGGCAGGGTGTTGGGTTCGCGCAGCGACATGATTTCGGCAGGGGTGCCGTTCTCCTGGCCCGGGCAGAACGGGCAGGCGCCTGTCCCGGCCGGCATCGGTTCGATTGCAGGGAAGTCCTGCGGTCCCTTTGGATTCTCGTGAATAACGATCACCCAGCGTTTCGTGACAGGATCCTTGCGCAACTGTGGCATCGCCCGAACTTCCTTTTCTGTCGAGGATGGTCGCCGTTCGGCATCTGCCGCTCCGCCCGGCTGGCTCCTCGGCAGTATACTTAATGGTTGCACAAAATACAATGGGCGGCGGCGCGGCATGGCGTGCACCCGATCGCGCGCCGTTGCGCGCTACATGCGCATGCACGGCGCGAGCGGGCCACGAAAAAGACGTTGACAATGCACGGTGCCTCGATTATGATCGCCTCATGGTACACGGTGCAATCGGTACCATCGATTCGTTGGTGCGATTTCACCGGCGACTGGATACTTCTTCTCGAGCGAGGTGATCGCCGTGACACTGAAACGGACCTGTGAACTTCCCTTCTGCAGTGGCGTCGTTGAGGGGTCCCGCAACAAGCATCGCTGCGACAACGACCGCAACATTCACCTGCACCAGATCATCTCAAAGAACGTGAAGAAGATCATGCGTTTCATCGAATCGCGCGGTTCGTTCACGGCCAATGAGGTCAACCGCGAGTTGTTCCGTGGCCGTCTCGACAAGAACGAGAAGGGTTCGATGTACCGCCTCTTCCAGGCGATGGTGCGCGAAAAGTACCTCGTCGAGGGCGGCATGGCCGATGGTCTGAAGATCTACCAGCACAACGCCAAAGGGCAACCCCGTCGCCGCGGTCGGCCCAGCAAGGCGTCGGCGCGCGCCAATGCGCCGGCGGTCGCACCGGCACCGAGCGTTGATGAGCGCGCGCCCCAAGAGCTCGCATCCACCCCACCCCGCGCGCCTGAACTGTCGTCGGTCGACGTCTTGCGCGGCAAACTCAAGGAGTTTGTCTACACCAAGGGTGGCACCTGGAACCACGACGACTGGCTGTGGCTGATCCATCGCCCAGACATTCAGAGCCTGGGTGCGTCTCACGAAGAGATTGGCCGCATGCTCGAAGACGAAAAGGCCCGTTACTGGGCACAACGTTAGACCCAGCCTCAGAAGCGGGCCGGGCTCACCCCACCGCCGTCTTCCTACCCGCCCCGTGCGCCGACTGCGCCGGGGCGGGTCGTTTGTACCCGCCCGAAACTGTCGTTTCGCGCTGCCTGCTCGGCTCGTTGCGCGCCATCCGTGGCGGGGTTCGCTTTTGGCGGCGGTCTTTCGGCGCTCCTCGCGTGGGGAAGGCGACGGTGGTCGCACGGCGGCCGAGAGGCAAGCGCCAGACAGAACAGGCCGCCCACACCCCGGCAAAGGGCGTGGGCGGCCTGACCGAGAGATCAGCGCGACGAAGACTCAGTCTTCTTCTTCGTCTTCTTCTTCGTCGTCGAGGTCTTCGTCTTCGTCGTCGTCGAAGTCTTCGTCATCTTCGTCGTCGTCGAAGTCTTCGTCTTCGTCGTCGTCGTCGAAGTCGTCTTCTTCGTCGTCGTCGAAGTCATCTTCGTCGTCGTCGAATTCCTCGTCGTCGAGTTCCTCGTCGTCGAGCTCTTCTTCGTCTAGATCTTCGTCTTCTTCGACGTCTTCGCCTTCTTCTTCGTCGTCGTCCTCGAAGTCATCATCTTCTTCTTCGTCTTCGAGGTCTTCTTCTTCTTCGTCGTCATCCTTCTTGAGGTCTTGCCACTTCTTGAGGATGAGTTCGTTCTCTTCCTGGAAGAGTTCGGAGATAGGCATGCAGTCCACCCCTTTCTGCAAGGATTGCAGGCTGAGAATCGTGGCCATATTGGCACAAATCCTCGACCTTGTCAACACTCTGATTTTCGGACAAGAGAAGCCCATCAACAGAGGGTTTCCTACTTCGAGGGGGGTCCGGGTACCGCTTGACTCTACAATTGATGTGGTGTAACATGAAAAACCTTACTGTACACTGACCAACTTCGAATTGGCGAGGGATGCATGTTTCAGAGTCTGACGGGGCGTTTGACCGATATCCTGGGTCGTTTGCGCAAGAGCGGCAAGCTGACCGAGGCAGACATTGACGCGGCTCTGCAAGAGGTCAAGATCGCACTCCTCGAGGCCGACGTCAATTTCAAGGTGGTCAAGAAGTTCATCGGCCAGGTCAAAGAGAAGGCCGTTGGCTCCGAGATCATGAAGAGCCTGACCCCGGGGCAGCAGGTGGTCAAGATCGTTTTCGACGAACTGATCAACATCCTGGGCAAGTCGGCGGTGCCGCTCGATTTCGGGTCCCGTAAGCCTGCGATTATCATGATGGCCGGACTGCAAGGCTCCGGTAAGACCACGACGGCCGGCAAACTCGGCGCGTATCTGCGCAAGTCGCACCACAAGAAGCCCTTGCTGGTCGCGTGCGACATCTATCGGCCGGCGGCGGTCAAGCAACTGCAGGTCCTGGGTGACCAACTCGAGATTCCGGTGTTCTCGCAACCGGCCGGGGCCCGCCCGGCGATGATCGCCACCATGGCGATCGAGCATGCGCGTGAATACGACCTCGACGTGGTGGTGATCGACACCGCGGGTCGCCTGCACATCGACGAAGCGATGATGGCCGAGGTCAAAGAACTGGCCGACATCACCCGGCCCACTGAGATTCTCCTGGTCGTCGACTCGATGACCGGGCAGGATGCGGTCACTGTCGCCAAGAGTTTCAACGAACTGCTCGAGCTGTCGGGGGTGGTTCTGACCAAACTCGACGGCGATGCCCGCGGTGGTGCTGCGCTGTCGATTCGCGAGGTCACCGGCAAACCGATCAAGTTCGTCGGTATCGGCGAGAAGCTCTCCGCACTCGAACCGTTCCATCCCGACCGCATGGCCCAGCGTATTCTCGGTATGGGCGACGTATTGACCCTGATCGAGAAGGCCGAGGCCAATCTCGACATCGAAAAAGCGGCCGAAATGGAGCGGAAGATCCGCGAGGCCGAGTTCAATTTCAACGACTTTCTCGACCAGCTCCAGCAGATCAAGAAGATGGGGCCGCTCGACCAGCTCCTGGGCATGATCCCCGGGTTTTCCGGCATGCCCAAGCTCAACGAGATCTCGTTCGAAGACAAGAATTTCAAGCGTTTCGAGGCCATCATCCTGTCGATGACCGAGAGAGAACGCAACAACCCCGATCTCATCGACGGCAGCCGGCGGCGCCGGATCGCCAAGGGCAGCGGCAACACGATTCAAGACGTCAACCGCCTGCTCAAACAGTTCAATCAGATGCGGGGCATGATGAAAAACCTGGGCCAGATGGCCAAGAAGGGCAAAGGGTTCAAAATGCCCTTCTTCGGTTGAGAGCAATACAATGTCTTGTTTCAATATAACGTATGTGTCCGGTCGTCGGGGTCTTGATCGCCCTCGACGGCGGTCCCGCTAAACCCGATACGATCTGGAGGTATTACAACCATGTCCGTGGCGATCAGACTCAAGCATTTCGGCACCAAGAACAAAGCCTGTTTCCGCGTCGTTGCTGTCGATTCCCGCAAGGCGCGCGACGGCAAGACCCTGGCCACCCTCGGCCATTACAATCCGACGACGCAGCCCGCGACCATCGTGCTCGACAGCGATCGCGTGCTGTTCTATCTCGACAACGGCGCCCAGCCGTCCGAGACCGTCGGCAATCTCCTCAAAGACAACGGTTTCACCAAGACCCAGGAAGGGCGCTGGCAGAAGCGCGCCCAGGCCTGACGACCCGGCGGTCCGGCGCAAGCCGTCCGCACACGATGGGCGCCGTGGGCGTTTGTCGCCACGGAGGGCGGCTCGAAACCGGGTTTCGGGCAAGGCAAACGACCTTCCCCCACGCGGCCGGTTTTCGCTGGCGTGGGGGGTGTTGTCGTTTGTCCAGTTGACCCTGGTCGAAGCGACGATCCCCCCGCGCATGCGGCGCGCCGTGCCCCGATGCGGGCAGCACCCGGGCGAAAGGACACACGAGAATGCATGAAATGATCGAGCGCATGGTCAAGGCACTGGTCGATCATCCCGACGAAGTATCGGTCAAACTCATCGAGGGTGATTCGACCCTCGTGTTCGAGGTCAAGGTCAACCAGGAAGATGCCGGCAAGGTCATCGGCAAAAAGGGTCGCACGATCAATTCGTTGCGCACCCTCGTCGGTGCTGCGGCATCACGCATGAAGAAGAAGGTCATGTTGGAAGTCGTGTGAGGGCACGCACCCCTGCCCCCGCGGGGATTACCGCCCACGACGTAAATACACCGTATGCATGATCCCCAACCGGCCGACCCGACCTCGTGGGTGCGCATTGGTCGCATCGCCCGCGAGGTCGGCCTGGCCGGATGGGTCAAGGTCGAACCGCTCACCGACTTCTACGAGCGGTTTTCCCCCGGGGCCTGCCTGACCTTGCTGCGGCGGATGGCTGCCCCAGCCGCCACGCCCCCCGTGGCCGCTGAAGCGGCGACCGAGCCGGCGGAACCCATTCCCCACGTCGAGCAGGTCGTGGTTGCCGACGCGCGCGACGGCCCCAAGGGCTCGATCCAACTGTTGTTCACCGGCATCGAAACGTGCGAGGGCGCCCGGGCGCTGGTCGGCAGTTACATCGTCGTGCGGGCTGAAGATCGCATGCCGTTGGCCGACGACCAGTTCTACACCGACGAACTTACCGGCCTGGTGGTGTGCAATCCCGACGGCAGTGAAGTGGGCACGGTCGAGGGTTTTGATGATGTGCCGGGCAACCCGTATCTCACCCTGCGCACGGCCGACGGCCGGGAAGCGCTCGTGCCATTTCGCCGCGTGTTCGTTGCCCGCATCGACCGTCGCCAACGACGCCTGCACCTGGCGGTGCCGCTGGCGACCCTGATGTTTGCCTGAACCGGGGCAACGCGACGCCGTGATCTTCGACATCGTGACCCTCGTTCCCGAGATGTTTGCCGGCGCGTTCACCACCAGTATACTCGGGTCGGCATGCCGTGACGGTCTCATCACCGTCAACCTGCATAACTTCCGCGAACAGGCCACCGATCGGCACCACACCGTCGACGACACCCCCTATGGCGGCGGCCCGGGGATGGTGTTGCGCCCCCCGCCACTCGCGACACGCCTGCAGCAACTGCGCGCCCTGAGCCCGCTGGGGCCGGTGATCTTTCTGACCCCACATGGAGTCCCACTGCGGCACGAGGTGGTGCGAGGCCTCGCGCGCTTTCCGCGCCTGACCCTGGTCGCCGGCCGATACGAGGGGTTCGACGACCGGTTGTTGAGCCAGGCCGATCTCGAGTTGTCGGTCGGCGATTATGTCCTGACGGGCGGGGAGTTTGCCGCCATGGTGGTGGTCGATGCGGTGGCTCGCATGGTGCCAGGCGTCGTGGGTACCGCCGCCTCGGTGGTCGAAGACTCGTTTTTCGGTGGCCGGCTCGATCATCCCCAGTACACCCGCCCGCAGACCTGGCAGGACCGAGACATCCCCGCGGTGTTGCGGGGCGGCAACCATCGCGACATCCTCACGTGGCGGACCGCGCGGGCGATGGTGCGTACCGCGGTTCGTCGGCCCGACCTGCTGCGCCGACGGACAACCGACAGTGAGGAGCGGGCCTGCCTGCAGCACGCACTGCGGCCCGCCAATGCGGCAGGGACGACGCAGGCGAAACCATGAACGCCCCGACAACCAATGGGGCCGCTTTGCGCCTGCATGTCGCCTTGGTCCATCACCCCGTCGAAGACCGGCAGGGTCGGCAAACCGCCTCGGCGGTCACCAATCTCGATGTTCACGATCTGGGGCGCCTGGCCCGGACGTACGGGTTGGCCGGCGGTTGGATCGTCAGTCCGCAACCCGGCCAGCAGGCGTTCGTTCGCCGGATGATCGACCACTGGAACACCGAGGCCGCCAATGTGCTGCGCCCGCACCGGCGCGAGGCACTGGCCCTCATCCATGTCGTGCCGGCCATTGCCGACATGGCCGACCAGATCAAGGCGGCCGCAAACGGGGAACCACCGCTGCTCGTGGTGACTTCCGCCCGCCGTTGTGAAAATTCGCTCGATTTTCCGCAATTGACAGGGATGATTAATTCGCGGAAACGTGATATCATCGTACTATTCGGCACCGGGTGGGGTCTGGCCCGCCCGGTTTTCGAAGCCGCCGATCATTGTCTGGTGCCGGTCGCGGGGCGGACGGGGTACAACCACCTGTCGGTACGCTCGGCGATGAGCATCGTGATCGATCGCCTGGTGGGTGACCAACGGGCAACCAGCGGACAGTAAACCGACCTGAGGTCACCATCGCGCGTTAGCCCGGTGGACCCGGGAAGCGAAGGAGGAAGTGTCATGAATTCGGTTATCGAAACGATTGAGGCAGGCTATCTGAAGAGCCGCGACCAGGTCCCGGGGTTCCAACCCGGTGATACGCTCCGCGTGCAGATGCGCGTTCGTGAAGGCGAAAAAGAGCGCTTGCAGGCGTTCGAGGGCGTGTGCATCGCCAAGCGCCACGTCGGCATCAAAGAAGATTTCACGCTGCGCAAGATCAGCTATGGTGTCGGCGTCGAGCGGACCTTCTTGATCAACTCGCCGATGGTCGCGAGTATCAAGGTTGTTCGCCGTGGTAAGGTCGCCCGCGCGAAACTGTTCTACCTCCGCGAGCGCGAAGGCAAGAAGACCCGCGTTAAAGACAAATTCATCGTCAAGACCGGCGAGGTCCAGGACACGCCAGCCACCGAGGGCAAGTAAGCCCCAACGGTCGCGCGCCCACTTTGAGCGATCACACCCCGGAGCACGGAGACTCGTCCGCCGATCCGGTTGTCACGCCGACGCCATCCGGCACCGAATTGGTGCCGGGTGGTGTTTCGCGTCTTGTCCGCAACATCACGGTCAAGATTGGCGACCAGGAGATGGTCCCGATCGAGCAACTCGACCCCGACGATGTCGTTGCCGAGACCAACGTCTGGATCGCCGGCACTCTGGATGCGCGCCTGCCCGCCGGGACCCGCCTCGAGCTGGTCCATGAGCCCGAACGACGGCAGGAACGTGTGCAGCCGCTTCCTGCCGACAAGGGGCGGTTTGCCTGCACGTGCCAACTCAAGAACGGCCTCAATCGTCTGAGCATCCGGGTGATGCAGGCTGACGGCCAACCGGCCGAGGAGCCGGTCGAGTGGGGTCTGTTTTACAAGTCTTCATTTCGCGAGTGGAGCGAGACGGTGGCGATCGCGTTTTTTCTGGCCATCATCATTCGCACCTTGGTGCTGCAGGCATTCTGGATCCCGACCGGCAGCATGGAGAATACATTGTATGGCGAGTCCTGGCAGTTCATTCCGACCCAGGAAGTCGAGCAGACCTCGAGCTTCATGCGACGGGTGTACGCTATGGCTGGCCAATGGCGGGTCGACGAGGGCGGGTCGTGGCAACGGTTGGCGCGGCCCGGCGATCGCATCCTGGTCAACAAGTTCGCCTACGTCGCCGATTTGACGCTTGACGGACGCGTACCGTTCTTGCCCAAGGTCTGGCTGGCCCCACCGAAACGTGGCGACATCGTGGTGTTTCGCTTCCCCGACCCCGACCCGGCCAATCCACCGCGCGATTTCATCAAGCGCGTCGTCGGACTCCCCGGTGACGAGATTTCGGTCGTCGACGGAGTGGTGAAGATCAACGGCCAACCGTTGAACGAGCCGTACGAACGCGAACCCCCGGCCCTCGATTTCCCGACGAGCGAGTCTTATGGGGGGCGCACGCCACGCGGGTTGCGGCGCATCGGTAGCGATCGCATCCGCGTCGAACCGGGTTACCTGTTCGTCATGGGCGACAATCGCAACAACAGTTCCGACAGCCGCTACTGGGGGCCGATGCCGTTGGGCAATCTCAAGGGGCAGGCGGTGTTCCTCTATTGGCCATTGCGCCGTATTGGGCCGATCCCGAGCTACACCCACACCGGGTTGAGCGGCGCCGAAGCGCCGATGAGCACGACCGCTCACGGGTCGGGTTGATCGATGCCCGATTCCTCGGTGGGTACGAGCAGCCAGCGAACCGCCTCGTTGACGTCCGCACAAAAGTCATGACACGACGTGATCTGCCGGGCCACATCAAAAAGGCCTACAGTTCCCTCGAACGCTTCATGCCGGTGGTCGATCTGCTCATCGAACTGGTTGACGCGCGCATGCCCGAAGCATCACGCCTGCCCGGTCTCACCGATCGACTGGGCAAGCCGACATTGGTGGTGCTGGGGAAAGCCGACCTGGCCGATCCCGACGTCACCGCGCTGTGGTTGGCCGAGTTCCAGCGGCGGCAGATGTCGGCCATCAGCCTTGACGCTCGCGACGTCGCCTCGGTGCGCGCGTTGCTGGCGCGCGTCGAAGCCGAGGCGCAACGACCGGGCCTGCGACGGGGCACCCGGCTGATGGTGATCGGGATTCCCAACGTCGGCAAGTCGTCGTTGATCAATGCCCTGGCCGGTCGCCGTGCCGCACGCGTCGCCAATCTGCCGGGTGTCACCCGCAACATCCAGTGGATCAAGCTCGGCACCCGCCTCGAGTTGCTCGATCTGCCGGGAATTCTCGATTTTGCCCTGCTGCGGCAGGGGTCGACCTTGCGGCTGATCAACACCCTGCCGGGGCGGGATGACGACCCGATCGAAACCGCCACGGGGCTGGTGCAGGTCATGGCCGAACGGGGTCTGGCTTCAGCGCTGCCGGACTGGGACCCAGCGCAAACGCCGGACGGCTATCTCGAAGTATATGCACATCGTATGTCGCTGCTGCGCGCCGGCGCCGAACCAGATCTTTTCCGGGCCGGAATCGACCTGCTGAAGCGCTTCCAGAGTGCCGGGTTCGGCCGCATCAGCCTGCAACGGCCGGGCGATGAGCCGCTGCACGTGGGCGCCGAAACGTCGGCAGACCAACGGAAACCCCGATGAACGGCAACGGCCAACAGATCGACCTGGGCGAAACCTTATCGCGCTTTCTGCTCGGCAACGAGCGTGACGGATTTTTTACCATGCTGCGCGATGAGCTGGGGGTGGCAGGGCATGCCCGTGGCGACCGCTTGACCCTCGAGGGACCGGGGGACCGGGTCGAGGTGGCCACCCGGTTGATCGGGTTGTTGCGGCGCCGCGCCGAGGCCGGCGAGCCCATTGCGGCGGGCGATTTGCGCTATCTGGTCACCAAAGCGGTGAAGCAACCGGAGGTTCTCGACGCCGACCCGGCACCGGTGTTCATCACGACCCACAGCGGTCGGCGGATCACCGCCAAGACCCACAATCAACGCGCCTATCTCGACGCACTGGTGCGCAATCCGGTGGTGGTGGCGTTGGGACCGGCGGGCACCGGCAAGACCTTCCTGGCCGTCGCCGCGGCGGTCATCGCCCTGCGCGACCGTCGGGTCAGCCGCATCGTGCTCTCGCGCCCGACCATCGAGGCGGGTGAACGTTTGGGCTACCTGCCGGGCGATATGCTCGAGAAGGTTGATCCGTATTTCCGCCCGTTGTACGATGCCTTGATCGAATTTCTCGGCGCCTCACGCTTCCAGCAGCTTCTCGACAAAGGCACGATCGAGATCACGCCGTTGGCCTACATGCGGGGGCGCACATTCAATGAAGCGTTCATGATTCTCGACGAGGCACAGAACACCACCATTCCGCAGCTCAAGATGTTTCTCACCCGAATGGGCCAAGGCACGCAGGTCGTGGTCACCGGCGACCCCACCCAGGTCGACCTGCCCGATCCGGGCGAGTCGGCGCTGGTGACGTTACCGCACATTCTCGAGCAGGTTCGCGGTATCGAGTTCGTCAATCTCGGGCGAGAGGACGTGGTGCGCCACGAGATGGTGCAGGCCATCGTCGAGGCCTATGCCCGTTTCTTCTCGCATGAGGACCGCAAATGAACGGATCTCAAGAAACCAAGCCGCTGTCGACGCCCGACCGTAACCCGGTCATCCGCTTTCTCGATTGGCTCGGAGTGGAGCGCGAACAACAGCGGCGCATGCTGGTTCACCAGGCGATTTTCGTCCTGGGTGTTGTTCTCGTGCTGCTCACCGACCCCGGGCGCCTCTCGATCGACGCGGCGGTCGGCGAGGTGTGCACCCGAACGATCATTTGCCCGCAGAACATCAGTTTCGTCGATGAGATCGAAACCAAACGGCTCAAGGACGAAGCCGAGACGCGCGTCGAACCGGTGGTGACGCCCCACGAGAACGCCGATCAGGAGATGCAGAATCGCCTGGCCGAGTTCTTCAAGCAGGCCGAGAAATTTCACCGCGACTGGGGCAAGCGGGACGTGACCATGATCGATCAACCGCTGGTCGCGAGCTATTTCGGCAACGAACCGATACTGAATCTGGCGCAGATGAAGGAGCTGACCTTCCTCTCGGATTGGGATTTCCGCCGCTTGCACGACATGACCAGCGGCATCCTCGCCAACGCCGTGCAGCAGACCATCACCGATCGAAGTATCGACGATGCGCGGGCCGACGTAGGGCGGCGGGCCCAGGCCAATCTGCGCGGCGCCCGCCTGCAATCGATCGCTCGCGATAGAGGAAGTTGACGATCAGGACCGATGCGACGATGCCGGACCCGGAAGCGGTCGA
>CAZADH010000007.1:0-4680 GCA_964483805.1 uncultured bacterium
GGTCGCCGATGAGGTCGAGACGTGTCGTGAACAACCGCTTGCTGAGCGACTCGAGCGGCGCGCCGTCGGTGCTGTCCGGGTTTTCGCTGAAGAACTCGAGGTTCTGGCAGTAGTCGAAGACGAAGAAGAATTTCTTGTCGAGGCCCGGGCCGAACACGTCGGGGCACAGGCGGGTGCCGCGGCCGATCATCTGCCAGAACTTGGTCTTCGAGCGCACCAGCTTGAAGAACACCAGGTTGAGAACCTCCGGAACGTCGATGCCGGTGTCGAGCATGTCGACCGAGATCGCGATGTGCGGCGCCTTGGCAGGGTTCGAAAAGGCGTCGATCAGGCTCTGGGCATACTCGACCGAGTAATCGATCACGCGGGCGAACTCGCCCTTGAAGTGCGGGTAGTTGGCGTTGAACCGATCGGCGATGAACTCGGCGTGAGCATGGTTCTTGGCGAAGATGATCGTCTTGCCCAGCCGGTCGCCGCCGGCCACCTTCTGGCCGCGGGTCATCAAGTGTTCGAGAACCTGGTCGACCGTGCTCTTGTTGAACAGCCACTTGTTGACCGCTTCGGCCTCGACCCGATCGGGTGGGGCGCCGTCGTCTGACCAGTCGAGGTTTTCCCACTCTTCCTTTTCGTCGTCCGACAGGTCGTCGTAGTTGATGCCCTCGCGCTGGAACTTCAGCGGCACCGACACCGACTTTGGCGGCACCAGGAAACCGTCCGCAACGGCTTCGTCCAGTGGATAGGCGTCGGTCGGTACGCCGTTTTCGAGTTCGAACAGGCTGTAGGTGTTGCGGTGTACTTCGTCCTTCGGCGTCGCCGTCAGGCCCACCAGCAGCGAATCAAAGTAATCGAAAATTGCGCGATACTTCTGAAAGACCGACCGATGCGCTTCGTCGATGATGACCAGGTCGAAATGGCCGACGCCGAACCGGCGCTGCCCGTCGCGGGTGTCGTCGATCAGTCCCATCATCGTCGGATACGTCGAGACGAATACGCGGCCCTCGACGTCCTTCTCAGTGACGAGGTTCACCGGCGAGCTGTCGGGAAGATGCCGCTTGAAGGCATTGACGGCCTGCTTCACCAGCGCGACGCGGTCGGCCAGAAAGAGCACGCGTTTCACCCAATTGGCGCGCATCAACAGGTCGCACAACGCGATGACCGTTCGCGTCTTGCCGGCCCCCGTCGCCATGACCACCAGAGACTTGCGGTCGTGATCGCGTTCGAACGCTTCGGCAATACGACGTATGGCTCGTGTCTGGTAGAAGCGTTCGACGATCGCTTCGTTGACCGCGACGGTGCCCGTCGGTTTGCGTGTCGTACGGCGCTGGATCAGCAATTCGAGTTCGTTCTTCTTGTAGAACCCCTGCACGGACCGCGGTGGATACGACGCTTCGTCCCAGAACCAGTGCTCGTATCCGTTCGAATAGAAGATCACCGGCCGTTGGCCGAACTGCGCTTCGAGACAATCGGCATACAGGTTCGCCTGCTGCTGCCCGGCGCGCGGGTCGCGCTTGGTGCGTTTCGCCTCGACGAGCGCGAGTGGCTTGCCGTCGTCGCCCCACAGTACATAATCGACAAAGCCCTGGCCCTTTTCGTTGGGCATGCCCGTGACCTCGAACTCGCGATCGTGCGTGTGGTCGAGCGCCCAGCCGGCCTCTTTGAGCAGCAGGTCGATGTAGAAATCGCGGGTCTCGGCCTCCGAGTAATCGTGCGTGTCGGGTTGGGCGCTATTGGCCTTCCGGGCTTCGGCGACCTCGGCGCGCAGACGTTGCAGTTCTTCGGCCAGGTGATCTTTGTCGGCGAGAACCACGGCGAGTTTCTCGTCGCGTTCGCGCAGCTCGGCTTCGAGCTTCTCGAGCTGGTCGAGCGTCTGCGCCGGGGCGGGCGCCTGCTTCGGGGCCGGCTTCGGCAGCAGCGCCGCGTCGAACGCCAATCCATCGACCGGCTTCGGTCCACGGGCATAGGTGCGGGCGAGCCAGAACGCGACGTGAAACAGTTCCCGCGCGGCGGTGGCCGCATCCTCGAGCCGGATCGGCTTCTGGCTGTGAACCGCGAGATTGCCCAGATCTTTCAGCAGTCGCGCCTTGGCAAAGACCGCCGGGCCGACCAGATTGCGGAACGTCGGCTCGTGGATCAGCGCGCTGAGATGCTCCTGATACGGCAGTTTCAGTGACACCTCGTGGGTGTAGAGCCACGAGACGGCCTGTTCGAGCGCGCGCCGGGCATAGAAGCAGGCGGTGCGCGGATCACGCATCGCGAAGAACTCGAGCTTGCGCGCGGTCTCGAAGATCGCCGGCCAGTCGGCGGCGAGGAACTGGAACTGGGAGTCAGCGGGCATGGGAGAGGGGAAAGTGAAAAGGCGAAAGTGGAAAGTGGAAAGGCGAAAGGGGAAAGTGGGAAGGGGCGAGGGCAGCGGGCATCGGTCGGGGGCGCGTCAGCGGCGCAGGGATGCGCCGGGTGATTGGGCGGGCTTGGAACTCAGTTATCATAATGATGATGGATTTCTATCAAATGACCATCAAATAAGACTGGAATCCAAGGAAGTAGCTGCAGGAGCGGATTTGCGTGGATTCAGCCGGCGTCGCGGGGGCCAATTTTGCCTCTCCAATCAAATGACCAGCAAATAAGAATTGGGTCGATTGAGGTAAGAATACCTCGCGTGGGGTGCGTTGTCCGGAATTAGACGCAAAATAGACGTGAATTAGACGCGAATTGGACGTATTTGAACGCAAACCTTCGGACCGCGGATCGTTCCATCAAATGACCATCAAATAAGACCCGTGACCAGAGAAACAGCTCCTGGAGCCGATTTCGTGGAGGCTGCCCGGGGGGTGAAGACCCCATTTTCGCCCCTCCAATCAAATGACCATCAAATAAGAAGCTGACTTCACAGTGCCCACCACGGGATGTATTTCATGTATTTCCGGCCAGAGCCGACATCGTAGGCCCGGATGAGTTCCGCGGCGATGGCTTCCTTGATCAGTCGCGAGGCGGTGGCGCTGTTCTGGGCAATGATGCCGAAGCGCTCGCGCAATGACGAGTTGGTCATGAAATCGCGGTTCACGTAGCGAAGGCAGGCGTGCAAATAACACGCCCAGATGCGATCCGACTTGTCCATGCGTGACAGTGGTCGATGTGAGAACAAAGTGGCGCGCGTCTGTTCCTCGATGACCTCGAACGTCGGCGCCGGCAACTGAAACACCTCGGTCTGGAAAACGACCTTGTCGATGCCGCTGCCCCGTTCCTCACAAACGCCGATCCGGCGCATGAATGAGGCCAGCGCTTCGTTGCGGGACCGCGGCGGCGAGTCGAGAAATCGATCGGTTTTGACCAGCGGGATGCCGGGGTTCGTGACTTCCATGCGGTCGGCGAAGACCTCGATCATCGGCCCGCAGCCGGCGATGGGAAAATCCTGGTGGATGATGGCGTTGGCGACCAGTTCGCGCACGGCCAGTGTCGGATACATCGGCACGGTCTTGCGCAGCGCCTTGCCCATGACCTCGTTCGATGGCAGCGACGAGGTAATGAACGTGATCAGGTCGACGAAGCCATTGGCGTAGCCCTTGATTGCTTCGTGCTCGCGAATCGTCGTGACCCTGGTCGTGCCCTCGTAAAACACGACGCGCACCGCTTTGCGTTTCAGTTGCCGAAAATCGGCGAGCTTCCGGGCAAACAGAATGGCGCCGAGATTGGTAACCTTCCAGTGGCCGCGGTCGGTGGGCACGATCATGTCATCGGCGGCAAGGGCTTCCAGGATGACCTCGCGTGTCTCGGGCAACGGGCGTTGCAGCATCTCGAAGTAGGCGGGGTAGTCGAGCAGCGACAGAACCTCGTCGGTGCGCATCTCGTCGGCGGCAGCGAGGCGTTCGAATGGCGTGTGCTCGAACACGCGCCACAGCGCGCGTTCCTTCTCGGGGAGATCCGTGAGCTTCTTCATGTAACTGCCCACGCGGATGAACTCCTGTTTGCGGAACTGCACCGGCTGGCGGGTCGCCCGGCCGACCTCGAGAACCACCAGATGTTTCTCGTCACACGCGAACTCGAAAAACCTAAACTGGACCCGCGGTGTCACCATGTGCAGAAGCCAGTTCTCCAGTTCCTCGTTGCCGACCTTGGCGTGACGCGGCGAGAACTTTGTCCCGACGATACGATGCGTTGCGTCCTCGATGCCCCAGACCAGGTAACCGAGCTCCTTGCCCGCCAAAGCTGCCGAGTTGGCGAGGGCCGACAGATACTCGCCGATGTGCTCCGGGCTTTCGTCGTTGACCTTGAACTCGACCCACTCGGTCTCTTTGGGCAGCTTGCGCAGCTCCTGAATCAACTCGATCAGGTGCTGTGGCGTGCGATTCGGGGTCATTGGCGGGCCTCGGTGGTCATGAGTGGCAATATCTCACAGGTCGGGGAGAAAGTGGAAAGTGAAAAGTCGAAAGGCGAAAGTGAGAAATCGAAAGGCGAAAGTGGGAAGTAGCTGCTATATGCATAATGTATTACAACTCGCCGCGAAACGCCCGATGCTGCAACGACGCGAACAATGCGTCGAGTTCGGCCAGCGAGGCGCGGTGCGTGGATTTCAGTTTCTCGACGGCGGCGACGCGGCGGGAGAAGGTGCGTTGGAGCTCCCCCGGGGGAATCCGGATCTCGATCTGTGCAAGCTGCTTTGAGCTGATCCCGCGTGCTGCACTT
>CAZADH010000007.1:4690-7215 GCA_964483805.1 uncultured bacterium
CTTCCAGTCGAACGGCGAAGAACCTCACTTTGGAATCTCTGAGACAGCACTATTTGCAGCAGATAATCAGGATACAGATTTGCGTTCGGTTGGAGTGCTATGAGTCTTTGCGCAAGTGCGACCTTATCAAATTGTGGCAGTTTTGCGGCGCTCCCCAAGGTGTGCCCCTCTGTGGTAAACAGAACATCCCCGACTTCAGGAATGCCTCGCGTCATCCAAGCGTCATAATCCGCGGCAGGAATAAACTCTCGTGGTTCATCCTCAAACCATCCGCGTTTGATGTTCCTTGCTGTGACCAAACGCACGCCCTGGGGCTGCTTGTTGGGTGAGATTCCACGATAGTCGACGAATCTTGCCGACTCTCCAAGACGCGCCAGTGGATACGCATTGAGGTCATCAAACACGTCGCAGAAAATGGCCTGCGTGAGCGTGTCGAGTTTGGCCAGGGCGGCGCGGCGCTTGGCCCGCAACGCGTCGGCGCGGTCGAGGATGTCAGCGATGCGTTTCTGGTCGGCCGGCGGTGGTAGTAGAATTCGCCGGCGGTAGGCATCCTCTCTATTCAGCCCAGGGACGGCTGCCGCTCTATTCATTTGCGTTAAGTTGAGACCTGAAAGTCGGTATGCAAGCCATCGCAAATCCGCATTTGTGGCAGTCGCATCAATGTAGTAGGTCGTGTCGATCGGCCAGCAAGACCTCGATGAAAAGTTGACCTCGCCTAGAGAACCTTTTCGTCCAACTATGATGGTGGGTCCACACGAAACGGCTTCATTGTGAAATCCTACAGGGCCGTTGGATCCAAAAACAGGAACCGATCCCGCAATACGGCATGCCTCGGGAAGGCTCTTCCCATACTTGAACTCGCAGACATCGCGAAGCTCGACCAAGACCCAGTGTGATGGCTCAGTCGACATCACAACATTGCCTCGAGTTCCTTTAGCCCCCGCTCGATGTCAGTCTCCAGGCGGGCGAGGCTTGCCAAGATCTCCCCCGGCGCCCGATGTGTCACCTCTTCATGCACGACCTCTTTGTATCTGTTCAACGACAAGTCGTACCCCTGTGCCGCAACATCTTCCTTCGGCACACAAAAACACTGCGCCGTCCGGCTCGCAAACCCCTCCGGAATCTCAACTTTCGCCTTTCCACTTTCGACTTTCCACTTTTCCCACTTCTTCAACACATCCGGCAGATTATTCTTCCCATGCTCGCTCTCATTCAGCGCCACCGCCGGCACCGCGCCAAACTTCTCATCAGCCACCAGCTGCGTTCGCTTGTCATCGAGCGATCGTCCATCTGCATCGACATCATAGAACCAGACAAAATCGGTCCCACCTGAGTTTGTCTTCGTGAACAACAAGATCGCCGTCGACACGCCCGCGTACGGCTTAAAAACGCCGCCCGGCAGCGACACCACGCCGTCGAGTTTGTGATCCTCGACGAGCATGCGCCGCAGTTCTTTGTGCGCCTTCGACGAGCCGAACAAGACCCCGTCGGGAACGATGACCGCCGCTCGCCCGCCTGGTTTGAGCAGCCGAATGAACAACGCCAGGAACAACAATTCTGTCTTCTTTGTCTTTACAATCTGTTGCAGGTCCTTGGCGCAGTTCTCATAATCGAGCGAGCCCGCAAACGGAGGATTGGCGAGCACCAGCGTGTACTTCTCTTCCTCGCCGGAGTGGTCTTGTGACAACGAGTCGCGATACCGGATATCGGGGTTCTCGACGCCATGCAGCAGCATGTTCATGCTGCCGATGCGCAACATCGTGTTGTCGAAGTCGAACCCGTGAAATAACTTGTGGTGAAAGTGCTCGCGCAACTTCGCGTCGCGCAGGGCCTCGGGGTGCCGCGCGCGCAGGTGCTCGCCAGCCGCGACGAGAAAACCGCCCGTGCCGCAGGCCGGGTCGCAGATCACATCGGTCGGCTGCGGTGCGGTCATCTCGACCATCAATTGAATGATGTGTCGCGGCGTGCGGAACTGCCCGTTCTGCCCGGCTGTGGCGATCTTGCCGAGCATGTATTCGTACAGGTCGCCCTTGGTGTCGCGGTCGTCCATCGGCACGTGGTCGATCATGTCGACCACCTTGGCAAGCAGCGCCGGCGTCGGAATCGTGAACCGCGCATCGGCCATATGATGTGCATACGTCGAACCGTCGCCGCCCAGCGTGCGCAAGAACGGGAACACATGATCGGCCAGCACGGTGAACATCTCGGCCGGTGCGGTGTTCTTGAAGCGCGACCAGCGCAGATCTTCATGCGGGCGGCCCTTGGCGTCATTCCCGGCCGGGAAGACCCGGCGCTCGATCGGCTTCTTGAGGCGGGTCGCCTTCAGTTCTTCGAGCGTGTGCAGGTCGTCGAGCCGCTTGACGAACAGCAGATACGTGATCTGCTCCATGACCTCGAGCGGGTTCGAAATGCCGCCCGACCAGAATGCGTCCCAAATGCGGTCGACCTGACCCTTGATCTCGCCTGTGATCATGGCTGGGGGACTCCCACCAACTCGGCCGGAACCGTCAGGACGAGGTCACCGG
>CAZADH010000007.1:7225-14364 GCA_964483805.1 uncultured bacterium
TTCTTGCCCTGGTCATGGTAGCACATCGGGCGGGGTTGTTCGATCCCCCGCAGTCGCCCGCGGTCACCGGGATCGAAGCCGCGTCGCCGCTCGCCACGGCAACGGACCCGGCGGCGGAATTTACATACGTTTTACATATCCTTCGCCAACGACGGTAGCGCACCTCCTATGCTCGAGACAGGAACAGGAAATGTTCCGAAACTCGCAAACGGAGGTGTCGATCATGTTTCGTCGAACCAGTCTTATTGTCATGCTGACGTCGCTCCTGTTCGTCGGGTTGTCCGGGTGGATGAAGCCCGCCCTGCTGAGTGCCGATCCGAGTGTCTCCGCCGCGCCAGGACTCGGCAACTGGGAAGCACGTGCCGACCCGTTCTCGGTGACGGCGACACTCGGAAAGTCCCTCATCGAACCGGGCAAGGCGCAGACCAATTTTCTCAAGGTCGGGGTGACGGGGGCGGCCGTGACCAGTGCCCGCCCGCGCCCGCCGCTGAATGTCGCGATCGTTCTCGATTGTTCTGGCTCGATGTTTGGCCGAAAGCTGGAAGCGGCCAAAGAAGCTGCCCTATACGCGATCTCGAAACTGGGGCCGACCGACTCATTTTCGCTCACGGTCTTCGCGGGGGCGGCCAAGGTCGTTATCCCGTCGAGTCATCCTGATGTATTTACAGAAGGAACCTCCAGGACGATTCGCGATGTCTGCGCGGGCGGCGGCACCAACCTTTATGACGCTCTGTTGCTCGGGGCCTCCGAGGTCAGAAAGACCTGGCGCCCCGACAGCGTCAACCGGATCATACTCGTGTCCGACGGCGTGCCGACCGTCGGGGTTTGCGGGCCCGGCGAAATTGTCGCACTGGGTCAGTCGGTGGCGCAGTCGGGAGTCTCGATCACCACGCTCGGCATCGGCGACGATTTCAATCAGGACCTCCTGAAGCGCCTGGCGCTCGTTAGCGAGGGCAACCATGCTTTCGTGAAGAACGCCGATGAATTGCTACCCGTGTTCACGCGTGAATACGGCAACCTGCTGCAGGTGGCGGCGACAAGAATCAACATCACTGTGACCTGTCGCGGTATGCGCCTCGTCCGCTCGTTGGGGCGGCCTGGAATCATTGACGGGCAGACGATCACCACGACGCTCGATCAGGTCTATGGAAACCAGGAGAAGTATCTCCTCGTCGAGGTCGAGGTCCCCTCGTCGGCGTCGCCGTTGGATCCGCCCGTGGCCGACATCGCTGTCTGCGGGTTCGATCCGATCGTGAGGACGGCGGTGCAACTCACGGGCCGAGTCGCGATGGGATTTTCAACGGACCCCGCCGACGTCAAGCGGGCTTGGGATGAAGGCCCCGGCGGCACGACCGGCAGCGGCCGGGGCGACATCGAGTCGCGAAAGCCCGTCGACCAAATCAAACAGGGAGACGTTCCCGCGGCTTGTAGTACAATGAAGCCAGACTTGAAGACGGTAATGGGCAGCAAAGCGACGTACTCGAATTTGAAAACGGCGCTCACGGAATACGTAGCCGACTGCACCAGATTTCCGGACCAGTCGGGGTTGCCCATGACTCCGGCCCAGCGCGAGGAACTGCTCAAGAAGATGTCCGAGAACCTTCACCACGGCGCATCGCAACAGGGTTGGTAACCATGCGACTGCCGAAACTGCCTTTCTCGCCCACGCTCCCCGTGTTCGTCATTCTGACGCTGGGCATCCTCGCCTGGACCGGCTCGCACATGACGCGCGGCGAACTCGAGCAGGTCGAGCGCAATTTCGAGTCGCTGATGATCTCGAAACTGAAAGAAGTGCAGGCCGGGTTCTTCGCCTTTCTCGTCGAGCGCGAACTCGCGATGGTGGGCCTGGATGGGCCTCTTGGGCAGCAAGGCGCGATCCAACTCATCCCCGGGCCGATTGCCGCATCGGTGAGTTCGGCCACGCCCACGATGACTGTTGGTTCCGCGGGCGTGGCCTTGTTCCCCGATCTCGATGCTCTCGACTTTTCGGCACTCGCCACGGGTACGCAGACCCCCGACGTCGCGCAGGTCTTCGCGTATCTGCAGACCTGGGCGTCCCGCGCGCCCAATCCCCGGGCCGGCCGCCTGATCTCGGGGCTGCGCTCCTGGTCAGGCGCAACCGATACATACATGTTCTTTATGCACCGCAAAGACAACGGTGCGCTCTTGGTCCGAGCACAACCGGTGCGGGAGCTGTTTGCCGATTATGCAAATACGGTTCCCCGCGAGTTCTTCGCCGATTTCCCCGGGTCGCAGACCTGCATCCTCTTGACCGGCCCTGGCAATCAACGATTGGGGCTCCTCGGCGATTCGCGCGCCGTCACCGAAACCGGCGGAAAACCGCGAGCGATGTTGGTGTTGCGCAAGCCGCTCGAATCGTTTCGGCTGCAGTTGTTCACCCCGCGTGAGCAGGTCGTCGAACGACTTCAATCGGTGGCCTTCGCGCAGTTGATTGGGTGGTTCGGTGTGGCCGCGCTCGGATTGGGTGCGCTGGCGCTGCAAATCACCCGGGAGAATCAGCGTGAGCGGGCCGAAGCGATGGCGAAGGTGAGTTTCGTGAACCAGGTCTCACACGAGTTGAAGGCCCCGTTGACCAACATCAAGATGTATGTCGATCTCGTGCAGATGCAGGTGGGCGCGAACCCGGATGAAGACCGCGAGATGCTGCGCATCGCGTCATCGGAGGCCGACCGCCTGACCGGGTTGATCGACCAGATTCTCACCTTCGCCCGCACCCAGAAGAGTCCATTTCTGCCCCATCCGCGACCCTGCCGACCCGATCAGGTCATTGACATGGTGCTCGCTTCGTTTCGACCGGCGCTCGAGGCCGGAGGCATCCGCGTCGAGGTGCAGAGCGAGTGTCGCGACGAGGTTTCGATCGACCCCCAGATCCTCGCTCGCATCCTCGAGAACCTGGTGGCCAATGTCGTCAAACACGCCGCGGCCGGACGGCTCCTGTGCATACATACAACGTGTTCTGGTGCGATGCTGTCTGTCAGTGTGACCGACAACGGCCCAGGGATTGCGCCGAACGTGGCGTCGCGCTTGTTCGAGCCCTTCCTGCGCGCCGACGATGCCGTGGCCGCGAAGCCGGGCGGGACCGGCCTGGGATTGAGCATCTCGCGCGAACTGGCCCGCTCGCACGGCGGTGATCTCGTCCTCGTGACCAACAACGGGCCGGTGACGGCTGTGGCACCGGATAGCGTGGGTGGAGGCCGACCCGACGGGACCGCCGCTCGCGCGCCCGGGTGTTGTTTTCTCGTGCGGTTGGCGCTGATTGCAGAAGGGAAAGCCACGTGAAGATTCTGGTCGTCGATGACGAACTGTTGACCCGCGAAGGACTGGCGAAGCTCCTGGCCGCCGAGGGCTACCAGGTGACGACGGCCGAGGGTGGCGCCGAAGCGCTGGCGGCGTTCGAACGCGAGTGCCCCGATATCGTTATCCTCGATATCATGATGCCGGGCATGGATGGGTTCACGGTCTGTCGTGAAATACGTCGTAAAGACGACCTCGTGCCCATCTTTTTTTTGTCGGCCAAGAGCACCGAGATCGACAAGGTCGTCGGCATCGAACTGGGCGCCGACGACTTCATCGTGAAGCCATTCAGCGTCCGCGAAGTGATCGCCCGCATCCGCACCACGACCCGGCGCCTGCTGGCAATTCGCCGGGCCGGCGCCGTTCCGACCAGCGCGCCGGCGCTCGCCCGGCCGCACTCATTTGGCATGCGCGATCTCGAGGTGTTTCCGCTCGAACTGCGCGCGCGGCGTGGCGAAACGACTGCCGATCTGAGTTTGCGGGAGGTGCATCTGCTCGAGCTGTTCTACCGCAACCCGGGCCGGGTGCTCGATCGGGTCGCGATCGCTGATGCCTGCTGGGGCAACGATCGACAGCCCACGAGTCGGACGATCGATCAACACATCGCGATGCTTCGCAAAAAGATCGAACCCGATCCGGCTGTGCCGACCATCATCAAGACCGTGCACGGGGCAGGGTACCGGTTCGACCCGTGAGGGTGGGGTGCAGTTCTACTGGTCAGTCCATCGGCAGGCCACCGTCGAGGCCTGAATCGGGCAACGACTCGAATGCTGCCACACTGTCGATGTCGCTGTTGGTTGTCTGACTCACGAAAAGCGAGTGTCACCGCGACCGGGCGCCAACGAGACCCGACCTACCGCCGCATCGACTCGAGAAACGGGATCACGTCTCTCAGGAAATAAGGTTCCTCGATGCACCAGAACACGTATGTGACATGGAGCGTGTCGGCCGCGAATCGGTACAATTCACCGACCGTGATTTTTTTGCCCGACGCCTTGTCGACGTCGTCGTAGTTGCCATCCTGAACGGCGATGCCGTTCGGAAGGAAGGCCGACAGCGAGGCGATCAACGGGTAGGCGTGGTCCCGCTGCGCCTTCCGAAGAGGAAGCAGGTCGGGGGCGCCGATGCTGATTCCCGACTCCTGTGCCGCTGCATACACTCGCTTGAGGTAGCCGCGGTCGCTGTCGGGCAACCATTCACCGGGCATGAAGTTGGCGTATTGCATGACCACTGATTTGCGAAAGCACGCTCGTAACGCGCGCATGTTGGCGACAATGGCGTCGCAGTATCGCGTGGGAGTGAACCCTGCCGGGAAGAGCTTGCCCGTGCTGCCAAACTCCACGGCCGTTTCCGGCAGGTTGATGCCGGCGATTCGCCCGTCGTAGCGCTCGCCCAATACCTTGCACAGCGCATGAAACCGCGTCTGGACAGCCGGATCCCAGCGCCGCGCGACCCATCCCTCCGGGCGGGCGGTCTTCTCGTCATCGCGGTCGATCACGTACTGTTGTTCGGCGCCACCGTGGAACTCCGGCCTGGTCCGCAGATACTGCGGAATGCACACGCGCTTCGGGCTGAACGTGACATCCTGCAATTGGATGAACAGACGCTTGCCGTGCGATGCCAGGAGAGCGAGGTCGGCGTCAACGTCACCGAAATCATATAGCCCGAAGTCCGGTTCGAGCTGTTTCCATGTGTAGGTGACCTGCGCCCCTTCGAAGTCGGGGTCGTCGAGGAAAGCCTTCATCGCCGGCAGTTTTTCCCGATCCTGCCCAAAAAACGCGTAATGGCGGACCGGGCCCGCGTGCACGCTCGTGCAGGCAGCCAGAAACGACAGCATCACGAGCAGGATGCGAAAACTCATGGCGCAGATACTGGTGAGAGCGAATGGCACATTTACAAGATACGTTGTTTTCGGACAAGTGCCAATCGCATGCCGCTCCGCATGGCGTGATGCATGTCCTCAGTGTGTCTCTGCCCAGGCACGTACATGGACTCTACACTGGACATGGCCAGAACCCGTGCGGCGTGGTCTCGAAAAATGGGTCCGGCACGTCGTTCACGCCCGACAAAGACAACTGGGACGCCACCGTCTACGTGGGCCTGAACGTCTTCGACGGCGGCGAGGCGCGCGCCCGCGTGCGCGAAGCGAAGGCCGAAACGCAGCGGGCGGCGCACGAGTGCGAAGAGTTGCAGCGCAACATCGACCTGGCCATCCGGCAGGCGCACCTGCAGATCAGCGAGGCCGATGCCCGTTTCGCGCTGGCCAGCCAGGCGCAAACGCAGGCGCTCGAGTCGAAACGCCTCACCGAGGCACGCTACGAGGCGGGAGCCGTGATCTCACAAGTATTGATTGACGCCGAGTTGGCGCTCGTCGCTGCACGGCAACGGCTGATCACCGCCGGCTTCGACCGCGAACTGGCCAAGGTCGCCCTGTGGCACGCAGCGGGGCGATTGACCGCGACGCTGTTGCCAACGGTGAGTGAGGGAACCACAGATGAACACAGATCGGCGCCGGAGTGCTGCGGCAATCTGTGTCATCTGAGAACCATAAATACGGTGTAAATATCTGGCGAAAATCCAGGTCCAGCCGCGACGTTCCAGGCGGTCGGGGCAATGCTGGTTTTTTGCCGGCCGTCGGTCGTTCGGGGTGCGCGGTTACTCCGTGCGGCTGTCGATCCAGATCAGGTGATAACCGAACTGGGTCTTGACCGGCCCGTGCACCTTTTTGACCTCGGCCGAGAACACGACCTGGTCGAACTCCTTGACCATCTGCCCGGGTTGGAACGAACCCAGAGAACCGCCCTGACGTGATGACGGGCATGTCGAGTGCTCGCGGGCGACGTCGGCGAACTTGGCGCCGGCTTCGATGGTCTTCTTCAGTTCGAGGCACTCGCCTTCGGTTTTGACGAGAATGTGAGACGCGGTGGCTGATTTCATGAACGGCTCCTTTGTGAGTTTTCTGGTGACGGCCGCGGCCGACGACGGTGGACTCTTGGCATGACGGGCTGTCAGACCCTTCGAGCATGACACGCCGAACCGGGAAGTTCAACTTTCATCAACTTCCGCGTCGCCGCGCCATTGTTGCACCGACCGGCGTGCCGTTGGTGCCCGGTCGCGATCAGGCCGTCTTCTCCATGCGGATATCCTGCCACATCCGGCCCTGCCAGAAGGTGAAATCGGGAATCCGCCCGATCTCGACATAACCGAGGCTCTGATACAATCTGATGGCGTTGGTGTTGAACTCGAACACCCCCAGTTCGATGCGCCGCAGGCCACGCTGCCAGATCTGCTCTTCGAGATGGCGCATCGCCTGCGCGCCGATGCCGCGACCGCGGGCCGACGCCTCGCCGATGGTGATGCCGATCCATGCTGATCCCGCCTGCTTGCGATACAGTTGCCGGGGGTCGACCTGGTAGTTCATTTCGCCGATCAGCCGCTCATCGAGGTAGATGAGGAAGATCGTGTTGTGCGTCAACCGCTTTTGCAGATCTTCGCGGGTCACGGGTTCGCGGCGGTCGATATCGGCCTGGCATTGGTTCGGCCGTGACCGCGGAATCAGCTCGGGGTCGTTTTCCCAACGCGAGAACGCATCGATGTGGTCCTGGGTGATCTCGGTCAGAAGCTCAAAGCGAACGTTCACGAATATCCTTCCACATCCAGATGTCGGGTTTGCGCGGGCCGTTGGCATTGGGGATGATGCCGACGACGATGTATCCACATTTCTTGTAGAACTCAAACGGGTGCCGATCGAGGTTCTCAATGTGGCCGATTTCTGTAAATACGTTATCTGCATCAATGTCGACCCTGGCCAGGCTGGTTTGCTC
>CAZADH010000007.1:14374-36161 GCA_964483805.1 uncultured bacterium
GTTTGCTCCCGTTCGTCATCGGTACCCAGTGCGATGCCGATGATACCGCGTTCTCTCGCCCTGGCTTCGATTTCGCCGATGAGTCGCCGGCCGACGCCGCGCGTTTGGTGACGCAGGCTTACGGCCATGGGGTGCAGTTCCCAGGTCATTTCATACATGGGTCGGAGACCGACCCAGCCCAACAACGCGTCGCCGTCACAAATCCCGATGCAGATGTTGGGTTCGGCCGTGCACTCGTCGACTTCCTGCCGAGCGCTCTGTGGGTCGGCCCAAATGTCATTGCCGATGGCAGAAAACGTCTCGGCAAGGACTTTCGCGGCCTGGCACTTCAGGTCTTCTGAGCGGCCGATGTCGACAAAACGCCCGGCAACCGGGTCGTCCGGTCGCTCGGTGCGTTGCGTGTCCACGATGTTCCTCCGATGTTGCGCTGGCGCTCAGGTCCAACGATACCACGCGGCCTGGGCAGCGGCAAACAGGCGTGGTGCGTGAGTGGGTTTTCGCGCATCGTGCGCGGGCGGGAGCTCTCCTCGCCTACCGTGCTGCCGGTTCGGCCAATGCCACACGCCGTTGCTTGCGGGCGTTTACAGTTCGCGCCGTATTATGTAACGTCGCCCCGGGTCACGATCGTTTCGCCCAACGGCGCCCACGAGCCCCAACTCAACCAACCGTTGCAGATGCGTCCGGATCGTGCGCGCCGAGACATGCAGTTCGCGGGCCAGCACTGTTGCAGAACCCTCGGTGCCCATCCGCAACGCGTCGAGAATGGCCTGCTGCATTTTGGCGAGCTGCGGGGCGCTTTCAGCCCACATGAACAGCGTAACTCTGAAGCGATTAGCGAGTTCTTCGAACTTCGGTTCGGGCAACCCGGCCTCGCGGCACACCGCCAACATGCGCTGTATGCCGCTTCCCCACTGCTCGATCAGGCCAAGTTCCTTGAACACGCGGCCGATGACCCGGTTGCGCAGCGACGACACGCCTTCCCGCAGATCGTCGACGGTCAAGCCCAACGGTAGCAGACCGGGGTTCTCGATTTCGACGCGATCATCGAAGCAGGCGACCCGCAGCGGCGCGCCGCGACATGCGTAATCAGCGTGGACCACGGCGTTGATCAGCGCTTCACGAAGCGCAAGATCAGGAATCGTCGGCCGCGCTCGATGCTTGAACCCATTGATTTCGAGCGGTTGCGGGTACTGGCGGCGGATGAAGCCAAAGGCCAGTTCGGGCAGTTGCGTGAGGTGATCGCGCAACTCGCAGTGATCGATGATGCGTTGGCGGTCTACCCCTGCGAACCGACCGCATTGCATCCAGACATCGGGGAACAACCGCTCGCGATCGAAGCCAAACAGCAGCAACCCGCCGCGCGTCGGTACATGCCGTCCTCCGTCGCGCGCGAGCAAACGTAGCGAGACAAGGCCTGCGTTGCCCATCGGACGTTGCTCTGCAAACGTTTCGCGGATGGTGGCCAAATCGAGAGCATCGAGCCCGAGATCAGGGATCACTTCCTCGTCGTACCCAGTGCCATGCCGGTGTCTGCGCATCTCGTCGATGATGTGGCGATCAGCCGGTCGATTGGTCGAACCGACCCGTATCAAGACGCCGCGCTCGGTGGAGTCTGTCTTTACGCGGTATGGCTTAAGGGAACCAGGGTGCACCTCGATGGCCAGCAGCGACCGGCCTTGCCACGGACGAATCGCGATCTGCGGAGCAACCTGCGGCTCGATCCCATCAGCAATCATGTTGGCGATCTTTTCAGCGGCCGCTTGAGGTTCGTCGACGCCGCAAACGTGGCGAGTCTGGTCTTCGACCCCAACGATCAGCACGCCTCCGGCCGAGTTGCTGAACGCCACGACGGTGCGCAACACCGCGCGTGGGGAGGAGAGATCGCGCTTGAACTCGAGCGTCTTGCCTTCGTGCTGGGCCAGCAGCAGATCGAGGTTCGTCATACTAAGAAAACTACTAGGAAGTGACTCGGAAGTCAAACGCTTCCGAGTGGTGGCCAATTGCGTGGTTTGCTGACAAAGCTGGTGGTTTGCCAACAAAGCTGGTGGTTTGCCGACTTGTTCTTCTGGCGGTTCATTTCGGGAAACAAATATTGCATCTCGTTTTCGTTCGGTCGATGCCGTCGCAGTTGGTCTTGACAACTGCATCGCATCCAGTGCTTTGAGTGTGTCGTCGAGTCCGCCAGGTTTAGTGTCGCGCTTGCCCTTGCGTTCACCGCCACCTTCGTCATGTTGGGCGACCGGCCCCTGATCTGGATGGGCATCGACCAGGCCACACTGGGCTTTGCGTCGGCGTATTTCTTTGTATTGCTCGTCGGCTTTCCGATCACGTATCTGTTCAGTCTTGCCGGCGTCGTTTTCAACGCCTGCGGCCGCACCAGCGCCACCACCTGGACCCTGGCCGCATCGCTCGCGCTGAACATGGTTCTCGATCCGCTGCTGATCTTTGGCTACTGTGGGTTTCCGGCGTTGGGCATTCGCGGCGCCGCGGTCGCCACGCTGATCAGTCAGTTCGTCGGCCTCTGTCTTCGGCTGCATCTGCTGCGGCGCGACGACCTGATCGGTCCATACAACATGTTTCTCTCACCAACAACCCGGTTTGTCGTGCGCCTGACCAAGATCGGGTTGCCCAACGCCCTGACCCAGGGCGTCTGGTCGCTGGTGTACCCCGTTCTCTCGACGCTGATCACGCCGTTCGGCATGGCGCCGCTGTCGGCGATCGGCGTGTGTTTCCGGCTCGAGAGTTTTCCGTATTTCGGGTGCTGGGTATGGGCGTGGCCATGTCGTCGCTCATCGGCCAGGCCGTCGGGCGCGGGGATCACGCGATCGTGCCCCGCATCGCCACGCGCGGGCTCCTCTGGGTTTCGCTGCTCGTCTTCCCGTTCGCGCTCCTGTTCATCCTGGCGCCTTCACTGCTGTTGGGGTTCTTCACCACCGACGCCGACACGCTCGTGCACGCGCGCGCCTACCTGTTTGCCATCGGCGCGTTCGAGATCTTCATGGGCTGGGAACTGCTGTTCGGCGGTATCTTCACCGGCCTGGGCAAGACCTACCCGACGCTGCTGATCGGCACCCCGTTCACGCTGGGGCGCATCCCGCTCGCCTGGTTGCACGCGTATCACTTCGGCCTGGGTGCGCCCGGAATCTGGTGGGGCATCAGCCTGTCGACGTTCGCAAAGGGCCTCGGTTTCGCCCTGCTGTTCAGATGGGTGATGCGCGTAACGCGCGGGCCGACCGTGACCGCTTCAGCTCGCTGAACAGCTCAATGTGGGCGCGACGAAGAACGACATGGTCTGGCCTATCCGCCGCGTCCACGATTGGTGATGCCAACCCCTGTCGACCCGGACCGTCATTCCGCACTCGGCTGAGCGGGTCAGCGCCCTACGCGGAACCCGCAGTTGTCAACCCGTGCGGTCGGGTCCTGATAGGACCTGACCGACGAGCGCAGGTTGGTCGCGGCGTCGTTCCAGCAACCACCGCGAACGACACGGTTTGAGGCGGAATGAATGGTCTCGAGCCACTCCCAGTGGTTGCCGGCCTGGTCGGCGGTGCGATATGCACTCTCTGACAGCAAGCCGCATTGGCCGACCGAGGTCATGTGACCGTCATTGCCGTTCCAGTCGGCGCCGCGACCATAGTTGGCGACGTTGGTTCCGAAATTGACAACGTCGCTGCTGCTCCCATCGGTTGTGGCCATCGTCGGCGCCGAGTCACTGCGTGTAGCGTACAACCAGTAACCGGGCACCCCAGCGCCACCCTTGTTCGGGTCATGGTAGGCGGCCTTGTACCACTCATTTTCGGTCGGGATGCAATACCGTGCTCCCGGTAGTCGCGCACCAATGGCACCCGAGTTGTCGCCTCCGCCCGTAATGGTGTATGCACCGGTCTCCGTGCTCGCGTTGACGCGGGCCCCGTTGTGCAGCCAGTTCACGAAACGGACCACGCCATAGAAACTCACATAGTTCACGGGCACGTCGTTGAAACGTGCAACGACAGTGTATGTATACGTGCCGCTCGTGCCGGCTCGACCAATGCCGCCTCGATTCGTGTAGGGCGACCCGGCCATAGAGCTGTACCACAACCCATACGTGTCGGTTTTCGCGACGGCATTGAGAAATGCGCAATACTGCGTGCAGGTGATCTCGGTTTTGCCGATGCGGAACTCATAGCCCACCGAACCGTATGTCGAGGCGTCGGCAGCGTTGCCGACGTCGCCCACCAACACCGTGTCAACCAGTGTTTCCGGAGTTGCGTCGGTGACGGCTGGCGACCCCGCGATCGCATTGCCGACGACATCTTGGGCCGTGGCGGCGCTGACGGTGATCGTGCTGCCCGAGGCCATCGAGTTGCTGTTCCACCTGAGGCGATAGGTGTTGGTCCCGACCAGGGTGACGGCGTCCGGACTCGCCGCCAGCGTGTTGCGACCGCTGCCCGACACCGTGTAATTGGCCGGTGTGGTCACGCCGGTGCCCATCGGTTCGCTGAAGGTCACGTCGATGTCCCCGGGTCCGAACGGCAAGATCGATACCAGCGTTGGCGGCGTCTTGTCGAGATTATAGGTCTCTCCGGTTGTGAAATTGCCGGCCAGCATGTTGCCCGCAACGTCCTGGATCATCGCGCTACCGGACAGCAAATCGAGGCGCAGAGCACCGTCGCCGCCCGACCCGGTATACGCCGTGACATCCCATGTAGTGCTGTTCACCTTGCTGACCGCCGAGACGAACTCGCCCGAAATCGCGTTGCCGACATCGACGACCGTGAAATACGTTGTCTTCACGGTCGTGTCGTTGACCGGCTCACTGAAAGTCACGCGCCACGTGACGTTGGCAGCGTTGGTGTTCGCGCCCGTCGGTGTCTGGCGAACGACCGAACTGACTGTTGGCCCGGTTGTCTCGACCACGATGGCGCGGCTGTCTTTCAGCGACTGCCCGGCAGGGATCGTCAAGACGCAGTTGTTGCCGGCGGCGTCGCGCACCGTGGCGCCGCCGCTCAGCGTCAATCCGGTCGAATCGAGGTCGAGGCTGGCCTGGCCGGGGTTGACGACGTAGGTCGTTGAGGCCGTGGTCGCAAGACTGAACGGGTTGATCCAGCCCGTGGTGCCGCTGTCGAGCGCAATGTCGAGCGTGCCGGCCGACATCGTCACCGGTTCCGAGAAGTTGACCGTGACGTTGATCGGCTTCGCCTGCCCATACAACCCGTCGTTGGTGGTCGAGGTGACCGACACGACTGAAGGCGCCACTCCGTCGATCACGAGGGCCTTGTTTGCGCCGAGCGAGCCGATGCCGCCGCGCGTCGGCAATAGCAACTCGGCATTATTGCCCGCCTCGTCGCGAATCGTCCCGCCGTTGAGGTTGAAGGTGGTTGCGTCAGTGTAATCAAGATCGGGAGAGACATCGCCTGCCTGCACAATGTATTGAAAGGTCAGCGTGTCGCTGTTGTCACCCGATATGTAGGCAGCCGGCCGATCCGTCGCCCCGGTTTCCAGCATCAGTTGCGGCGTGCCGGTCACCCGCATCACCGTCGAGAATTTTACGGTGACGTTGATGGCGGCGCCGATGCCGTAGATGCCGTCGTTTGCAGTCGCGGTCACGTTGACGATCAAGGCCCGATTGTCGAGGGTCAGCACCGACGAGTCTGTCGGCGCCGAGTCGACCACGCCGTCGTTGAGGACAACCCGCACGCGACTCTGTGGCTCGAGCGTGTTGAAGTCGAGATGCGACACCCAGGTGAGCGAACGGTCGGCTCCGCTGGTGATGCCGGTGGTGGTGCCTTCGAGATGGGTGGTCGCGTTCCAGGTGGCGCCGCCGTCACGCGAGTAATAGACCTTGGCCGAGTACGGGATGACGGTCGCGGCGTCCCACGTCAGCGTGATGCGCCCGCGCGTGCCCGTGACCCGGAGATTGGCCGGCGCCGCCAGGGCCGGACTGTCGGAGACGACGCTCGAATCAATCGACTCGACCAGATTCTGGTCGACAGCCGAAACGACAAAATAGGAGGTGCGGCCGTTGATCAGGCCGGTCAGAGCCGCGGTGGTCTGGTCTGTCGTCAGCTTTGTGCCGAGGCGCAGCGCGGTCGCGGTGTCGCGATAGTAGACATTGTAACTGACTGCACCGGGTACCGCGTTCCAGGAAAGGCTACACTGCGTCGAGGCTCTTGCAACAGTGACGTTGGTCGGCGACGGCAGGGTCGGGGTGGCCCCGACCGGCGTCGATTCGGGCGACTCGCCCGCGACGTTGAGTGCCGTGACCACGTAATACACCGTATTGTTGTTGGGGAGTGGCGTATGCACGCACGGACTCGAGGTCGTCTCGATCTTCGTGGTCGCGTTGCGGTTCACCGTCGCGAGGTTGCTGTAATAAACCCGGTATGATGTCGCTCCCGACACCGGCTGCCACGCGATGGTCACCTGGCCGTTGCCGGCGGTGGCCTGGACCCCCGTGGGTGCCGTGGGAATCTGCGGCCAGGCCCGGGCACTCACTTCGGGTGACGCGGCCGATTCAACGCCGCCGACGACGGCGGCCACCTGGTAATAATAGGTGGTCCCGTTCGCGCGCCCCGCGTGGACGTAGCTTGCTGACGGGGCCTCGAGATACTGCCCGCCGGCACGGGCATTGCCCGACGTGGTCGACCAGTAGACGCGGTAAACCGACGCTTGCGATACCGCGCTCCAGGTCAGCGACACCTGGCTGTCATCGCCGGTGGCGACAACATTCGCCGGGGTCAATTGCGCCGGGTTGCGTGGGGTTCCCGAGACTTCGGGCGACTCGCCCGACTCACCGGTGCCGTTCTCGGCCGTCATGACAAAGTAATACGCACTGTCGTTGCGCAGGCCGGTCAGGCGATACGGCGTCGTGACGTTGGCCACGCGCATCCCGCTGCTGCGGCCGACGCCCGTCGTCAAACCGTAATACAAGTGATGCGCCGTGGCGCCGGCCGATGGCGTCCACGACACGGTGACCTCGGTATTGCCAGGAGCGACCGTCACGTTGGTGGGTGCTGCCGGCGCCGGGGTCGCGTAGGCGAACTTGAGCAGGTAACCACGGTCGGTCTGCACCTGATCGTAGCGGATGCGGAAATAGCCGCTCTCGCCCCATCCCGTCGACCAGGAGTTCTTCGCGAGCCAACAACCCTGTTCGTCGTTGTAACCGACGAGCAGAATGGCGTGGAACCCAGCCTCGCGACCGGTGGCGTGCCAGTAGATGCCGCCGGTGTAGCGCATGAAATCTTCGTAGACGCGCATGCCGGTGACGACCGGGCCTTCTTGTAGCGCCTGCTTGATGCCATCGACGCCCTGCACCAGCACGTAGTTGTCGGCCTTGTAGATGCGTGCGCCGCCCGGCGGCGCGATGTATCGCGGAATGAGATAATACGGCACGAATCCTTCGGCCGCGATGCCGGTGGTTTTCAACTGCTCGCACGCTGAGCGGAAATCCCAGCCGCGGGTGAGGCTGCCGAGATTGGCGACGTTGCCATCGCGGAACAGGTGCCACTCCGACAGGTCGATGCCGTCGATGTTCGCTTGGATCTTCATCATCGCCTCGAGTGCGGCACAGCAGGCGAACGCCACGCACGTCGAATACGGATACTGGTTCTTCACTGGCGACAGCCAGTTTTTGCCCTCTTTGTTGCGCCAGTCGAGGTTGCGCGGAATCACCGCCCCGCGAACGGTCGGGCGGTGCTGAGCAATACTTTTGACATTGGCGGCCAATTGGAACTCGGTTGGTGAGGTCCAGCCGCACATGCCGGCCACTTCGTCTTGGCCGATCGTCTCGGTGATGAACGTCTCACCGGCACCCCAGGTGTTGTCACTCGTTGGCGCCTGACCGCTGACACCCAGCAGTTGCGTCTGTGCACCCCGCACCGCATCGGCCGTCAGCGACCAGCGCGGCGGGTTGATCACCCGGGTGAAGGCCCTGACTGCATCCTGCTGTGCGGTCGGTGCCGAACGGTTGATGCTGTCGGCCATCTCGAGCGCAAGTGCCGACGCCGACGCCGGCAGCCGCGCGAAGATGCTCGAGTTGATGATCGCCGTCTCCAGGATGTGCGCGGCGAGATCGTAGCGCCAGCTCGAGCCCGTGGGGGCAACCGTGATGACGTTGGCGCCAGCGTGCAGGTCGCGGGCCCCGTGAAAATTGCTGTACGAGCCGATTACAGCGCCGACCGCCTCGACCTGCGCGATGGTCGGTGCGATCGGCACGGCCGTGAACGTGGCGGTGACGCGCCCACTCGGCGGCACGAGCAATGTCTGCTCGGTGGCCGTGGTCGGGTTGGCCGGGTTGCCCAGGTTCAGGGTCAGCAGGCGGAAGGTAACCTGTGCGTCGGCCTTGCCCGCCTTGACGTTGGCAAAGGCTGTGGGCGACCCGAGCAGATCGGCCTGGAACGAGAAGGCAACGTCAGCCGCACCGGCGGCCGGCGAGGTGCCGGTGTTGACGCTCGGCCCGATGCCGAGAAGATCATAGCCGTTGCGCGAACACCCGATCGCTACGAGTGCCACCAGTGTGACCACGATGATGAGTCCACGACCAAGAGCATGTCGCAGCGTTGCCATTGCCTGCCTCCCCGTCGATACGAAATATGTTTGTTAAGTGCTGATTTTACAAGTTATGGTCGCCACGGGCAAGTGCACGGAAAACCACCGCTGGCACGCCGTTGTTTGCTCACTCTTGCGCAAATTGTCTCACCCCGTGTACTGTCACCGCATGCGCAAGATGATGTTCCGCCGGCGTGGTCGCCATGCCTGGCCGCTCGGGAGGGTGCCCGGGAGGCCGCCTCGTTGCCACCATGTCTGACCACGCCCTGTCCCCCCGCTGGACCTTCTGGCTCGATCTCGTCATCACCGTGCTTGCCTTCTCGCTGATCGAGGTCGTGGCCCGGCCGATCCGGTACGACATCGATCCGCTGGCCCTGACGTGGTGGCGGTTTGCGCTGGCGGCAGCATTTCTGCTGCCGATCGCCGCCTGGCAGGGACGTTTCCGCGCCGTGCATCTCGAAGGGCGTGACTGGCTGGTGCTCGGTGGCCTCGGCGTGCTCAATGTCGTGGTCGCCATGGGTGCACACGCTGTATGTATCAACCACGCCCGCGCCTCGACCGCCGCCATACTGATCGCCAGCAACCCGCTTGCAACGAACCTGATCGCCAGTTGGTGGTTGGGCGAGAAACTCGACGGGCGGCGGTGGCTGGCCCTCGTCACCGGCCTCGCCGGCGTCGTGCTGGTCGCGTCGCGCGCAACCTCCGGTGGTGACGACACACCGCTCGGCATCGTGGCCGGCATCGGCGGCCTCGTCGGCTTTGCGCTTTACACTGTATTGTCGAAAGGCACGGTCGCTCGCTTCGGCGGCATGTTTGTCACCGTCGTCAGTTTTACCCTGGCGGTGCTGATCGACTTGCCGCTGCTGCTCGGCCTCGGCGTGCCGATCTGGCCGGCCGCCGATCTGTGGCCGCGCCTGCTCGTGCTCGGCCTCATCGTCTCGGGCCTGGGTTACCTCACGTTCTTTCGCGTGTTGGCCGCGTGGCCGGCCGGCAAGACGAGCCTGTTGTTCTTCGCCAAACCCCCGGTCGCCGTTTTGCTCGCGTGGGCGATGCTCGGCGAGACCCCCAACATTCAGGTCGTGGCGGGGTCACTCTTGGTCATGGCGGGTCTGGCCGGTGATTGGTTCGCCGCTGCCCCTACAACAGATCGGTAAACACCAGCGTGGCCTCGCGCGCTTCGACGCGCAATACCGGGTATTGCTGTCGGTCCCCCGGCTCCGGGGTGCGTTTGCGGTCGTCGGCCATGGCCTGCAATGCGCGCAGAATCGGGGCCTTGCCCTGACCTGAGAGCACGATGGCGACCCGCGCGGCGTTGTTGATGGCAGGGTAGGTGAGGGTCAGCCGCTCGACGTGAGGCGGCCGCGGCGACACCGGGGTCGCGGCCACCCACCGCTGCTGTTCGTCGAGAACCGCCATGCCAGGGAACAACGAGGCCGTGTGGCCGTCGGGGCCGACGCCGAGCAGCACCAGGTCAAATGCGGGCCACCGTGGGTCGCTCTCCGACCGCGCCGTGCTGTTTGCGTCGCCCTCTGGTCCGGGTGCCCCTGCTGGACATCCTTGCCGTTTGCCGCCACAAACCGCCCCAGAAGAGGCGGTGGCCCCCTGGGCAAAATACTCCCGCAGATCGCGCTCGCAGGCATCGGCGGCGGCCGTAGCACTGGTCGCCCCTGCGTCGATCAACGGACGCACGCTGCGGGGTCGGGCGGCGGCCGGCAGGGCATCGAGCAGCGTCGCACGGATCGCTCCGTAATTGCTGTGCTCGTGCCCGGCCGGCACCCACCGCTCGTCGCCGAAGAACAGGTCGGTCTGCGCCCATGGCATCCGCTCGCACCAGGGAGCCTGTGCCAGCAGCAGATATGCGCCGGTGACCGACTGCCCGCCCGCGAGCACGAGGCGAAAAACGCCGCGGTCGGCTACCGCCCGCACCCCGGTCGCGATGATCTCTTCGACCACCGCCCGGGCCAGCGTTTCGCCATCCTGTACACCGACGATGCTTCGGCATCCCATGCAGCGTTATCTCATCCTGTCAGTTCGCTGATGCAAACAGGAAACCGTAGAACAATACGATGTATTACAATCAACCCCGCGGCGTCGCGAACGGGTCGCCTTCGGCGGCCGGCCGGTTGATCGTGCCGCTGGCGTTGTTGGTGGTCGTGGCCACCGGGGTTGTCGTGGCGTCCATGTCGCCCGCGCCCACGGCGGCCGGAGCCGTTGCCGTGGGTGTCGGTGCCGCCGCGGTCGGTGTCGTGGTCGTCGTCGGCGTCGTCGCCGGCGTGGTGTTGCCCCCGGTCAGGTTGCTGGCAAACCCACGAATCGCCTCAGCGACCTTCGCGATCACGTCGGCGATCTTGTTGATGAAGTTGCCGATTTTCTGGGTGTCAATGTTGCACCCGGTCAGGGTTACCGACAGAATCACGCACAACGCCACGAAAAACATGCCCCGTCCGCATCTCGCCATACTCATAGTTGCCCTCCTCGTAAATTTCTGTTCTCGAGTCATACGCGCAGCCAACCGCTCGCGTTTCGTCTTCAACATAGCAGTGGCACCGGCAAACGACAGCAGCGTCGTGTCTGTCTGTTGCCAAGCCACCCACCCCCGTCCATGATACCGCAAGGGCGCCTTCCGTTTGCGCCAATGCAAAAAGCCGCTTGTTCACGGCGTCACCGGGTCGAGCACGCTCAGGCGGTTCGGAATCTGAAACGGATGCCGATCGATTGCCGTCGCGAAAGCAGGTCGCACGGAGGCGTGCAGGTGCGTCGACTCGAGCTTTCGCGAGGGATGCGACGATTCGCATTTGACCTCGATCTCGTAGAATGCGCCGCCGAACAGCCACCGTTTGCGCAGATTGAACACCACCACATTGCGGGCGACGACGTCGGAGCGAACGGTGCGGACAGTGCCTCCCGCAACACGCGGGTGGGCTTTGACCGATCGTGTGAGCGTGCGCCGCGTCGGATCGAAGGTGTAGGTCACCCGGTTCGCCGGAGGCCTGGCCCGGTCGAGCATCGCAACGGCGCCGATCTCTTCGGTCGGAAACGTGAAGAAACTGAAGCTGCGCCGCGCTGCGTCGGTCGTGAAATCGTGGCCGCGGTCGTAACACGCCGCCTTCAGATCGCGCCGCACCTTCTCGACGATGATGCGCGCGAACGACAACGACTCGATGCGATCGTAGCCCCGATAGGCGTAGTTGCGCGACGAGATCATGAAATTGATCGTCGGCAACAGGATCATCGTGCCGATCGCCAACACGATCATCGCCTCGATCAGGCTCACGCCGCGGCGCCGGTCAGTCATCTTCGAACCCCACGAGCTTCTCGAGGACGACCTCGCCCTTGCGAAACCCACTCAACTGCGAGCGCACGGTCACCCGTACCAACAGCAACCGGTCGGTGCGGTCGATCATCTCGACCTTGCGCTCGAATCGCTTGAAGTCCTCGGGGTAGGCGAGCATCGTCCCGTCGTCGAGTCGCTGGTCGCACACCGGCATGAACGTCCCGCGGCCGAGCATCGCAAACAGTTTATGCCCCGGGTTCTGCCGGATCCGCTGCAACGGCCCAAACCCCAATCCCGCCACCCACTCGAGCGCTTCGTGGGCCAGTTCATACGCCACCGTTTCATGATATGCGTCGAGCGTGTCGCGGCTCGACGTCGAGAACAGGTTGAAGAGAAACACCAGCGCCGTCATCAGGAACACGACCGCCAGAAGAATCTCGAAGAGCGTCATGCCGGTGCGACATACGCGATATTGACGACGTATCCCGACGCGAAATGCCGGCCCCCGCTGGGTGGTGGCGATGCTGCTCACGCGCTGCGTCACCTGTTGGCGCCTGGTTTCACGGTGGGGTTGGCGCGCGGTCGTATTCGCAATACAGCGTGCGCAACTGCGGGCCGAGCCATATATTGTAAAGATCCGGTCCGTTCAGCCGGTCGGGATCATACGTCACGGTGTTCTTCCGGCCGCCGCCGGCCGCCATGCGATCGAGCCCCAGCCGGTCGGCCACGATGTTGCCCGTGACCACCGCGGGCTGCAGGTTGAAATCGACCATCGAGCTGTACCCGGCGTTCTGCCCGTAGCGATAATCGAGCGCCACCAACGACGCCTCGATCGCCCCAGGCTCGACCGTGTTGCACTCGATGTCGTTGCGTACTGTGTAGAGAATGCACGGCCCGTCATTGTTCTGATTGACCCGCGTGAATGAGCCCTGCACCTTGATGCCGCTCAAGCCGACGATGATGCCCTTGCCTTGATACCGCAGCCCCTTCTTCAGAGCCAGCGGCTGCTCGACCGCGATCAGCCCGTTGAGCCGCAACACGTTCTGCGACGCATCATACAGGGCGCTGTCGTACAGGTCGGCCTCGCGCCGGAAGATGTGCGAGCGCAGTAAATACGACGTAAACGGCATGAAATCCGGATACTGCTCCGGGCCATTCTTGCCGAACAAAGCCGGCAGATTCGCGTTGGCCGGCGGGTTGCGCTCGTCGTAGCGCGGCTTGATCTTGAACGGGAACATCTCGTTGGGCTGCGACTTCAACACGGTCTTGTCGCGGTCTTCCATGAGTTTGACCAGATCGTACAGTTCCTTGTTGGTGCCGGTCATGCCGTTGATCTGCTGCGACGTGAAATACTTCACATCGACCTTCATGTTCGGATTGCTCTCGCACTTCTGTTTGACCGTGTCGTTGACCTGCGCGTTGTCGGTGAGGTTCGTCAGATCGACCTCGAACGCCGAGGTTTGCCAGAAGCGTTGGCGCAGGTTCCCCTGAATCTGCTGGCAGACCCCTGTGTCCGCATCCTGCTCGCCCAGCACCTGCACGCCTTTTTCTTTGTTGCTGTCTTTGCCGGTGACCTTGTTGAAGAAATGCTCGAACACCGCGCGAATGCGGGCCATCAAGGCCTGCCAGAACGTCTGCCCGGGAACGAGCGGTTTGTAATCGAGCGTGAACGTGCCCTTCACCCGGTCGGGGAAGAAATTGATGTTGCCGCCCGCGGTCTGCACCTGCTGTGCCGCGTCGCGCACCGCCTGCTCGATCTGCCCAGTCAAGGTTGGCATGCACTGCTTCAGGATGTTCCAGTTGACCTCGATCGGCGGTGGCGGATCGGGCATCATGTGTTGCAGTTTTTCATTGATATTGATGAAGACGTATTTGTCGGCATCGGGTGTCGTTCCGCAGCCGAGAAAGATCTTGCCGAGTTTGCTGCTGTTGGGTTGAATGAACGCCAGGCCGACACTGTCATTGTTGAGCGACTTCGCCGACAACTGGTTGAATTCGCCGAGTGCATCGCGAATGTAAAGAATATAGTCGTTGGTTGCGCTGGTGAAATAGCCACGCCCAGGGCGATTCGCAAAATTGCTGCGCAGACACACGTTCTTCAAATCGTGCTCGAACACGAAGCGCGATCGCCGCTGCTTGCCCTTGTGGCTGAGCGTGACCTCGAAATCGAGGCGCAGCGTCGCCTGATACTCGTTGCCGTATTTGCGGGTACCGCCACCTTCTTCGACCAGGCGGTCATCGAGATCTTTCACACTGATGGTGCACGTCAGATCGACGAGGCCGCCGGCGGCAAGCCGTCGCATCATCTCACGGGTTTCCGGAAAACGGGTGAGCGGGTACACCACGTTCGTGCGCGCCCGACCGGGCGTCTCGAGCATCGTCGCGAGCGCGGTGTCGCTCTTCAGCGCCGCGGTGAAGCCGGCCCGAAACTCGGCGGCCGCACTCTCGGCGAAAATCCGGGCCATGTCGTCGCGGTAGAACACGCTCATGATGTTCTTCGAGTGCAGGCTGTACGACAGAAACATGTAGCCCAGCAGCGCCAACAGCGTGATCAGAAAGATTGCGAGCGGCAACACGACGCCGGCCCGCGACGTTGTGACCTCGTGCAGTCTTCGGTGCATGCTCACGTCTGCATTCTAGGAGCGATGGGTATCTGCGTCAAATCAACCGCGCGCCCGAAACTCGCTGCGACGCCACGACGAATCCGCTGAACCCCGTGGTAAGATCACGAATGAGGCAGGTTTCTGCCATGCTTGGAAACCGGCCTCCATCAGGACCAAGGAGAACCGCACGTGTCGCGTCGCTCGCGTCTGCTACTCGTCAACGCCGACGACTTCGGGCAGCATCCCCAGGTGAATGCGGCGATTGTCGCTGCGCACACGCGAGGCATCCTTACCGGTGCCAGCATCATGGCCGGCGCCCCGGCCGCAGACGAAGCCGTCGCCCTGGCGCGCGCTCACCCGACGCTCGATTTGGGCATTCATCTCACCCTGACCGGCGAACGTGCGGTGGCGCCTGCCGCCTCGCTGGGCGGGTTGATCGACGCAGCCGGACGCTTGCCGCGCAGTTACCCTGGCCTGGTCTCGGGTATCGTTCGCGGCACGATCTCGCTCGCCGCGGTGGCAAGAGAACTGCATGCCCAGATCGAATGGGTCGTCTCGCGCGGAGTCGCTATCACCCATCTCGACAGCCACCAACATCTGCATCTGTTGCCACCGATCCTGCCGCTGGTCTTGCGCCTGGCCCACGAGTTCGGGGGATTGGCGGTGCGCATGCCCGTCGAACGCGCGTGCGTAGGCGCGTATCCCGCCGCTTTCGTTGGTCTTGGCCGGCGGGCCGAGTGGATGCTGCTCTCGACGCTGGCATTGCGCGCGCGCGCGCGCGCCGCCGCCGCAGGAATCCGCTTTGCCCCGCGGTTTCACGGCATGTGGGCCTCCGGTGCGCTCAGCGCCGATCTCCTGCTGGCTTTTCTCGCCAGTCCCGGGGCGCAACCGCGCGAGATCATCTGTCACCCGGCCTTGCACGATGGCGCCCTCGACGGCTGCCGCCCCGCGCACTACCGCGGCGCTCTCGAACTGGCGGCCCTGACCGACGCGCGCGTGCGGGACCGTGTAATTGATTGTAAATACAGGCCGGGGACGTTCTCAGATCTCTGATCTTACTCAGGATGGGGCCGGGTCCCGACCACCCCTGGCGGACAGGAACCTCACTGCCACCGCGATTCCACGCCGCGGCGACAAAGCTCGGTTGCCGCCGCGTGTCGCTGCCAGTCCGGTGCGGGTGTTCTACTTTCCTTTCTGCGGGACAACCGTGATCGAGTAGGCGGTGTCTTCATTAGACCCACCCCGCCGGAATGTGAAGGTCCAACCGCGGTGAGTCCAGACCGTGTTCTTGTAACCGCTTTCCTTGGCTCCGGCCTTCCCATCTCCAGCCTGTTTTTTCAACCAGGCCAGCAGATCCTTGGTCGGGGCTTCTTCGCCATCCAGAACGATCTGGGCGATCTTGCCGGATGCGTCCCAATCGATGTACAGGGTCACCGGCGACGACTCGGGGGTGACCTGGAAGTCGTATTGCAGGCGGCTCTTCTCCTCCATCTCGGTGCTGTCGCCAATGACCTTGGTGAGCGCCGCGTTCAGCACTTCACGCTTGACGTCTTTGCCAACGAGCACCTCGACGCCTTTGAGGTTCAGCGGAAACTCCGAAGGGTCGGTAGCTTGCGCGGTGTCTGAAGCTGTCGCCGACGCGATCGACCCTGCCGTGACCGTCGAGGTCGGTGACGCGACGGGTTCGCTGGCCGTGGCCGACAAGACCGGGCAAGCGGTCGAGAGCAGAAGCGCAAAGAAAAACGGAACGCAGTTCTTGATGGTCATGGGATTCTCCTTACAATGTATGGCACAATGGACTCATGGACGCGCTCACGAGGGCGGCCAATGCGCTGGCGACAACGCCGCCCTTGCCCCCGTGGGGGAAGCGAGACTCTAGCACGAACCCAATCGATGGGCAACAACCGATTCGTCGCTTTCTTCGTCTTCTGAATTGAAAAAGCAACTAATGAAACGAATGCCGAGATAGATTCTTGCATTGATTTGTGTCAAATCGGGTTTGGAAAACCGGCGCCGTTTTGTTATAGTTTTCCCCTTCCATTCCGTTTTTCGCCGGTGTATTTCGCAGCCCAACGTCAGCGCAAAGGATCCTTCCCCATGAGAAAAGCCGTCGCCATTCTTCTGTTTGCCTCATTTTTTGCCTGTTCCGCATCGGGTTACGCCAAAGACGTTAAGAAGCCCGCGGCCGCGGCATCCTCGAAACAAGCAATCGGCACGCAAGGAAGCGAACCCGCGGTGGTCGATCTGAACCGCGAGAATCCGATCGATCGCGCATTCGCGAAGGGGTTCGCCGAAGCCCAGGCAACGCCCGAAATCCAGTTGGTCAGCGAAGCGTATCTCGAGGCCTGGAAAGCGGAGATGGCCAATGCGGCCGCCGCCGTGAAGAAATCGTTCACGCATCGGGACGACGACAAACGCGTCGAGGATTATCTCGCTGCCTACGACACCTTGATCGGTAAAGCGTTTGATCTGGAGATGCTCAACTGGGTTTCCGACTCGGAAGAGTCGATCGCCAGCCGCTCGTTCGGCACCGGTGCCACGGGTGCCGCGATGCTGACCCAGGGCCGGCTGTACAAACAGGCAACGCTGAACCTGATCACCCACCTGCAAGCCAATCCTGATGTCACCTACACCTTTCTCTACAACGGCAAGGGGGTCGACCTCAAGCAGGGCTCAGCCCGATAACAAGCGGGCACCGGGAGACCCTGGCTCAGTACCCCTCCGGTTGGGTATAATGACACGAGAAACCCACCACGGAGAACGCTTATGCAAACGCGCTTTCCTCGCCGCTGTCTGCCTTCGCCCCGTCTGAGCCTGCTCGCCGTCGCGCTGGTCATGGTGGTGCTGGCCGGCGTGCCGTGCCCTGCCTGGGATTGCGACGAAGCCCATCCAACCATCAACGAACTGGCCGGCAAGCACTTCATCATGAAAAGCCAGTCGACGCTGTTCGGCACCAAATACCAGCAAGCGCCGGTCGATTTCCGCATGGTGTTTGCCGGGCGCTCCTACGCCAGCGGCAAAGGACCTCTCTCGTGGTCGAAGCGCGAGACGAGCACTGAAGCCAACACGCTGCAGTGGCTGGCGCGCGGCGGTCATGACGCCGACATGCCCGAGATGGTCATGGGCTTCCGGCACTTCTACGATCCGGTCTACGAGCCGCGCTATCTGACCTGGTTGAGTCGCAAGGTGCGCGTCCCGAAGGCGGCCGACGGTATGTCGATCGACGACTATTTCGATTCGTTCGATTACCGCGCCGACGATTGGAACCCGCGCCGCGAACTGGTCAACGGTAACACCGATCGCGTTCCCTTGCCGCACCTGATCGATCCGAAGATCGACGGAATCACCTGGGGCCTGAGCCACCCCCAGAACGAGCATTCGTGGGAACACGGTCTGCAAGCATACAAAGCGGCATTCGAAGACGACAAAGCCGCGTTTGGATCCCTGACCCGCTCCCAAATGTATGGCAAGGCATTTCGCGCGCTTGGTGAGACGATGCATCTGCTCGGTGACATGACCCAGCCCTCGCACGTCCGGGCCGATTCGCACTCGCTCTACGAGCCGCTCGAGAAGACGATTCGCGCGACCGTGATCCACCAGGTTGTCGGTGAGAACTGGCGTCGGGCCGATTATCTGCCGACCAGCGACTTCCCGAACGCGCGTGGCCTCTCACCCGAGCAACTGATGAAGCAAACCGCAGCCTGGACCAACGCCCATTTCTTCAGCAACGACACGATCCACGACTTTGCCCTCGGCGTTTTCCCGCGCAACCGCAAGCGGCCATATCCCAGCCCCAGTCTCTCGAAACTGCGCGAGCAAGACGGCACTTTCTATGCAACGTTTGCCGGCGTCGGCGAGGTGCCTCTGGCCAAGAATACAGGTGGGCTGTTCGCCATCGCCCTGGCCAAGAAGGCAAAGCCCGACCCCGAGAAACTTCGCCTGCACGTGCTGCCCGAAATGGCCGTCGATCAGGCCCGGGTCCTGATGCCGATCGCCATCCATGTCTGTGCCGAGCTGATCGACCGATTCTTCCCGACGCTGACAATGTCGCTGGCACTCGAACCCGAGGACGGCCGCACCTGGCGCGCGACGGGCACGTTGACGCACGATGTGGCGAGCGATCCGGCCTGGACGAAGCTGGGCGCGATCAGCTACACCGGTGCCGGTCAATTGGTCGTCAACGGCCAGCGTCAGGTCGAGTGCAACTTCGTGCGCGGGGTCATGACCCCGGTGTCGCTCGATCTGGTGAAGGGCGACAAGGTCATGCTCGTGGTCACCGCCGGCGCTCGTATCGTCCGCAGCGGATCTGTCAGCGCGCGCTGAGGTGCGCCCCGGTCACTTGACCTTGATCAGCTCGACCTCGAAATACAACGTCGTCTTTGGCGGAATCACCGGTGGCATGCCCATATCGCCGTAGGCAATGGCGGGTGGGATACACAGTTCCCATTTTGCGCCCTCTTTCATCAACTGCAGCGCTTCTGTCCAGCCCTTGATGACGCGATTGACCGGAAAACTGGTCGTTGAGCCGCGTTGATACGAGCTGTCGAAGTCTTTGCCGTCTTCGAAGCAGCCGCGGTAATGCACTTCGACGATCTGTTCTGCCGTCGGGCTGCGGCCCGTGCCGGCCTGCACCTCGCGATACCGCAGACCGCTCGGCAGTGCGGTCATGCCGTCGGCCACGATCTTGCGGCCGCTCTGGCCGAACTTCGTCGTCCCGCCAGCGCTGCTCTTGGCGCCCCCGCCGTCACACCCCGCCGCCAGGGCGAGCACGAATGCCAGTGTCGACACGAGTCCAAATGTTCTATACATGATGAAGGTTCCTCCTCGTGATCAGGTCACCAATCGTTGGTCGGTACCGCGACCGACCCGCTTCCTGTCAATCTTGCCGAGTCCACAGTACTTGTAAAATGTGCCTGGTCGCCGCACCGGTTCGACCACCGAGACGACCGAGCGCGGCGAAAACCAGGGCGACCCTCGGTCTTGCGCCTGAGCGGCATCAGTGCGTACCGGCCCCGTGGCCACCCGTGGCCTTCACCGAGTCGGCCGTCGGGCCACCATCGTCGGGGAGATTGGCCCGCGTGCGCGGCGGGCCGAACCCCCGCACTTCGCTGACGACATACAGTGGCCGTCTCTTGACCTCGTTGAAGATGCGGCCGAGATAGTTGCCGATCAAGCCCAGGATCAGCAGTTGCATGCCGCCCAGCGACAGCACGGCAACGATGATCGAGGGGAACCCGGGCACGTCGGCGTCGAAAAGAAGAAACCGTATCAGGTAATAAATACCTAATAAGAGCGACGGCACCGCGATGAGTGCACCCACGTAGGCGCTGACGGTCAACGGGAAGTTGCTGAACGAGGTCAGACCCGAAAAGGCAAAGCGGATCAGGCGATAGAAACTCCACGTCGTTGTTCCTGCGTATCGGGGCGCCGGGTCGTACTCGACGCCGATGTGCTTGAACCCGACCCAGGCGAAAATGCCCTTCATGAACCGGTCGCGTTCCGGCATGTGTCGCATCACCTCGACGATGCGCCGGTCGATCAGGCGGAAATCGCCGGCACCCCGTGGCAGACGCACGTCTGACAACAGTTCGAAAATCCAGTAGAACGCCATCGACGACAGTCGCCGCAACGGGGGGTCGGTATCGCGGGTGCGACGCACCGCATAGACCATGTCGTACCCTTCGCGCCACTTCGCCACCATCTCGCCGATCACTTCGGGGGGATGCTGCAGGTCGGCATCGATGGGGATCACCGCCCGGCCACGGGCTTCATTGATGCCCGCGGTCAGCGCAACGTCTTTGCCGAAATTACGCGACAACCGTAACAAGCGGATCAGCGTGTCCTGCTCGGCGCGAGCGGTCAATTTCTCCCAGGTGGCGTCGGTGCTGCCGTCATCAATACAGAGTATTTCGAACGACAGCTCGAGTGGCGCCAGCGCCTCGTGGAGTTTGGTGAAAAAGGCCTCGATATTCGCCTCTTCGTTGTGCATCGGCACCACGATCGAGAGCTGTGGCGTCATGCTGTCAGCGGCCCCGGGATCGGCCGGTGTCGTCAGCGGGATCGGCATGATTCCTGAAACCATGCGGTCTTGTTCAGAGCGTAATGGCCTGCTCGGCCCCGAGCATGCTGGCCACGATTTCGCGCATGTCGCTGATCCGCCCGAACCGCATCTGGTCGCCGAGCCCGTAGAACTCGACGCAGGTGCCGCAGGCCACGAGATCGACGCCGTTTCTCGCCAACAATTCGACGGCATCGAGCATCGAAGACTCGCTCGCGAGCAACTTCACCCCCGAGTTGTAGAACAGGATGCGACATGGCCGCGGCTCGTGCGCATCCAATCGTCGCAACATCGAGGCCATCAGTTTCTGCCCCAGTTCTCGTGAGCCGTTGCCGAGGACGTCACTGCCGACAATGACGACTTTCTTCATGGTGAAGCGTGCCTTTCTCGAGGGTTATCATTTCCGGAAAACAGTCCCTTGACCATGACCAGGCAGGGATTGCCCGGCCACAGGCCGTGAATCTCTTCGAACGGGCGAAACCCGCAATGGCAGTAGAACGCGCGGGTCTGCTCGTATTCGGCGCAGGGCCGGGACGGCCCCAGGGTCTTGACCTGGAAAAACTCGCAACCACGCGCACGCGCGTAGCGCTCGGCCTCGTCGACCAGCGCCTTGCCGATGCCGCGCCGATGATGGGTCGGCGCCACGGCCATCACTGTGATCTCGGCGGCATACGGTGTATGCACGGTGACGGCGACGAAACCCACGACCGTGTCGTGGTCGACCGCGACCCAGGTTGGCAAGGTCAGCAGTTGCTTGCAGTAATCAACGATCGCCGCCTCGATGCCGAACCAGGCCGGGAGCGCGCGCAGAACCGGCTCGCATGCGCGTCGGTCAGTGTCATCGGCCGGCCGGACCACGACAATGTCGTCGCTCATGACCGGTGCGCCCTACCGTTTTTCATCGGGGCTCGGCGCCCGCGGGATCATGTCTGACAGCACCTGATAGAACCCGCGCACGAACGCGAACACCGTCGAGAGGCCCGGGGAGGGTGTCCAGGTGCCGGCCACCTCCGGCATCCGCGGCATGGCTGGTACAGGGCTGGCGACGACGATCGGGTTGATCGTCAGTCCGATCGGAGGACCGTCGGCCTGCGTGAAGGTAGCGACAAACCCGGTGATGCGCCCGTCGGCGTGCCAGAGGGTCAGGGCGGCGGGAGCTGTCGCGGCTGAGGCACAGCAGAACCGGTCGGCCGTGCGACTCACCACCGGGAACCGCTCGCCGATGCGGCGCGTGATGTAGGCCGCCGCCTGCGGATGCACGAACAGGTCCATCGGGATCTGACGCGACCAGGTGGCCACCGCCATCATCAGGTCGAGTCGGAA
>CAZADH010000007.1:36171-65429 GCA_964483805.1 uncultured bacterium
TCGTCGGGAAGGGAACCTGCCCGCCTTCCGATGCCGTGAACAACAACCGGTCGTTGGGGGTGACGAGCAGGCAGGCGCTGCTGGCCGCGTCGCCGCGAAAATGCACGGTGGCGTTGCGTGAATACAATGTAAGACTTGCCCGCTCGCCCTTCTTGAACAGCACCGCGGCACTGCCGAGAAACGTGGAACCGACGTTGACCGTAGCCTCGAGATAGAGGGCGTCGAGGTTGGGGCCCAATGGCGAGAGGGTGGCGGCAATCTGTTCGCCAAGCGCAGCCAACAACGGATCTTCGCTGGCGCTCGCGGGTTGGCCGGCGGCCCAACCGATGGCCGTCGCAAGACAGATCCAGAGCACGACGAGGCGTCGTCGTGCCCGGGCGATGCACCGGGACCGGGTCGTCACCTCATAGGCCAAGTTCACTGGCGATGCCTCCCATGGCGGTGACTGACAGGGCGACGAACTCGTCGAGCGTCAGCCCGAGCTTCTCACACTCCTTGATGTTGTCGCGGTTGACGGCGCGCGCAAACGCCGGCTGCTTCATGCGCTTCGTCACCGATGAGGTCTTCACGCTCGCGATCTTGCGGTCGGGGTAGACGAGCGCCGTCGCCACGACCATGCCGGTGACCGACTCGGCACAGGTCAGGGCATGGTCGAACTGCGACTGCCGGGCTGTTCCCGTCGCCTCGTTGTGGGCCATGATCGCATGCGCCATGTCGGCGTCGATCTTGTCGCCCAGCATGCGTACGGTTTCGGGGCCGTGCCGGCTCATCTGCTCGCGGGTCGTTTCGAAGTCGAGATCGTGCAAGAGGCCGGTGATGCCCCAGCGCTCGACATCCTCGCCCAGCCGTTGGGCCAGCGCCCGCATGATCGCTTCCGTGGCCAGCGAATGCTTGACCATGTGGTCTTCGTGCAGATGGGTTTTGATCAGGTTCAGTGCTTCGTCTCTGGTCATGAGGGTTCATGCTCCTGGGTATGTGTCAACACAATATATGTATAATCTATTCGTGTACCCGCCAGCGCCGGCTATCGCGCTCGAGCAGGTCATCGGCGGCCGTCGGTCCCCACGTGCCGGCGGGGTAGGGATGCAGAGGCGGGGCATCGGCATCGCGCCACCGCTCCAGGATCGGCGTCAGCAATCCCCAGGCCACCTCGAGGTCGTCGCGGCGGATGAACAGGGTCTGATCGCCCTGCATGGCGTCGAGCAACAATCGCTCGTACGCACTTGGCGGTTCGCCGCCAAACACCGTGTGGTAGCTGAAATCGAGCTCGGCGGCGGCCAGGCACAACTTCGGCCCCGGGTGCTTGGCCTGCATCGTGATGCTCAGCCCCTCGTCACCCTGGATGCGAAAGACGATGACATTGGGGGCAAGCTGCGCGGTGATCTCAGGGCCGAAGAAACCATGCGGCACCGGTTTGAGGAACAGGGCGATCGAGCCGTGTCGCTGCGGCAGACGCTTGCCGGCCCGCAGGTAAAAAGGGACCCCGTCCCAGCGCCAGTTGCGCACCTGGAAACGGCCGGCGACGAAGGTCTCGATCGTCGACTCGGGATCGACTCCCGGTTCGTCGCGATACGGCTTTGCCGCGGCGAGCCGACCATCCGTCACCCCAGCGGCGTATTGTCCGCGCACGACGCACTTCGCAATGTCGTCTCCGACGATCGGTTTGACCGCTCGCAGAACCTTGACCTTCTCGTCGCGGATGCGATCGGCGACGAACAGGGTGGGGGGCTCCATGGCGATAAGCGCCAACAACTGCAGCATGTGGTTTTGGAACATGTCGCGCAGCAGCCCGGCCTGCTCGAAATACCCGGCGCGGTGCTCGACGCCGACCTTCTCGGCCACGGTGATCTGCACCTGGTCGATGAACTGCCGGTTCCAGATCGGCTCGAACAGGGCATTGGCGAACCGCGCGATGAGAATGTTCTGAACCGTGTCTTTACCCAGGTAGTGGTCGATGCGGTAGATCTGCGATTCCTGCAAGTGGCGGCCAAACTCGGCTTCGAGTGCCAGGGCCGACGTCAGGTCGAAACCCAGGGGCTTCTCGACGATGACCCGGGCCCACCCACGCCGTTCCGTGTTCTCGCGCAGCAGGCCCGCCGCGCCGAGATGACCGACGATCAGGCCGTAGAGGTTGGGTGGGGTGGCCAAGTAATACAAAGTATTTCGACACCCGGGGCACTTGCCCGCCATGGCGTCGAGTTTGCCGGCCAGAGTGCGGTAGAACTCCGGGTCGTCATACTCCCCCGCCACATAGTCGCACCGGGCCAGGAACGCGTCGCGCGCTGCGTCGGCGGCGGGCAGTCCGGGGGCGATGCGTTCCCGCCACGCCGTGGCGTCGATGCGGCTGCGTGCACAACCCACCACCGCACATTGCTCGGGCAGCAGGCGACGCCGTGCCAGATGCTCGAGCGCAGGGATCAGCTTGCGCCACGTCAGATCGCCCGATGCCCCGAAAATCACGATGGTGCACGGATCAGGGCGACTCTCGATGCACACCCCGTGCGCATCGAGCGGACGAAACGCCGGCCGGCGAACCTCGGTCACCACAAATCTCGCCCGGGACGCCGAGCGATAGCATACAGAGTATTGCTCATCTTGCTAGTCCGTGCCCGCCGCCGGGCGTGCTCGCCAACGTGCTCGCCGACGTGCTCAAATCAGGTTTTGTTCACGATTGATGCGCAGAATCGCCCGTTCGATGCCGAACTGCTTCTTGGCGTCGTTGATCAGGGCCACCAGTTCGGGCACCCGCTGGTTGATCGCCCACTTCGCGGCCCGCGCCTCGATGACGTGCACGCGCCCCACTTCTGAATTCTGCGCAGCCTTGATCTCGGCCCGGAAAAACAGCTTGTCGAGCTGTTCGCGTCCCGTACTGGTCCATTGCTTGATCTGCTCGGCCTTGGCCGGGTCGTCATCGCGGGTGGGGATGAGAATGGCCACGGTCTGGTCGAACGACACGTCTTCGGCCAGTCGTCGGATCGCCTGGCTGTTGACGTCGTCGGGGTGCCTCTGGATCAATACTTTGTGATCGGCTTCCCGCCGGCTGTGCAGTTCCTGGGCATACAACAGTTCGAACTTGACGAAACGGCGGTCGCGATCGGTGACCATGCTTTCTTTGCTCGGGTCGCCGACGTTGTGGTTGATGCCGTACACGACCCTCGCCGGTTCGACGTTCCAGTTGCGCCGGGTCTCTTCGAAATGGTCGATCAAACCGCCGATGCTGATGTTCTTCGTCGAGATCAGGTACAGAATCTTGTCAGAAATCTGCGTCAGTTCCTTGGTGACCTTGGTGTACATCGAACTGTTGTCGACGACGACGAACTTGAATTGCTCGAAGGCGGCCTTCATCAAGATGAACGTGTGGAACTCCTTCAACCGCAGATCGGTCAAGCCGTTCTCTTGCGGCAGGATCGTGGTCAATCCGCACGGCGTCTTGATCAGGTATTTACCGAAGTTGCTCAGGCGCTCCCGTTCGACCAGTTCGTCGATGATGTGGCTGCGCTGGTCGACACCGAGCGCACGGGCCACCCGGTCGTCACGCACGTTGGGATCGAACAACAGCACTTCGGTCTTGAGCAGTTCTTGCAGCGCCAGGGCCAGGTTGCGCGCCAGCAGGCTCTTGCCCGAACTGGTATCGGGACCCATGATGGTGAAGATGATCGCCGACTTCTCTTTGCCGGCACTGATGTTCGTTCGCGTCAGGCGCTCCGAGATGGTGCGGATGATCTCGATGGCGATGTCGGGGCAGTTGTAGATGGCCTTGTAAAGCGCATCTTTGGGGAGCTTCAAACATTCGGTTTCAGCCAGCGCCGCTGCCGAAGCCGAACGTGGTTCCTCGGTGAACAGGGCCATCTCACCAAAATAGTCGCCGAGCTTGAGGTGGGTGAGAACTTTCTTGCCGCCGTGGCCGTCGTCGCAGAAGATCTGCACGATGCCCGACTTGATGATGTACATTGCGTCGGCCCGGTCGCCTTCCTTGCAGATCTCGGCGTCGCGACCGTAGTTCACCGTCTGGGTGTGACCCAACAGCTCTTTGATGCCCTCATCTTTCAGCGACGAAAACAGGCTGACGCCCTTCAAAAACTCACTGGTTTCCATGGTTCTCTCCTCACCCGATATCGTGATTTCCCCATGCGCTCCACGTCCCCGCGCGGCCCCATGTTACGTTTCGCCGTGACGTCATGTCAACACGGCGACCCGATCATGCCATGGCCCCCAGGCCGAACAGATACTGGGTGCGGTATTGAATCGCCTCGGCGACATGGGCCACGCCGATCTCGTCGCTGCCGGCCAGATCGGCGATGGTTCGCGCCACTCTGACGATGCTGTCGTAGGCACGGGCGCTCAGACCAAAGTGCTCGATGGCGTTGGTCAACATTGGGGCCGTCGCTTGTCCGACCTCACAAGAGCGGCGGGCCGCTGCCGGTCCGAGATACGCGTTGAGCGTTGGCCGGCCCGGCGTCCGTTGCCACTGCCGGGATCGTGCGGCCACCACCCGCCCGCGCACCTGGGCCGAGCTTTCTCCGGGAGCCGCGGCCAACAGTTCGGCCGGTTTCAGGCGCGGCACCGCGATCTGCAGGTCGATGCGATCGAGCAACGGTCCCGACAGCCGCTGCTGATAGCTCTGCACCTGGCGCGGCTGACAGCGGCATCCCCGCTGTGAGTCGCCAAAGTAACCGCAGGGGCACGGGTTCATCGCGGCGACCAGCATGAACCGGGCCGGAAAATTGACCGCCGCCGCCGCCCGGGCGATGCTGACCCGTCCTTCGGTCAGCGGCTCGCGCAAAACCTCGAGCACCGACTTGCGAAACTCGGGAAACTCGTCGAGAAACAGAACGCCGTGATGCGCCAGCGAGACCTCGCCCGGTTGCGGCACCCGGCCGCCCCCGACCAGAGCGACATTCGAAATCGTATGGTGCGGCGAACGAAACGGTCGGGTCGTCATCACACCGCTGCCGGGCGGCAGCAACCCACGGACGCTGTAAATCTTGGTGACCTCGATGCCTTCCGGAAACGTGAGCGTGGGCAGCAACGTCGGCAACGTGCGGGCGAGCATGGTCTTGCCCGACCCGGGTGGGCCGATCAGCAAGATGTTGTGCCCTCCGGCCGCCGCCACTTCGAGAGCGCGGCGGGCCATCAGTTGGCCCTTGATGTCGGCCAGATCGGTCGGCGGGATGGCGCTGTCGGGGCCCGGGTGGCCGTCCGGCACGGGTGGGGCCGCCTGCCACGCCACATCGCCGCGCAGGGTTTTCCCAAGTTCTTCGAGATGATCGAAGGCATACACCGGCAGATCGGGGACGACATCGACCTCGCGGCGGTTGTCGGTGGGCACGACGATGCCGCGGTATCCCAGTTCCTTGGCCATCAGTGCCACGGGCAGCAGGCCGCGCGTGTGTCGCAGTCGGCCGTCGAGCGCCAGTTCCCCGGTGAAGAGAAGTCCCTGGGTGGCGCCCACCGGCACCAGCTCCGATCCGGCCAGCAGTCCGACCGCGATCGCCAGATCCAGGCCCGCGCCCTCCTTGCGCAGGTCGGCCGGAGCCAGGTTGATCGTCACCTTGCGGGGCGGCAGTTCGAATCCCGCGTGCCGCAATGCGGTGCGCACCCGGTCTTTGGCCTCCGATACCGCGGCGTCGGGCAACCCGACGACGGTCATCCCGGGTAGACCGCCGGAAACATCGACCTCGACCTCGACCGGCACTGGGTCGAAACCTGCTACTGCACCGCTGTTTAGACGAACAATCATGGCGACTCCTTCCGCAATACGGTGTATGTATTTCTCGGACTGTGGCGAGTTCTGGTCTTACACCGGCAACATTCCCGAGCGATGCCCCTCGGGGAAAAAAAGTTGTCGGGTGTGGGGGCGCGCCGCATTCATGCGCAAAAGCGACGCCCCGGTGGTCATCACCGGGGCGCAGGCCTCGATTGGGTCAGTCGCGAGTGGGTGGGCATCAAATCACGGCCCTGACAAAAACCACGCCAGGGTTTCCGGTGTCGCGCCGCAGTTGCCGATCTGGAGCGGTCGGCTCGCGTGTCCCGGCCTTTATGCAGTCGAGAGGCGGATCTCCTGGTCGATCTGCTCGAGGCGCTTCTCGACAAACCGGGCGTCGACCTTGATCGACGACGATTTGTGCTCGGGAAGATGAAACATCTCTTCGCGCAGCAGGCGCTCGAACACGTCGCGCAGACCCCGTGCGCCGGTCTTGCGCTCCAGGGCAATGTCGACGATCCGTTCGATGCCATCGTTCGTGAAGGCGAGTTTGCAGCCGTCCATTTCACAGAGCTTGGTGAATTGCTTGATCAGCGAGTTCTTCGGTTCGCTCAGGATGCGGCGGAAATCATCGCGATCGAGGGCATCGAGCGCCACCTTCACCGGCAATCGCCCAATGAACTCAGGGATCAGGCCAAACTTGACCAAGTCTTCGGTATCGACCCGGTGGAACATGGCGGCATCGGCCTTCGACTTCGGCAGCGGGTTCGCGTTGAAGCCGATGCCCATGTCGGTGCGGATGCGGTTCTCGATGATCTTCTCGAGGCCGACAAACGCCCCACCGCAGATGAACAGGATCCGGCGCGTGTCGATCTTCACCACCTGCTGGGACATCGGGTTCTTGCGCCCGCCGGCCAAGGGCACGTTGGCCACCGTGCCCTCGATCATCTTCAACAAAGATTGTTGCACGCCTTGCCCCGAAACATCGCGGGTGATCGAGACGTTTTCGGAGGTTTTCGCCTTCTTGTCGATTTCATCGAGGTAGACGATGCCGCGCTCGGCCATCTCGACCTCATGATTGGCATCGATGAGCAGCGACAAGAGAACGTTCTCGACGTCGTCACCGACGTAGCCGGCCTCGGTGTAGCTCGTGCAGTCACCGATGGCAAAAGGAACCTCGAGAATCTTGGCGAGGGTGCGGGCGATGAGCGTCTTGCCGGTGCCGGTTGGACCGAGCAGCAGAATGTTCGATTTTTCGAAATCGATGTCGGTCTGATCGATCAGCGACAGGATCTTGTAATGGTTGTACACCGCCAACGAGATGACTTTCTTGGCAATGTCTTGACCAACCACGTATTCGGAGAGCGCGTCGTACATCTTTTGCGGCGTGAACGTGCTCAGGATCCGGGTGAGGTCGAGGTTGGGGGCCCGCCCGTCCCGTGGTTTGCCGGCTTCGCGGTCGACGGTGGCCTTGCGGCGGAAAATGTCTGCCGCGGAGTCGACACAACTTTTGCACAGGAGGTAGCCTTCCTGGCTGCGCACGAAATCGCCGCCCCGTCGCAGGTCTTTGCTACAGAATACGCAGTTGGTCATGGTCGCAGGGTCCTCGCTCGCCGAAGGTTGGCCACAATTCGCGGCGCAGGTATTCTATATGGTCGTGGTTTCGGAAACAACAGTTTCTTGGTGGAAAACATGCCCCGCGGTCCCTGGTCGCCCGAAAAGGCATCGGGAAGGTACGATTCCAGGGCAGGGTACCGAAAATCGGGGTATTTCCTGCGCCGGGTCGGCAGGGTGAAACCCTGTGGTGAAGCAGGTCTTTGGGGTGTCTCGAAAAAAAGTCCGTCGCAACCATTGCGGGTTCTCGTTCGTTTGGTATAATTGACAACAAGATCCAGGCGATCCGTCCTGAGAAAGCCGCGGGCACGGCGATTTCATGATGATTGCAGGGGTCTCGGGCAAGTTCAGTTGTTTGGTTCTTCACCATAACAAAGGTTCTAAGACTTCTTGGGAACGTGTAGTATTCAGGGTTTCGGGCATTTGGGTATGTCAGATCATCGGGCTACATCAAAAAGTAAGGAGTACGCTGTATGAGCACCAAGACGCTTCGCTTCATCAGCAAGGTACTGTGCGTGGTGATGGTTCTCACGATTGCTTTCGAAGCACCGTTGAGCGCCTCTCCCCTTGCCGGTATCAATGTTAACGTGGGTGGCCAGACCGTCAATGTGACCCCCGGTTCATGGATCCAGGTCAAACAAGGCACCCAGGTCGTCAATTACAACGTTCGCTATGTCGATGGCAAACCGGTTGCCCTCGAGATGAGCCAGTATGTTAAGCTCATCTTCGGTGGCGCAGGTTCCGCTGGCACGGGCGCCACGGCTGGCCAGACCAGCCAGGGCACCACTCAGGCTCCGAGCACCCCGGCCATCGATGCCGACGGCGTTCCTGCCCCGGCGAATCAGTCGTCCGGCCGCACCTGGAATGCTGCCGATCATCCCCGTGATCCGGTCACCGGTCGCTTCATCGCCAAAGATGCTGCTCCGGCCAACACCGGCACCGTAGCTCCGGCTCCGGTTGATGCCGACGTCCCGGCCGTTCCGGCGGGCACGAAAGCTCCGGCCGCCCAGGCTCCTGCTGCTCCGGTCGATGTCGATGTGCCGGTTCAGGGTGCCGACACCGCCAAGACCTCCGGTGGCAGTTGGATCAAAGACGAGCTGTCCGGTTACGGCAAGAACATCAAAGACAGCTTCAACGGTGGCAAGACCAATGGTCAAGAGTTCGGTACGAAGACCGTTGACGGCGCCAAGGCCGGTGCTGCGAAGGTCGGCGAGGGCGTCAAGACCGCCGGTGGCAAAATCGGCGACATGCTGAAGGGTGCCAAGGACCGCATCGCGAAGATCTTCCGCCGCGATCCGGCTCCGGTGACCAAGCCCGATTCCGGCCAGAGCGGCCAGAGCGGTCAGTCCGGCCAGAGCGGCCAGACCAACCAGGGCGATCCCGATGGCGCTCCGACCGGTCAATCCGGCCAGAGCGGCCAGTCCGGTCAGTCGGGTCAGGCCAATCAGGGCGATCCCGATGGCGTTCCCGCGACCAAGGGTGGCAGCGAGCAGAGTGGTCAGTCTGGCCAGAGCGGTCAGTCCGGCCAGAGTGGTCAGAGCGGCCAAGCCGGTCAGGGCGATCCTGATGGCGTTCCCGCCGGTCAGAGCGGCCAGAGTGGTCAGTCCGGTCAATCCGGTCAATCCGGTCAGGCTGCCCAGGGCGAAGGCAAACCCGGTTTCAAAGAACTCACCGGCAACAAGTTCAAGTCCGGTTACATGGCTGGCAAAGAGATGACCCACCAGGGCTTCCAGAATGTCAAAGACAGCCTGAAATCCGGTTTCAGCCCGAAGAACCTGCTCTTGACTGCTGGTATCACGGTCGGCGTCGACCTGGCCACCCAGATCATGAAGGGCGAGAAGCCCAGCGTCGGCAAAGCCCTGCGCACGGTGTGCTCGGCTGAGTTCGCCGGTGGTGTGGTCGGTTCGGTCGGCGGCGCTGCGGCTGGTAGCTTCTTCGTCCCGTTCCTGACGGCGATCCCGGTTGTGGGCGGCGTGCTCGGCGCGCTGGCTCCGACCTTCGGTTCGATCGTGGGCGGTTCGGTGGGTGCTTACCTTGCCGGCGACCTCAAGAACGGCAAGTTCAGCCTCAAGGCTGCGTTCAAGCAGATCGATTGGGCCGGTGTTGCGGGCCAGACCGTCGGTTCGACCGCCGGTGCCATGCTCGGCAGCATGATCTTCCCCCCGTTCGGCACGATCATCGGTGGTATCGTGGGTGGCTACCTTGGCAACAAGGCAGCGCAATGGCTCAAAGGCCTGTTCGGTAAGGGCCAGGCCGGCACGAACATCGGTTATCCTGGCCTCGGCCAGCCGGTCGCGGTGACCCCCGACCAGACCATCACGATCGACGGCGCGGCCACGATCGGTGGCGATGCCGGTGTGACCCCGACCGTCGAGATCCCGGTGGCGGGCAACCAGGCTCAGACCCCGCAAGTGGTTGCAGCAGATCAGACCATGGGCAACTACGGTTCCGAAGTGCAGTTGGCGTATGCCAAGTACCAAGAACTGTATCGCCTCTACAACGAGCTGCTGAACCAGGGTCGTCAGGAAGACGCCGCCAAGGTTGCTGCTGAGATGAACAAGGCCAAGGCCGAGTACGATCAGCTCAAGGCGAAGTAACCTGTTCTAGAATCCCAGGTCATAAGCCGGGGGGCCTCGCAAGAGGTCCCCCGGTTTTCTTCTCTACAGACAATCGGCCATACCGTGTATTCCTGTTGTATGGCTTTGCCGCGCGCCGGCACCCCGGCTGCAGGAGATGCTCGAGCCGGTGCGCGGTGCGTTGTCGGTTGCGCCCACGAGCGGCACTGATCCGGCGACGCGAGCGATAGGCCACGAGCGGGTGCGCCGCGGCGAACCCGGGGATTCGCGGTGGGTCGCCGCTCTTGAGGGCATCGACTTCGGGTGCTATACTGATGCCAATGGGACGGGACGTGCAGGAACCCGGGGCCGTGCCCGGCTCGCGTCACCACGGGCAAACTGCAGCGACGCAATCCGCTGTGCCGTCCGAGAAGGGGTTGAGTCCATGGTTCCTCTGTATCGACTCGCTGCGGCCTGCAAAACGCGGCGCGCAGCTACCGTTTTCCCTGCGCAGATCGTCTGTCGCGTGCTGGGCAACACCGAGAAACCGTGCCCGGCCGACCCAGTCTGCCGTCCCGCCGAAACCCATGGACTGACTCTGTTCTATGCGGCGCTTGGCGCGGGCGCATTTGGCATCGGCCTGTGTTGCTACTGGTTGCTGCGCTTCACCGGCATTGCCTGGCTCCTGCGCCTGCTCCTGCGGCCCCTCTGGCCACCGGTGCGTGCCTGTTTGCGCGCCATTACTGCCGCTGCGCGGTGGCTGATGGCCGAAAGCGACGAGTAGCGTCGGGCGCGTGCGGGTGCACGGTTCACCCGTCCCGACTCGGGTCCACCGCGAAGGCAGGGCCGGCCACGCAAAACCCCCCACATGAAAAAACGTATACTCTTTCACAATTTCAGCGGTCGTGATCTGCCCGATTACTCGCGCAAGAGCTTCAATTCGATGCTCGTTGAGGATGGCGTCGTTGCCGAGATCGGCTTTGGTTTGGGCGACCTCAACCGGTTGGCGAGTATCACCCATGTCGACCTCGGCGGTGCCGTGGTGATGCCGGCGTTTGCCGATGCGCATGTCCACCTGATGCAGACCGCGGTTGAGGCGATTTCCGTCGATCTGACCGGTGCGGCCGACGTTGACGAAGTGCTCGAGCGGTTGCGCACCGGCTGTGCCGGCGCCCACGGTGAGTGGGTCATCGCCTCATGTCTCGATGAGACCTGCTTGCGCGAACAGCGGGTGCCGACCACCGACGAGCTCGATGCCGTCTCGCGCGGCGTGCGGCTTTGGGTGAACCGTGTCGATCTGCACTCGGCGCTGGGCAACCGGGCGACCCTGGCGTGGCTCACCGAGCGCGCGCGCGCGCAGCATGCCGATGTCTCGTTGCCGCCGGTCGGCCTGATCCGTAATGCGGCCTTCTGGTTCGCCGCCGGAGAAGTCTTGCGGGCGATTTCTGCCGCCGCCAAGCGACGGGGGCTCGAATTGGCCATCTCCCGATGTTGGCAGCAAGGCGTGGCGACTGTGCATGCCCTCGAGGGCGGCAATCTCTTTGGCGACGCCGATCTCGATCTTGCGGCCGAGGTCGAGCGCGAACACGGCCTGCATGTGGTGATCTACCACCAGAACGAAGATCCACGCGAAGCCGTGCGGCGCGGTTGGCCCCGCTTCGGCGGGTGCCTGCTCGTCGATGGCTCGTTTGGTAGCCATACGGCGTATTTATCGCAGCCATACGCCGATCGCCCCGATACGATGGGGCAGCTCTATATGGGTCATGAGAAGATCTCTGCATTGATCGGAAAAGCTGCTGACCACGAGCTGCAACTGGCCCTGCACGTGATCGGCGACCGGGCCATCGATGTGGCCACAGCCGCGCATCGCGTCGGCTTCGCGACCTACGGCGCACGGCCCTTGCCGCACCGGCTCGAACACTTCGAATTGCCGAGCAACGATGCGGTGCGAGCCGCAGTCGAGGCGAATCTGCTCGTTTCGGTGCAGCCGGTGTTCGAGACGCTATGGGGGGGCCAGGGCAAGATGTATGAGAAACGGCTCGGATCCGAGCGGGTGATGCGGACCAACCCCTTCAAAACCATGATGAATACAGGGTTACCCCTGGCCGGCGGCTCCGATTCGCCGGTCACGCCGATCGCACCGCTCGCAGGGGTCCACGGCTTCGTCAACCATCCGAATCCCGACGAACGCATCGACCTGAACTCGGCGCTGGCGGCGTTCATCCTCGAACCCCACCGCTTTGCCGGCGAAGACGAGGTGCGGGGGCGGCTGCAAACCGGCTATCGCGCCGACTTCGTCGCCCTGTCCGCCGACCCATTCCTGACTCCTGCTGCGAAAATCGCCGAACTGGTGGTGCAGCGCCTGTTTGTCGGTGGGACCGAGAAGTCGCCGCGAGAGAATTGACCCGATACCAACCGGGGAGGCCAAACATGGTCAGACAATGCGCATGGGTGTGCCTGGTAGCTGCAATACTCTGTATTGCTCCGCTGACGGCCGTGGCCGGCGAGAGTGGGCCGGCGGTGGCCGCGTCCTCCGGCGTTCCTCTTCCCGAGTGGGCGCAGGAGCCGCACCGACTGGTGCGCAACTGGTTCTGCAGCCTGGTGGCGAGTGGTTCCGAAGATGCCTGGCGGGCGATTGCCACTGCGTTTCCTATCGGCGAGGAAGGACACGCGCGGTTTCGTGAGCGGGTGGCGCGCAACTTCGGCATCGTTGGCGCACCCCAGAGTTTTGACCTGGTCAATGTCCGGTCTTTGTCCGGGACGGAGGGCTGGGTCCAGTTGGTCTATCTGATGTACAACCAACGCCTGCCGCTGGCCTGGGAGTTCACCTGGTATCGGCCCCGGCCCGACAAAGCGTGGCAGTTGAACCTCGTGCGCATGGAATCCGATGCCATCTACCCGTTTGTTTCGCTATCGCAACTCGAGTTCGAGAGCATCTCGCCCGCGGCCCCTGCACCCGGGGGCTCTCGCTGAACCGTGGGACAGTGGGCATGCGGCCCGGTCTGGCCGCGCCATTCGCGCCTGATTCGTGCCGGCGAAGCCGAGGAAACCACCGATTTCTCGGGCGACCCACCGGATTCGGTAGCGTTGGGCGGTCGGCGTGCGTATAATGGTTGGCGTTTGTTCGTGACGTCCCGGGGTGGCATTGGCGCAACGATCGCACAGGAGACACGGTAACACGGCATGGCTAACCTGTTCGAAGACCGCATCATCAACAAGGCTTTGGGGATTCTGCGCCATGCCCGCAAGAATGCGCCGTACTACCAACGCTCCCTGCCGGTCGACGATCCCGCCGATCGCGATGCGTTTGGCCGCATGTCGGTGGTCCCGGGTGGGGCGTTGTTCGAGTTCAGCCCACCGCGGTCGACCGACCTGCTGACCGGCCCAGCCCGCGATGCCGTGGTGTTTGCGGCCCGCGATGGCGCCGGCCGCCGTCGCTACGCCCTCTTGAGCCACAACGAAGTCGAAACCATGGTCGATGTGCAGGCCGGCATGTTGCGCATTCTCGGCATGAAACCCGACGATTGTCTGCTCAATATGCTGGGCTCATCGGCGCTCGATCCGATGGCCGACCTGGTCAACCGGGCCGTCGAACGGGTCGGCAGCCTGCTCTTGCCGGTCGGTCTGGCCGATTTTGCTGAGATTGCCGACTGGATCGAGCGGTTTCATGTCACCTGTGTCATCGGGCGTTCCGATGCCTTGATGGCGTTGGCGCAGTGGTTGCACCAGCGCACCCGGCCGACCGGCGTGTCGCGTGTGTTGTTTGCCGGCGACGACCTGACTCCCGCCGGTCGTGGTTTCATCGAGAGTGCGTTCTCGCGCGCCAACTTGCGCCGCCTGTGGTTTGGTACCCGCGACGCCGGGCCGATCGGTTACAGTTGTGAACTGGCCGCCCCCGGCACCTACCACCTCCTCGAAGATTACCAGTTGCTCGAGATCGTTGACCCGTTGACCGGGCAACTGTTGCCCGCCGAAACAGTGGGCACCATGGTGGTCTCGAACCTGAACCGGCGGTTGATGCCGTTGCTTCGGCTCGATATCGGCCAGCGCGGGCAGTTTCTCGCCCACCGCTGCGCCTGCGGCCGCCAAGATCGCCTGTTCCGCGTCGTCGATGCCTGGGAAACCGAAGAGACGGTTGCGGTGCCGTTGCCGCTGCGGGGCCTCGATTTCTGGGGAGAACTCGAACGGTACCCGTCGTTGTCGCGTGATTACCTGCTCGAATCGACGGGGCACGGCTGGCGCCTGCGCATCGAGGCGCGCATCGATCCGATGACCGCCAGTGAACGCGCCGATACGGCGCTGGCTTCGTTGCGAGCAGTCCTGCAAACGAAGCTACGGCAATTGCCGGGTGGTGCCGCCAGTCAGTTCGACGTGGTGCTCGAGCAGCCGGGCGCGTTGCCGCGCGACGCCGCGGGAGCGCTCGTGCGTCCGCCGGTGTTGGCCGGCTCTCCAACGGCCTGAACGTACGCCTTCCTGGTGGTGTCGTTGGCGCCGTCTGTAATTACTGTGTATTTATGTCTCCGGGCTCGGCTCGGTCGTGAAAGGACATATCCATGAAATCGGTAACCTGTCCGGTGTGTCAGCACGGTGTCTATTCAGAGGGCTTCGTGGCCGGTGAGCGGTTCCCCTGTCCGCATTGCCAACATGAGGTCACCGTGGCCGTCGAGGCCGATGTGCCGGTGTTGCGCTCGACGCGCGACCTGCTCGAGATGCAGGGCTGGTCGGCCGGTCTGTGGGACAACGGCCACCTTCGCCTGAGCACGGCGAAACTGATGTCGCTGGGTGAGTTTGTCGTCGGTGCCCTCGATGTCGAAGCCTGGACGCGCGATGACCTGGCTCAGCTCGAGGAGCGTCAGAAGCAGTTCGAGAAGGCACACCGGCTGCTTGCCGACGCCGGCATCAAAGACGAGTTCTACACGCTTGGCCGCACCCTGCTCGACCTGTTCATCCAGTTGCGCCGCCGCGAGAAATAAACCCGGCGTTCACTCGTCGTCGGGTCGCGCCTCAATGCGGGGGCCGACGCTGCCCATGAAGGTCTCGGCTTCGGCCACCAGCGCCCGCCACGGCCCCTTGCGGCGCGCGGCCGGGGGCAACGATTGCACGAACTGCCGGCCGTACTGCTTGGTGACGATGCGATGGTCGAGGATCCAGGCGATGCCGCGGTCGCTTCGGTGCCGGATCAGCCGCCCGAATCCCTGCTTGAGCTTGAGTGCGGCCATGGGCACCTGGTAGTCGAAGAACGGGTCCCGGCCATCCTGCTCGAGGCGCTCCTGACGGGCCGACAAGACCGGATCGTCGGGCACGGCGAACGGCAGTTTGGTGATGATGACGTTGCGCAGGGCCCGCCCGGGGATGTCGATGCCCTCCCAAAAGCTGTCGGTCGCAAACAACACCGCGTTGCCGTCGTCGCGAAACTCTTCGAGCAGGGCGTGGCGGTCCATGTCGCCTTGGCGAAAAACCGTGAGACCCAGCGAACTGAGGGCGGGTTCGAGGCGCTCGGCGAGACCGGTCAAGTGTGAATACGATGTGCATAAAACCAGTGCGCCGCCCATCGTCGCCCCGATGATCGCTGCCAGCGCCGGTGCCGCACTGTCGAGGAACCGCGGGTCGTTCGGTGCCGGCAGATCGGTGGGGGCGTAAAGCCGCGCCTGTTGCGGGTAGTCGAAGGGCGACGAGAACACGCCTTCGACGGTGGGATGCCGTTCGGGGTCGTCGATCAACCCGATGCGCTCGCGCAGAAACGCGAACCCGGAAGCGACGGTCAGCGTCGCTGACGCGCAGATCACGGTTGGCAATGGCGCGAAACACGCTTCGTTCAGCAGGCGGCCGGTGACGATCGGCAGCGACTGGAACGCCGGCAACGGTTGGCCGCGGCGGCCGTGGGTCACCGTGAGAAAGTGCACGTAATCGCGCAACTGCTCGTCGTCTTTGGGCGAGAAGAACAGTTGCACGGCGTCGCCCAAGGCCTTCAGTCGGTTCATGGCGCCCGCGAACTCCGCGAGCGTGCCGGCCATCGGGCCGAGCGTGGCGTCGTCGGCATCGTCGGGGATGATCTCGGCGAGACGGTCGCGCACCGCCTTCATCTTGCGCATCATCCGACGCAAAGCGTCACGCAAGGCATCGGCTTGCGCGACCAGGTCGGTGAACCACGATTGGGTGCGGATCTCGTCGGTGATGCGCAGCTTCTGTTCGCCCCGTCGCCGACCGGAACCGCCCGTAGACGAGGTGCCGAAGTTCGAGCGATCGACGCGGTCGACCGCGATCGGACCGTCAATACAAATAGTTGCAAGCTGATCGAAGAACTGGTCGGCCAACGCGGCCAATTCGGTTTTTCGTTGTGCCAGATCGGTCCGCAGGGTCTCGACCACCTGGAGTCTTACCCCCTCCGGAATGAACTTCGCCGCGAACACGTGGGCCGCCAGAATCGGCAGAATGCCACGCTGGCTTGGCCCGCGCACATGCAACAACCGCCCGAGCATGCGATTGACGCCGTAGGCCGACGTGCGCTCCCCGAAGTGTGAGGTGGCGGCATCTTCCAGATTGTGCGCTTCGTCGAACACGATGGCCGCATACGACGGAATGACCACGGTCTGATCGTAGAACCCGGTCTCGCGCCGCAGTGCCAGGTCGGCAAACAGCAGATGGTGATTCACCACCATGATGTCGCTTTCGGCCGCGCGCCGCCGCGCCGCAAACAGGAAGCAGTCGCGAAAACGGCGGCACTTGATGCCGAGGCACGAGTCCTTGTCGGCCTGGACCTTTTCCCACAACGAATCGGGCACATCCTGCGCGAGGTCGCTGAGGGTACCGTCGGCCGTCTTCTCGGCCCATGCGAGCAGGCCGCGGAACGGCTCCAGTTCATCGGGATCGAGCAATGTCTCGCCCATCGTCGCCCCGGTCATGTCGTCGAGGCGTCGCCGGCACAGATAATTGCTGCGCCCCTTGAGCAGTTCCGCCTTGAAAGACCACGGCAACGCCCGGGCCAGCAGCGGCAGGTCTTTGTGAAAAAGCTGGTGTTGCAGGTTGATGGTGTTGGTCGAGATGGCGACCCGGCACTTGTTGTGCACCGCCCAGGCGATCGCCGGCACCAGGTAAGCGAGGCTCTTGCCGATGCCCGTTCCGCCCTCGAGAATCGCGTGGTGGGGGTGGTTGAACGCCTCGACGACGGCGCGCAACATGGCGATCTGACCCGGCCGCGCCTCATGGGCCGACAAGGTTTGCGCCACGCTGCCCCCGGGTGCGATCAGTTTTGCCAGTTCATCGGCATTGAGTTGACGGGTCGTGGTCGGCAGCGCCGGCTCAACCACGACATGCGTATGTGACAGATCGTTGTCGGTGATGGCGAAACCGATGCCACTGCGACCGCACAACCCGGCAACATCGAGGTCGGCGTCAGACGGCGTCGTCAGGCCTGACGGATGATTGTGCAACAGGATATCGCCCGGTCGCAGCCCCCGCAGGATGGCCGGTGCCGCCTCGTGATTGCCGCGGGCCAACACGCGCGGCGATTCCCAGTGTGACGTGGCGGCGTCGACCGTGAGGGCCACAAGAATCTCGGCGCCGCCCACCGCCTCGAGTTGCTCGGCGAGAAAGGCGCGGGTGCCGGCAGAGATCGGCAGTGCCGGTCGTTTTGCTTTGGTGCGTGGCATGCGATGAAAATGAAACGCGGGGGCATCGTTTGTCAACGACGCCCCCGCGGGCTCCGTCGGATGGATTATTTGAAAATGTTCTTTGCGAACGTCGCGATCGAACCGCCAAGGTCTTTTGTGGCGGTGCCCAGCTTCTTGAGCTTCTGCTGCATCGTCCACTTCTGGTATTTTTCTTTCAGGTCATTCACCGTGCTGGTGATCGGCGCATCTTTGGTTTCGGGCCCGGTGAACTCGGCCCACCAAGCCTTCAACCAGTTGCCAAAGGCCGATGCGGCTTCACCGAGCGACTTGAAGAAATTCGAGAACGCTTCGCCCACCGTTTTGGGTTTGGGCGAAAAGATGTTGGCGATCTCATCGACGATCGAAGTGCCCGCGGCCGGGGCCTGCGCCACCGATGCCGTCGGGGTGGTGCCGCCAAAACAGTCGGGGATGCTGATCTTGCCGGCATCCTTGGTCACCTGGTCGGCCTTGCCTTTGACGTCGGCAATCAGCTTGTCGAGGTCTTTCGTCAACTGACCGAGGGCCTCGTTCGCCTTGCCGAACCCATTCGTGCAGTCTTCCTTGAACTGTTCGAAGGTCTGCTGAAATTTCGGGGAGGTCGGGTCAAAACTGAAACCCTCCGGGGCCTTGCTGGTGCCGGGCAGGATCTTGACCGCCGTATCGAACGGGTTCTCGGCCAGTGCGACGCCTCCGCCAAGCATGGCCGACGCGCAGAAACAGACCACCAGAATGCCTCGTGTAAATCGGTTCATGATCAGACCTCCAGATCAGTCGATTTCTGTTGCTTCACCCATATCTATACCACGAATCTTGGGAAAAGTTGCACATCTGCCGAAAACAGGGGCGAAGCGTATTTCCGCGGCGCGTCGCGACCTTGGAGGATGAGACATGGTTCGGGTCGGCAGGGTCCATCAGTACCGCCACTGTCCGCGGTGCAAAGCCGATGTCACCACCGATATGCGCTTCTGCCGCAAGTGTTCGTTCTGGCTGGCGCGTCCCGAGATCGAAGGGTTGCGCCAGGTGAGCGATGAAGACGAGTCGCCCAAGAGTCTGCTGGCCAACCTCTGGCTGATGGTGCGCCTGTTTCAGGCTTCGCTCCACATGGTGATTCTGGGAGCCGTGCTCGGGATCTTCTTCATTTTTGTGATTGCCCTGATCACCCGCAACCTGTTCCCGTCATGGTCGCACGCCACCATCGAGTCGCATCGGGTGGGCTGCTATGCCAACATCCGCGTGATTCAGGGCGCGCTCGAGGCGTATCTCAACGACCGCAAGTTCTCGCCGGCACTCGCCAGCGATCCGGTCAAGGTGTTGTTCGAGGCCGGCGTGTTGCTGAACCGGCCGCGATGCGCTGTTGACGGAAACCACTACGCCATTCCGCGTGGGTCGGCGCTGCAATGCGTCGGCTCCGAAGGGCACGGATTACCGTAGGCCGCCCATCGTGTGGGTGCCGGGATCAGGCCGGTCCGCGAAACCCCTTCGCCACCAGAAAGATCTCGCGACTGTGCTTCAGTGAGGCTTCGGGCGCGAACGACTTGGCGAACTCGAACGCCTTCTTGGCGCGCATCAGCAACTCGCGATACTCCGGACCCTCGAATACCTTGGCGACGAAGTGCCCGCCTGGTTTCAGCATCTCGATGGCCGTCGAAAGCGCCAGGTCGACCAGTTCGCGCGATCGTTCGGTGTCGGCATGGTGGATGCCGGTCGTGTTCGGAGCCATGTCGCTCAGCACCGCGTCGCACTTCTTGCCACCGAACCGCGCCAGCAGATCGGTGCGGATGCGCATGTCGGTGAAATCGCCGCGCACCAGCGTCGCCCCTTCGACCGGCTCGGTGTCGAGCAGGTCGATGCCGATGACCACGCCTTTCGCCCCCACGATCTTGGCTACCACCTGCGTCCAACTGCCGGGAGCACACCCGAGGTCGAGCACCCGGTTTCCCGCGGCGAGGATGCGGTGTTTCTCTTGGATCTCGAGCAATTTGTAGGCCGCACGAGACCGGTAGTTCTCGCGATGCGCCCGCTGCAAAAACGGGTCGCGCAGCCTTTGTTGAAACCAGGCTTTGTTGGCCACGGAGCGGTTCTCGACGCCGTTACCGGCCGGAGCCGGTTTCGGGAAGCATCCGCACCGTCAGCCCCTTGTTGGCAATGCGTGGCTTGGGCAGTGCCTCGATGACTTTTCGTTTGATCAAGTATTGTTGAAACACATCGCGCACGAGGATGGGCAGAGATTTTCGTTGCTTGAACTTGCGCAGCTCCTCGAACCCGTCACCGCCGTCGGCGATGAAATTCGACATGGCCACGGTGTAGGTGCGGCTCGCTTCGAGGGGGGTCCCCGCATCGTCGGTTATGGTCGTGATCCGCTGCCCCGCCGGCAGTTGGGGGTCGTAGGTGATGTTCAGATTGCCTGGCAGCAGGTAGCCGCTCGCGCCATGGAAATCGCGGGTTACCCCGGATGCCTCGACGAAGTAAACACGTTGTGCATATTCCTTGTCGGCGGCCATCATCGGCACGTATCTGGCGTTAAACGACTTCTCGAAGAGCTTGCGCACCTCTGCGCCGGTCATGGTCACCACCTCGACGGTGTTGTCGAACGGCTGCAGCATGAACACGTCTTCGCGGGTGATTGGACCCTTGTAGATCGGCAGGCGGATGCCGCCGAAGTTCATGAATGCAAAATCGGTCTGGCTGTGTTCGCGCAGAGAATCGCAGATCAGGTTGCCCAGTGGTGAGTCGCCGCCGGGAATGCCCGGGATGAGCGTCACCTTGGTCTCGGCGATGACCTGTTTCATCACCTTGTCGGTGCTGGCGACATAGCTCGCCACCACGGCGGCAATCTCGGGGTCGGGGGTGAAGCTGGCCGGAGAGAGCGTGATGGCCTCGAAGGCGATGGTGGGTTTCTCGCCCTTGGCCGGCATCCGGATATCGACCCGGTTAACCTGCTTGAGCGCGGTGCCCGAATGAGAGACGACGACGCCGGTGGTCTCGTCGCGATACGCCGTTTGCATCTGGGTGTGACTGTGACCGCCCAGAATCAGGTCGACGCCGGGCAGATCACGGGCCAGTTCCCGGTCATACTCGATGCCCCTGTGCGACAAGAGCACCACCAGGTCGGCGCCGCGCCGGCGCACGTCGGGCACCAGTTTTTGCAGAATCGGTTTGGGGTCGCGAAACTCGAGGCCCTCGAGGTTTCTTTGAAAGGTCATGTGAACGGTTTCGGGGGTGAGAAAACCGATGAAGGCGATCTTGTACCCTTTGAACGGCACGATGATCGACGGCCGCGCATTGCCCATGATCCGATCGGTGCCGCTGGCAAATACATTGCAGACCGTGAATGGGAACTTCGCGGCGCGCATGCGCTCGTAGAGAACCTTGGGCGTGTGATCAACCTCGTGATTGCCAAGCGTGGCCGCAAAGCAGCCGACGCGATTCATCAGGTCGATCATGCAGGAACCCTCGGTCTCCATGACCACCGGCGTCCCCTGAAAGAAATCGCCCGTGTCGAGCCAAAGCGAAAGGCCTCCCCGCGGCAGGGTTTCGAGCCTGGCCTTCGTCAACACACTCTTCAACGTGGCGTATCCGCCGATCATGGGCTTGGGGTCGCCGGCGGCGGCCGAGTCGGGATACGGCGCAATGCGGCCGTGGATGTCGCCGGTGTGAAACAACACCAGGTGAAGGGGCGATGCGGTCGCCGCCAAAGACGCGAGCAGTGACAGGACTGCGAATACCGCAACGAGACGGCTGCCGATCCGGGGTCGTGGGCGAAGGAGGACGGGCAAGTTCATGGGTGGTGACCTACCTTGAAATACGATGTCAATAATTTATAAACACGTCAGGCAGCCGGCGCCGGATCAGCCCCGGGTGGGGAGGCCGACGGCCGCTGCCAGACAGGCGGGAACGGTTGCGGTGACGCCGGCGTCAACGCCGCCGCACCCTGCGCGTCACTTGAGCCCGGACAGCAGTTCGCGTGCCTTCTGCGCCAACTCGACGTCGGGCGACAGCTTCAGGCACGCATCGAATGCCGCTTTGGCCCCAGCCGTATCGCCCTGGCGGGCCATGCAGAAGCCGACCAGATACTGGGCTTCGGGATCGCGGGGCAGAGCCTTGGCCGCTTTGCGCGCCTGGATCAGCGCCTCGGCGTATTTGCGCCGCGCCACCAGCTCACGGGCCCGGACGAGTGCGTTTGCTTCGTCGTCTTCGAGGACCATCAGGATCATCTTCTTGTTGATGGTCAAAAAGTCGACCTCTTGCAGCAGCGACTCTTTCATGTCGTAGATGCGGGCGCCGGTCAGCGGCAGAAAGTCTTTCGTGCTCGTATCGGCGTTGAGAATGTCGGTGAGCCGACTGTTCTCATACAGATGCATCTCACCTTTGATCTTGTGCAACGTGGTGTACAGGATAACGTGCAACTTGTCTTTCTGGGTTCTCATGGCAGCTCCTTGCGCATGCTCAAAAATGGACACGATGTTCGATCGTTCATGGGGTGGTCTGTTCTCGACGACGTCAACGCTCGTCGTCTTCCGGTTCGACGTATTTCGCGGTGGCAGTGCACAATACGGTGCCCTCGCTGTTCGTGATCGCCGCTGAGGTCTGGTGCAGTCGTCGCCGCGATTTCTCGAGCTTGCCCGTGACCCGCAACGGCTGATTGAGCGGGGCCGGATGCAGGAAGCGCACGGTCATCTCGGCGGTGACCGGCCGATGCCCTTTGTTCAGGATCACCTTGGCCATCACTTCGTCGACCAGGGTGGCCAGCATCCCGCCATGCGCGATGTCGGCATACCCTTGATAGGCCGGGGGGAGGGTACACACGGTTTCACACCGATCGTCGCCGACCGCGTTGAACTCGAGGCGCAGTCCGACCGGGTTGTCGTGACCGCACACGAAGCATTGTTGGTTGTCGACGAGGCGCAGGGCTTCGCCAATCAGGTGCTCGCGCTGCGTGCGCGCCGTCAAGAGAACGGGGCCGATGCGCTCGCGACTGAGGTTCCAACTCGTCGTTGCCCCTGGAAGCCTGTCAGCAAGCCGAATTCCGTGGGGTTGTGCGCGAAAAGCCGCGGCCGCAGGGTGGGGGGGCACGAACCCCGGCGTCGTCGACTCGCACTGCCGTACCGGTAGCGAGCCCAGATCGTTGATGGCCTCGGTTTTGGCCAAGTCTGGCCATGCGTGCCAGAGCTCCGGTGGCAGTGCGCGGGGGACCCCCGGAAACAGCCTGGCCAACTGGCGGACCGTCGCCGACAAATCGTCGGCGCGCAGCGGCGGCCGATCGGGTTGCGCGCAGCCCTGAACCGGTTGCACCGGAATGATGCGGACCTCTTGCAGTTGACCGTCGGCCAGGAACCACGTCGCCACCTGTTCGACGAACCGGCTGCGCTCGTCACCCGACTCACCGACACCGAGCAAAATACCCAGTGACACGGGAATGCCGGCATCACGTGCCGCCCGGATCATCGCATGCGCAGGATCATGGCGGCGCGCGGGGGCATTGACGTGCGCACCGTGCGGCGCCTGATGGGGCCCTTCTTCTGCCGCTACGTCGATGCGAACCTGGGCGGCTACCGCAGCGATCTTCTGCAGTTCGTGCAGATCGAGAAGGCCGGCCGCAACGGTGGGTAACAACTGGTGTTGCAGCGCCAGTTCACACGCTCTGGCAAGGTAGTCGGCAAACCCCGCAAACCCTTCGCGAGCAAGGCCCACGTGGGTTGCCGGCAGATCGGCGGGCCGCTCCCCGGCATAGAAGACGACTTCGGTCGCGCCAAGTTGCTTCGCTTCGGCGCAGGTCCGTGCAATCTGCGTGAGCGCCGTCAACTCACTATCAGGCTGACGAAACGCGCAGTAACCACAGTGGTTGCGGCACGCCCGCGTGAGAATGATGGACTGGCTGCGAATGTATCCCACGGCTCGAGGTTGCGACATGGGACCGATTCTAACATTAACCGGTCGGGAACGCCCGGGTTTCTGCGCGACACCTCTTGTGTTGCCGGACCCCATTCAATAACCCCTTGCTTTTTTTTTGGACACACGAAAAGATGGGAACAAAATGTCGCTCCTCAGGTCTAACGGGCATGAAACGGATCCAACAACCATGAAACACCTTTTTCCGAGCAGAGTCGCGCGAAGTGCCCCCGTTTGGGTTTTCGCGAGTGTGTGGTGCCTTGCATTCTGGGTCGGCGCCGTGGTGCCCCTCGCGGCGCAACCGGCGACGGCCGGCGACTGGTCGCTCGAGGCCACGGTCAGTCGCACCGAGGTGACCTACGGCGAACCCGTCGAACTGACGCTGTTGTTGAGCCGGCGCACGGCCAATTTCGGGGCGACGGGGCTGGCAGTCCCCAACATTCCGGATATTCCCGGGTTCGTGGTCAGCTCGCGAAACTCGAGCCAGGAAATCAGCATGGTGAACGGGCAGGGCCTCGCCACCGTTCGCTCGATGGTGCAATTGGTCGCCGAGAAACCAGGCGATTACACGATCCCGGCGTTCAATCTGAAGACGCCCGACGGTGCCATCCTGTCGACGCGCCCGATCTCGATCAAGGTCAAGGAGCGGGTCGCGGCGCCGCCGGCCGATGATACCGACAGCGAGGCGCCCGCACAGGATGGGGCGGCCGAGACCGAACCGCGGGGTGGCGTCGGGATCTGGCAAGCGCTGGCCCTGGTCGGCGGCATCATCGTCTTGATCCTCACGACGCCGCTCATCCTCTCGTATCTCATGAACCCCGGTTCGGGTCGGAGCCGCTTTGCTTCAACCGCACCGGCCGCCGAAGTCGTCGACGACGATGACGACGATGCTGTGCGCGCCCGCAACGCCCAACGGGCCACCGGCACGAATGCGGCGCCCGCCGCAAATTCTGCCGCGGCCGCCGGCATGGCGCAGCGCGACGCGTCGCAGGCCCGGCAGCCGTTGGCGCCACCCGTGGCCCCGGCGGTGACGGCGTCCGAATTCGACGACGAGATCACCCGCATCGCTCGCGACTTTCCGGAGGTCTCGCACGACTTCTACCGCCGCTTCTTTGATGCTTTCCATCGGGCAGTGCTCGGCTCGGTCACCCGGCCCGGCAGCAATTTGACCCCCGCTGAATTGATGCAGACCTGTGTCGAGGTCCTGCCGACGGCTGAATCCGGGGCGGCGCGCCGACTCGCCGCCGAATGGGAAGAAGTCACCTATGCGGCGGTGGCCCCGGCACGCCCGTGGCGCGACCTGCTGGGTGACGCCCGCCTCGTCTTGCAGGCGCTGGCAACGTCGGTCACCGCCGAGGCCTTCCGGGCCGCACGTACCTCTGTTACCAAGGAGTGAACCTGTCCATGACCACCCCCGAATCCCACGATCGCGACGCCATCAAAGAACAGATTCGCGCGGCCGGCCACGACCTCGAAGCGGTCATGACCCAGGTCGGCCGGGTTCTCGTCGGGCAACAACATCTGCTGACCCGTCTCGTGCTGGCCCTCGTCACCGACGGTCACGTGTTGCTCGAAGGCGTGCCGGGACTCGCCAAGACGCTGGCCATCAAAGCCCTCGCGGCGACGATCAAGACCGACTGCTCGCGCATCCAGTTCACGCCCGACCTGTTGCCCGCCGACCTGATCGGTACCCGCATCTATAACCCGAAAACCTCCGAGTTCTACACGCACAAGGGACCGCTGTTTTCCAACTTCATCCTTGCCGACGAGATCAACCGCGCGCCGGCCAAGGTGCAGAGCGCCCTGCTCGAAGCCATGGAAGAGCGACAGATCACCATCGAACACGAGACCTACAAGCTCACGGAACCCTTCTTGGTGTTGGCCACCCAGAATCCAATCGAGACCGAGGGGACCTACTCGCTTTCGGAGGCTCAGGTCGATCGCTTCCTGTTCAAGGTCATCGTCGGCTATCCCACCCTCGATGAAGAGAGATTGATCGTCCGGCGCATGGCGCTCGAAATGGACCGGCACCGCCTCGATATCGTCGAGCCCGTGCTGACCGAGGCGCGCATCCTCGCGATCCGCGATCTCGCCAAACAGGTCTATGTCGACGACAAGGTCGTCGAGTACATTTTGCGCCTGGTCGACGCCACGCGGCACCCCGAGAAATACCACCTCGATGTCCAGGCGTACATCCGCTTCGGTGCTTCGCCGCGCGCCAGCATCTACCTGGCCCGGGCGGCGCGTGGGCTGGCGTTGCTGCAAGGTCGGCACTACGTGAAACCGGACGATGTCAAAGCCATCCTGGCCGACGTGCTCCGCCACCGCATCATCCCGTCGTACGAGGCCGAGGCCGACGAGATCACCGCCGATGAACTGGTCCGGCGCATCAGTGAAGCGGTGCCGGTGCCGTGACCGTCTCGTCTGAAGAAGTGTTGATGAAGTATTGATAATGTATTTATTCAATCATTGAGGCGCTGAACCGATATGTTGCCCAGGGAGTTGCTGCGCGAAGTGGCGCGCATCGAGATCCGGACCCGCTCGCTCGTCGACACGATCTATGCGGGCGGTTACCGCTCCGTGTTCAAGGGGCAGGGCCTCGAGTTCGCCGGGATCCGCCAATACTGCCGGGGTGACGACTTTCGCAGCATCGACTGGAAGGTGACCGCGCGATCGGGCAACCTCGCCGTGCGCGAGCACATGGAGGAGCGCGAACTCAACGTGGTTCTCGCTCTCGACCTCTCCCGGTCGATGGCGTTTGGCAGCGGCACGCGCGAGAAACGCGAGACCGTGGCCGAGTTTGCCGCAGCGATTGCGCTGGCCGCCGCCCGCAACCATGACCGCGTCGGCCTGTGCCTGTTCACCGACCGCGTCGAAATGTACGTGCCGCCGCGCAAAGGGCCAAGTCACCTGCAACGCGTGATTCGCGAACTGCTGTTTCGCGTGCCGGCGGGCACGGGCAGCGACCTGCGCCCGGCACTGGCCGATCTTGGCCGTTTGGTGAAACACCGCGCGGTGGTGTTTCTCATTTCCGATTTCATCGATCTGCCCGATGCCACACGCGAACTCAAGGTACTTGCCGGTCACCACGATCTGATTGTGGTCCCGGTGCTCGATCCGCGTGAAATCGAGATTCCTGACGTCGGCCTGATCGAGTTCGAGGATCCCGAAACCGGTCTGGAAGCGATGTTCGATACCAGCGACCGGGCCGCGGTCGAGGCCGTCCTGGCCCAGCGTCGCGGTGCCATCGAACGCCTGACCGGTCTGTGTCAGCGCCTGGGCATCGATCGGTTGCCGATCACGGCAGGAGAACCCGTGGTCAAGCCCATCTGTCGTTTTTTTGGCGAGCGGGAACGGCGAATCGCTCGCGGTACCGCGTAAACCCGTGTCGTCTGGAGGAGTGTGCCCATGGAATCCCTGCGCCAACTGAGTCGCCGCATCAATACACTGATCGTCTTGTCGATCTCGGTCGTCTGTTTGCTCGTCGCCGTGACCTGGGGTGGCCTGGGGTCGCACACGCCGGTTCGCCCCGATCTCGAGGCGCGGTTCGACCAGGCCGCCGAACTACTGGCGTATGGACTGCCGCACCAAGCGGAACCGGTCATCGAATCACTGCTCGAGAATGAGCCGCTCAGCGCCCGTTCGCTCAAACTGCGGCGTGTCTTCGCCGAGGTGCTCATGGACGATCTGTCGGATTGGGACCGCGCTCTCACGCACCTGCTGTTTTTGCGTCAGCACGAACCGGCGATTGCGAGCACCACCGAGGCGGGCATTGCCCGCTGCCTGGCGCGCTCCGGTCGAACGCGGGCTGCCCAACGGCGTCTCGATCTATTGGCCGGGCACAACCCGTTGCGGCGCGAGATGGCGTCGAACTCGGTGGTCGTGATCGGTGCCAACGATGCGGTGACTCTCGATGATGTTCGGCAGCAGGTCGCGCAGTTGCCGGCGGCGCAACGGCAGAACCCCGAGATTCTCGACAAAGTCGTCAATGCAATGATGGGCGAAAAACTGCTCGTTCGGGCCGCCCGGCGCGTTGGGCTCGAACGCGATCCCGAGTTTCTGGCGAAGCTGCACGAGTTCGAGCGCAATTCACTGGTGCAGCTCTACGTCGAGCGCGAGCTGTCCAAGAACGCCAAGGTCGATCCCACTGCCGTTGAGCTCTATTTGAAAGCGCATGCCGCAGAGTTCTCGGGGCCGCCGCAGATCGAATACCGCCGCTACGTCGATGCCGATGAGTCGACGGCCGCAGCCCGTGCTGCCGGCCAGGTTCCGGCGTCGGGACCGGTGCAGACCCCGCCCGTGGTCACCGCCACACCCGACACTCTACCGGCGCCGTTGGCCCGCATCGATTGGGCAAAGGACGCACCCACCGGGCGCTTGGGGCCGGTGCATGAGGCCGATGGTTGGGTGGTCTACGAGATCGTTCGTGTCGTTCCGGGCAAACCCGTGCCGGCCGACCAGGCCCGGGAACACGCGGTGCGGGCGGTTCAGCTCGAGACGCAGAACCGCGTGCTGCGCGAGCACATCGAGAAGCTCAGCCGCGAAGAAGGCGTCACTGTTCGTCACGACGCGTTGCGGGCGCTTCTGCCCGCCAGTGCCACCGCAGCCCCTCGCTCGTCGGCGGGGACCGATCGCAGCGCCGGCGGCGCTGTGGGCACCACGCGGTAGCGCATGGCCCTGGCATCCGCAGCCGGTGTCGCCTCGGCCGCCGCATCCGCGACGGCACAGTTGGCGTCGTCGGCTGTCGCCGAAACGGCGGCTGCGGCCGTGGCCAGCCTGCCGCCGTTGCCGCCGGGCGAGGCGATCTACGATATTCGCGCGCCCATCCCTGTCCCGTTTCCCTGGGCGCAGGTGATCCTGCCATATTTACTTGGTATTGCAGTTCTGGTGGTCGGTGCCGTGCTCGTGGGGGGTTGGTGGCGGCGCCGGTTGGCGGAACAGGCGGCCGCGGCGGCGAAGCTCCCCCCGTACGACCCGGTGGCGGCCGCGGTGATTGCTCTCGTGCGCTTGCGCCGGTCCTCGTGCTGGTGTGCCGAGTCGGTGAAAGATGCGTGCGAAGAACTGGCGCGCATCATCAAAGTGTACGTGCGTGAGAAGCACGGCCTGACCCTGGGTCATGCCGCCACGGTCTCGGAGTTCATCACCGATCTGGGCCGGGCTGGGGCCCCCACCTGGACGATCGAAGAGGTTCGCGCCGTGCTCGAACGGTGCGAGTCGGTCGAATACTGCCGTTCGGCGGTGTCGATGGCCGAACTCGATACGCAATGGGAAACCGTGCACGCGTGGATCGCCGACGGCCGCCTGGCGTTGCCCTCGCGCGGAGGCCGCCCATGAAGTTCGCCAGCCCCGAGTTCCTCTGGTTGGCACTGCTGGTGCCGATCGCCATCCTGTACCGACGCTGGTCGGCCCGGCAGGCGCGCGGGGGCGTCCGCTTCCCCCTGGCCGCGACGGCCCGTGCGGTCGGCACCTCGTGGCGCGTTCGTCTCGCCTGGTTGCCCGATTTGGTCCGCGTCATCGTCTTCGTGCTTCTCATTATTGGTTGCCTGCGGCCCCAATACGGCATCGAACGCGAAGAAACGGTCAAGAAGGGCCTCGATATCATTCTGGCCCTCGACCTGTCGGGCAGCATGGCGGCCGAAGACTTCAAACCGAACCGGGTGACTGCGGCCAAGGCGATCACCGAGAAATTCATCGGCGGCCTCACCGATCATCGCCTCGGACTCGTCGTGTTCGCCGGACTCAGCCTGACCCAGTGCCCGCTCACCCTCGATTACGGTGTCATCACCGAGTTGTTGCGGCGCGCCGATCTCAAGACCATCAAGGTCGACGGCACCGCGATCGGCGACG
>CAZADH010000008.1:0-7316 GCA_964483805.1 uncultured bacterium
TTCGATTTCAATTTTGCACAGGAGGGTCAGTGTGAATAAGACCGTGACCAAGGTTCTCACTGGAGCGTTGGTGTTTGCGTTGTCGGTTCCGGCCGGTGCGTTGTTTGCCGGTGCTCCGGATCACAAGCCGGCGAAGAAGAAGGTTGGTTTCTTCAAGAAGATCGGTCATGCGATCGTTCACACGGGTGACCATATCGCCAACGGCGTCATGGACACTGGCGTTGCCGCCAAGAAAAAAGTCACCGGCAAAAAGAACAAGGTGTGGGTCTGTGGCCATTACGACAAGAACGGCAACCACGTGAAGGGCCACTGGCGCACCATCAAGCACAAGCCCAACAATCCGGGCCAGAGCGGTCAGAGTGGCCAGTCGGGTCAGTCCGGCCAGAGCGGCCAGACCGGCGATCAGCCGCCCGCCCCGCCGACGAATCCGCCCGCTCCTCCGGCTCCTCCGGCCGAACCGCCGGCTCCTCCCGCTGAGCCGCCCGCTCCTCCGGCTGAACCGCCCGCCCCTCCCGCTGAGCCGCCCGCTCCTCCGGCCGAACCGCCCGCCCCTCCGGCTGGTGGCGATCAGAGCGACCAGAGTGGTCAATCCGGTCAGTCGGGCCAGACCGGCCAGACCAAGATGACCATGAGCGGTCTCGTGGCCGATCTGAACTCCCTCAATGACGACATGGACGAAGTCCAGGCCCGTTTGACCAAGTCCAAGAAGGGCCAGGTCAAGGCGACGAAGGCTCAGGTTGCCGATCTCGAAGACGACTACGCGACCCTGTGTCAGGAGCGCGAAGCCGATGCCAAGATGATGGTCAAGGTTGTCATGTGGGACCTGAACAACAACAAGGGCAAATCGGGTGTCTACTATCAGGCGTTCGTCCGCCAGATGAAGAACCTGTCGAAGTCCGATCGCGCCGGTTTCAGCGACATCGTGAAAGACGTCGAGACCAGCGTGAAGCACAAGGCGAACAACAGCGGCAAGAGCAGCGAGTGGAAAGATCGCCTCGCCGAGCTGAAGAAGCTGTAATCCGCCACTGAATTCGGGGCGTTTGCCCGCCCCGAACCGAAGAACCACCGCTGCCGGTGCAGGTCACCGGGGCGGTGGTTCTGTCATTGGCGATGATGCCGGCTTGTCACCACCGCGGCTTGCGGCTATAATCGTCGGCATGTCAGACACCCCGGGACGAAGCAATTCCAGCGGTTTTCGCGGCATGGCCGTCGGCCCGCGATCAGCGTGGCTGATGCGCCTGATGGCGGTGTTTGTGGCGGTGGCTGCGGTGGCGATGATCTCGAACATCATGGGATGCGCCGGTTGCGGCGGCAGTGGTCCCGATCGTGTGCATCTTGTATTTACGGGCGTGTCGAAGGGCAACATCGTGCCCTACGTCTGCCGCTTCCCGCCGTACAAAGACCTGAAGGTGGGCGGGGCGGCGTACACGGCGGCATTGCTCGCGCAGGTCCGGGCGAAATACCCCAATGAACCGGTGCTCGCGTTGTCGGTGGGCAGCGAGTTGTCGGGCACGCCCGAAGCGTATTTTACCCAGGGCAAGGCAGTGATCGAAGCGCTGAACGCGTATGGACTGACCGCCATGCTGGTTGGCAACATCGAGTTCAGTTTCGGCCGCGACCAACTGGCCGAGTTGTCGCGACAAGCGAATTTTCCGTTTCTCAGCACCAACATCACTGAGGCCGGGACGCAGCAATCGTTGCCTTTCGTCAAACGCGAGGTCGTCGTGGCCGCGGGGCGGCAGTATTCGATCGCCGTGATCGGACTGACCCCGACGCGCACGCCGGCCATGGTCATGCGCGACAGCGTCGAGGGCCTTGATTTTCGCGTGCCGCGCACCTGGATCGCCGCGAAAGTGGCCGAGTTGCGGGCGCAAGGGGTGCAACTGATTGTATTGCTCAGCCTCAGCGACGAAGAACGCATGGAAGCCGACGAGTGGGAATCGATCAAGGAAGCCCGCCCCGATGTGGTGACGATGCTGGTGTTCGACCAGCGGCCGGCGGGCATGCCGCTGCGCGACGGCATCCTCGTGCCGAAGGTCGGTGGCTACAACCAGGGCAAGGAGCTTTACCACGTCGCCCTCGACCTCGATCCGGCCACTCGCAAGATCGCCACCTGGTCGTACGAGGTGCTGCCGATCGCCTGCGCATCGTTGACGCCCGATGCCGATACTGCCGCGAAAATCAACCGGGCGGTGGCCAAGATCGACCAGATCAAATCGGCCCGCATCTGCGACCTGGCCAGCGAGGCCCACAAGGCCTATTACGACGAGTGCCCGATCGGCAACCTGATCGCCGATGCGATGCGCGAATACGCGAAAGCCGACGTGGCCTTGCAGAACAGCGGCGGCATTCAGGCCGACCTGCGCGGCGGTGTGGTCACCCTGGGTGATCTTTACAACGTATTGCCTTTTGATAACCAGGTCATTGCCATGGATCTCACCGGCGAGGAGCTGCGCGAGATTCTGACCGTGTCGGCGTCGATGAAACGCGGCGTTTTGCAGATTTCCGGCGGTGCCTACCGCTTCGTCAACTGGACCGCCGACCGCTTCGAGTTGCGCTCGATCGAGATCGGCGGCGCGCCGCTCGAGCCCGGCCGGCGCTATCGGGTGAGCACCAACAGCTTTCTCGTGCAGGGTGGCGACGAATTCCGGCCGTTCAAACAGGGGCGCAATCTCGAGATCGGCCCGTCGCAACGCGAGGTGGTCAAGACCTATCTCGAGCGCTTGGCCGCCAGTGGCACTGTGACGCTGGCCACGTCCAGCCGGATCATCCGGCTGACCGAATGAGCGAGGCAGTGATGACGGCGGCCGGCGAGGTCGGTTCGTGAAGACGATGCGGGTCGGTCTGACGCCGAAGCTCATCCTGTTGATGCTGGTGGTGATGGTGCTGCCGCTGCTGGTCACCTCCCGGCTGATCCTCGCCGAGGTCGACAACGCCACGCGTGCCGAAGTGCAGGAACGGCTGGCCCGTTCGCTCGATGCGGCGGCGATTGCTCTCGATGACGCCCGCGAGCGACTCGCCGTGCGGGTCAAAGATTTCTCGAACGATCCGGTGTTTCTCGCGTTGTTGCGCGATGCCGGCCACGACGCATTGCGGGCGCATGTGCAGGAGTTTCTGCGGCGCGAGGAGCTGTCGCGCATCGAGATCTTCCCCGGGACGGGGCCGGCATTGCTGGTCAGCCACATGCCGCCGCGACAGGGCGAGGAATTCTCGCCGGGGTTGCGCGAACGGGGCGCCCGCATGGAACTGGTGTCGCAGTATGCCCGCGACGATTTGCTCTACCTCGAGTGCGGTGTCGGCGTGCGCGTGTACGGGCAGGCCCCTGCGGTCATTCTCGCCCGCCGGGTGGTGCCGTACAACTTTCTCGATCCGTTGCGCGAGCTGTCGAATGTCGAGCTGACCATCGGCATCGCCGGCAAACGGGCGATCACCTCGTTGATGGACATCGACAGCCGACGCATCATCAACGGCGATCTGCCGCAATTGGCCTCCGATGTCATCGACACCGGCCGGCGTGGCGCCAAGGCGGTGATGCTCACCGAGGAGTTTCTCGGCCGGCAGTATTTCACGTTGGTGCGCGAAGTCAGAGGTCTGGTCGACGGTCGCATGTTGTTGCTGGCCTCGGTGCCGCAAGCGCTGGCCGGCAATCTGCATGGCATTCTGGCGCAATATCTTGTATTGCTATCTGTCGTGTGTGCGTTGCTGGCCGGGGTGCTGGGCCTGGTCCTGGCATCTTATCTGATCCGGCCGATTCAGGGGCTGACCCACATGGCCGCCGGACTCATGCAGGCATTGCGGGCGGGCAGCCCGGGTGAACAGGCGCCGGAGCGCATCCGCGCCGTGCTCGATGGACAGACGGTGGCGCTGGCCGCTGCCGCCAATCGCACCGACGAACTGGGCATTCTCGGCCGCAGTTTCCAGGAAATGAGCGAACGATTGGGCCGCAAGCTGTTCGAACTGCACACCTTGTTCAAGGTGAGCGGCGGCATGAACTTCATGAACAACCGCGACCAGTTGCTCAACTACATTCTCGACCAGACCCTCGGCGCCCTCGATGCCGAGCGGGGTTCGATCATGCTCTACAACTCCGAGTTGTCGGGGTTGCGCGTCGAACTGGTCAAGGCCCGCGGCACCGAAATCCCCATCGAGGTCGACGAAGAGGGCAACCCGAAGCGTCGGCTCATCGCCCCCGGCGAAGGCATCGCCGGGCGGGTGTTCGCTGAGGGCAAGAGCATCATTGCCAACGAGGGTTTTGGTGATATGCGTTTTGCCCGCACTGGTAATGACGGCAACATGCCAATCGAAACGACGATCAAAAATCTGCTTTGCGTGCCGCTGGCGGTGAATGAGCAGGCGATCGGCGTTTTGAATATCACCAACAAATCGGGTGAAAACAGTGGATTTAGCGAAGACGATCGCAGTCTGCTCGAAGCCCTCGGCACACTGGCGGCGGTGACCATCGAGAATGCAAAATTATACGAATTGTCGATTACCGATGGTCTGACGCGTCTCTTCATTCATCGGTATTTCCAGATCCGCCTCGATGAAGAGATCATTCGCGCCCGCCGTTACAATGCGACGGTGAGCCTGATCCTGTTCGACATCGATCACTTCAAGAAGTTCAACGACACCTACGGCCACCAGACGGGTGACATGGTGTTGCGCAAGGTTGCCCGGGTTCTGAGTGACACCGTGCGCCGCAACGTCGATATCCCCTGTCGTTACGGCGGCGAAGAGTTTGCCGTCATCGCGCCCGAGACCGGTGGCGAAGACGGGTTCAACCTGGCCGAGCGGCTGCGCAAGCGGGTCGAGGCGACCACGGTGCCGGGTCCGCAAGGCGAGGTGCTCAAGGTGACGATCTCGTTGGGCGTCTCGACGTGTCCGATGCATACCGAAGACAAATCGACGATGATCCGCATGGCTGACCAGTGTCTTTACAAGTCAAAACGGCGTGGGCGCAACTGCTCCACCTTGTATCCGGGGCCTGCCGATGTGCCGGCAGAAGACGCGGGCGCGCGGGAGCACTGACCGGAAACGCCCTATTCCGCCAGTGCCTCGCGCACACGGGTGGCCAGCTCGTTGACCGAGAACGGTTTCTGGATGAAATGCACACCCGCGTCGAGAACGCCGTGGTGGGCGATGACGTCGGCCGTGTATCCCGACATGAACAGGCACTTGATCGTCGGGCACAGGCTCTGGAGCGTGCGCGCCAGATCGCGCCCGTTCATCCCCGGCATGACCACGTCGGTCATGAGCAGATCGATGGGACCGGTTGCCTCGCGGGCGAGGCGGATCGCCTCTTCGGGGGTCGGCGCGACGATGACCGTGTAGCCCAGGCGCTCGAGCATCAGGGCGGCGAGTTTCAGGATCATCGGCTCGTCTTCGACGAGCAGGACCACGCCGGTGCCGGACGATGCGGGCGTGGTCGGTGGTTCCTGAGGAGCCGGCGTCGGGGTCTGGGCCTGCTCTGGCAGATACATACGAAATGTTGCACCCTCGCCGGGTTCGGTCTCGACATCGATGAAGCCCTGGTTCTGCCGGACGATGCCCCAGACGGTGGCCAGGCCCAGGCCAGTGCCCTTGCCCTGCTCTTTCGTCGTGAAGAATGGCTCGAACAGACGCGATCTGACCTGCGGTGTCATGCCGCACCCTGTGTCACTGACCGACAGGACGACATACCGGCCGGGGACGGCATCGGCGTGGCTCGCACAGAAGGCTTGATCGACCAGCACAATGTCGGTTTCGATGGTCACCCGGCCCAATTCACCGATGGCGTCGCGTGCGTTGACGCACAGGTTGGCGAGAATCTGATCGACCTGCGACGGATCGATGCGCACGAGCCCGGGGATCTGCCCCGGTGACCAGTGCAACTGGATGCCTTCACCGATGAGCCGCTCGAGCATCTTGAGCATGCCGGCCACGGTCTGGTTGAGGTCGAGAATGCGTGGTGTCGCGGTCTGGCGCCGGGCAAAAGCCAACAGTTGCCGGGTCAGGTCGGCTGACCGTTGGCCCGCTTTCTGAATCTCGCTCAGCGCGGCATGAAGCGGATTCTCGGGGGCGAGACGGGCGAGTTCTAATTCGACCTGGCCGAGAATGACGCCCAGCATGTTGTTGAAGTCGTGGGCGACGCCGCCCGCGAGGCGTCCGATCGACTCCATTTTCTGGACCTGGTTGAGCTGGTCCTGCAAGCGCCGGCGTTCTTCTTCGGCGCGGGTGCGCTCGGTGACGTCGCGAACGGCGGCTACGACGCCGTTGACCGATGGCTCGGCGAGAAAACTCTGGGCGATGGCCTCGGACACCACCCACCCGCGGGTTTTGTGGACGTGCCGATACTGCACGGTGACCGTTCGTTCGGGGTGGGCGAGACACTCGTCCCAGGCTTTCGCGACGGTGGCCAGGTCATCGGGATGGATGATCTGGGGCAGGCTTTTGCCTTGGAGTTCGGCCACGGGAAACCCGGTGATGCGTTCGGCCGACGGACTGACGTACCGTTGCGACCCGTCGGCGTCGAGAATGACCACGCTGTCGGACGAATTCTTGAGCAAGAACAGGAGCCGCTGCTGGTTCTCGCGCAGCTCTTCGACGGCCTGCTTGCGGTCGGTGATATCGAGAGCGGTGAAGGTCACGCCGCGTGTGAGATCACTCGGGTCGAGCGGTGTCGAGGCCAGGAGCACGTCGATCAGGCGACCATCTTTGCGACGCCACACGGTTTCGACGACGCCGGTCCCCTTCTCGCGAATCTGGCGGTATTTCTCGGTGCCGACAAAGTCGAACGCTTCCTGGGTGGGATAAAGGATGCGGGCGCTGTGGCCAATCAGTTCGTCGGCGCGGTAACCGGTCATCTCGCAGATGCGCGAGTTCACCTCGGTGAGCACGCGGTTGCAGACCAGACCGATGCCGGTGGGAGCAATACGAAATATGCTACGCAACCGTTCCTGGCTCTGGCGCAGGGCTTCCTCGTTGCGTGTCGTTTCGACTGTTTTCCAGACCGCATCCATGAGCAGGGTCAGTTCGAGCACATCGGTTTCGCCGTAGTCACCCGGTTTGTTGGCCACGCCGGCGACCGCGACAATGCGGCCGTTGCGCTCGACCGGCACGCTCAGAAAGCGCTGCAGGCGCACGTGGCCGTCGGGATAGCCCTTCTTGAGCGGGTTGTCGGCAGCGAAGTCGTTGACCACGATCGGCCGGCGCTGCCGCACGACCTCGCCCCAGATGCCGGTCTTGTCGAGATCGTACGTGGTGGGCTGGCCGGCCACCTGGCACTCGTCCATGACCTCGCGGGACCAGGAGTTCAACTGGAAGCGCCGGGTCTCTTC